>JAFABC010000009.1 GCA_023426275.1 Pseudomonadota bacterium | reverse complement strand
TTCAAGGCACTGCCGTGGATAACCACGGCAGGCCAGCACATACCGGCTGTAGATGTCGCTTACCGTCAATGGGTGACAGATGCTCCGGTCGCCCAGACGAAACCAGCCCTTATAGTCAACGCTCCATACGTCATTTGTTTGCCGGGGACACAGAAGTTCATGCCGTCGCAGGCGCCCGGCCGATTGACGCCGCCTTGCCCGGGGAGCGGCAATCAGTCCGTGCCTTTTTAAAATATCGCCGGCTGTGCTTGGAGCGGGAGGTTTTTGTATCCCATGCTCGTTCCGAAGAAGTTGAACGAGTTTTTTTGGCCCCCAATATGGAAACTCCTGGCGCAAGGCCACCAAAAGCGATTCCACAACGGTGGGCGTCCGATGCGGGCAGTGTCGCGGGACCCGACTGTGCTCCGCGACACTGCCCGTTTTCTGATAACGCCGTAGCCATTTGTAACCGGTTTCGCGGCTGATTCCATATTTGCGGCACAGGGACGCAAACGACTCCCGCTGCAGCAACACTTCCTCGACAAACCGGGCGCGCTCTTCCATGGGGTTGACCTTTTTCCAGGGCATCGGAGCTTCCTCCTGTGCCCATAAGTGTCAACCATGTACCCGGTCTGATCTGTCAACTATCTACCCGGTTCATACCGGCATCATGCCCCCCGGCGGAGAGGTCCAGGAGAGGCAGCGCCTCTCCTGGCCGCCGGAGGCATCTTTGTCGTGCTTTTTTAAAACGGCGTGACTTTTTTCCAGAACGAGCGTCGGTCCGGCGGCGGCGCGGGCTTGGCCCGGTTGCGCTCGCGTTTGCACTCGACCATGGCGAAGGTTTCGGTCTTGCCGCCGGCGCAGTCGACGAAGACCTTCACGTGGTAGCTGTTGTCGTTGTGCAGCAGGAAGTATTCGAGGGCGGTTTTGCCGCCGGGCTCGGGCGTTGCGACGTCGGGCCGGCCGTACTTGGCCGTGAAGGCGGCGGTGGCCGCGGTCGCGTCGCAGTGGTCGAGCACGGTTTCGGACGGGCTCAGGGCGAAGCTGTCTTTATAGATGCAGCTGTTGTCCAGGATGTTCTTGCCGCCGGGATTGCTCGGCTGGGTGATGTAGGGCGTCTTGGCCAGCTTTTCGCCGAGCGCCGGGTTGGGGTGGTAGGTCTGCGCGAGGGCTTTGACGGAGATAACGATAACGCAAAATTCTATGGCGATGAACAAGGATAATGTCGTTCTTACGGTTTTTTTTCTCATGGCTATGTGGTCTTGTTGTAACCGCTGCATGTCTCTACCCATGTCTTTAGTTCTTTTTGTGCGGCAAGAAAATTTGGATCATCTTTTATCGATGGATGTCTTGTTTTAGCATCGCTATTATTGTATTCCCATCCAAGTATTTTCAATAAAATTCTTTCAAGCAAAACATGGAGATATTTGTTCATTATCGATACGGTCTTGACGCTATCTCTTGGTAACACATTCCCATGAAATAACATGTTTCTAATATCAGCAAGGCCGATAGAGCCATTTGTTTTAAATACTGGCCACATGTCGCCTGTATATATTCCATAGTGTTTTATCATATTATTGTATGCATCGCTGATGGTTACTCTATTTAGCTGATTTATATTTTTGTAAAGGAAGCATCTTTTTTGTTTTTGTATCAAAATATCATCGTATGATTTTATAGAGCTGGTAATATACTTTTTCAGTTTTTTAAAAATTTCTTTATCCAATATAAATTCAAGGTTGTACGATCGCCTATGGTGTAATATCAAAGCCTCTAAAGAAGAAAAACTGGACATGAATTCAGTGTCTACCGTTTTCTCTCTGAAAGGTACAAGTGTAGAAATTGCATTGTAAATAAAATCATTATCTTGTATTTCTTTAATTTTTTGTGATGCAATTTTTAGAAAATTTTCGATATCATTTTTACTGATTAAAGGTGTGTTACTTGCAGATGTGCAATATCCGGTTGGGAAAAGAAATTCTCCGCGATAGTATTTAGATTCCACTAGACCATTGTCTGCGACCCATTTTAAAATGGATGTTCTTGTTCTCGTCGCGAAGGAATATAAAAACAGGCTATTTTCAAGAGGGATAAATAATTGTTCTTGAATTTCATCGACGCTGTCAGGTGATATTCTTTTCTCTCCATATAAAATCAAGTGTTTTTTTCTTGTTAAACTGCCAGTTGGATGTGTCCGCTTAGGGTATGTATAAAAATTCATAAATAAAAACGGTGTTTCATCTTCTGTAAACATTTTAATGATATTATGCTGTTCGCAGCTGATTGAGCCGTCGTAGGAAGGTATCTCTTTAACTTCTGGCTCAAGCAATGAGTTGGGACTAAGAAAAAATTGAAATAGCGTTTTTTCAAGATTTGTAAAGCCACGTCTATAGTTTTTTATTGTTAAGTGCTGCGGTTCTCCTGTGATACGGCAATATGTTGCTAGTTTATTTCCCCAAAATTTTTTATATTTATTAAAAAGATGCGTTTCTCTTGATGTAATAGATGTTTGAATTTTTTCCCCATTTCCAATTGTAGCTAGAAATTGACATGCGCTAATTTTTTCTAGAGCAGAGAACTGTTCCAATGTAGGGTAAAATTCTATTAAAGGTTTTTTTGAAGGTTCATTTGGTGTATATATTTCACACAGAACATTTTCTATGATTTTATCTCCAACAGTAAGAGTTGCGCTAACGCGATAATCTTCTTTGTTGTCCATGGAGATATTAATTTATAAATTATATGTGATAGGGACAAAATTATCCCAGCTCCCCGATCCAGCCGGCCACGGGCGTTTCGATCATGGCCCGGATTTCCGCGAGCCGCTCGGGCGTTTCGGCCTCGAAGCGCAGCACCAGCGAGGGCTGGGTGTTCGACGCCCGCAAAAGGCCCCAGCCGTCGGGAAAGGTCAGGCGCACGCCGTCCACGTCGATGACCTCGCAGCGGCCGGCGAAGGCGGCCCGGGCCTTTTCCACCACGGCGAATTTGATGGCGTCCGGGCAGTCCACCCGGATTTCCGGCGTGTTGACGGTTTTGGGCCAGTCGTCGAGCATCCGGCCAAGCGGCGTGTCGCTGCCGGCCACGATCTCGGCCAGTCGGGCGGCGGCGTAGATGCCGTCGTCGAAGCCGAAATAGCGGTCCGCGAAAAACATGTGGCCGCTCATCTCCCCGGCCAGGATGGCGTCGGTTTCGCGCATGCGCGACTTGATGAGCGAATGGCCCGTGGCCGCCATGACCGGATTGCCGCCATGGGCGGCGATGTCCTTGTAGAGCAGATGGCTGCACTTGACCTCGCCGATGACCGTTCCCCCCGGGTGCACGGCCAGCACCGAGCGGGCGAAGATGGCCAGCAGCTGGTCGCCGTAAAGCAGCCGTCCCGTGGCGTCCACCACGCCGATGCGGTCGGCGTCGCCGTCGAGGCCGACGCCGAAGTCCGCGCTCTCGGCCACCACCCGGGTGGCCAGATCGGCCACGTTTTCGAGCACCACCGGATCGGGATGGTGGTTGGGAAAGTGGCCGTCGGGTTCGCAGTACAGGGGGATCACCCGGGCGCCGCACTGGCGCAGCACCTCGGCGCAGATGAGCCCGCCGGCCCCGTTGCCGCCGTCCACCACCACGGTCACGGCCCGGGGCAGCACCATCTGGTCGACGAGATTTTCGATATAGGACGGTTTGATGTCGTGTTCGCACACGATGCCCGACGAGGTGGAAAATTCCCCGGCGATCATGATGTCGCGCAGTTCGGCGATGTCGTCGGTGTGGATGGTGGTCTCGCCGGCCCAGACCTTGAAGCCGTTGAATTCCGGCGGATTGTGGCTGGCCGTCACCATGATGCCGGCCTTGCGGCCAAGGGCCTTCACGGCATGGTAGAAGACCGGCGTCGGCACCATGCCGAGGCACACCACGTCGATGCCCGAGGAGGCCAGGCCGGCGGCCAGCCGGGCCTGGTATTCCGGCGAACTCAGCCGGCAATCGTGCCCGAGCACGGCCTGGGCGAAGCCCCGTCGCAGAAAAAAGGTCCCCGCCGCCCGGCCGAGGACTTCCACCCATTCGGGGTCGAAATCGACATCGACCACACCCCGGATATCATAGGCCCGGAACACGCCGGGAGAAACAGGCTTCATACATCCTCCTCGTTCGCTCGGCCGGCCCGCCGCGTCGGTCTCCCTTGACCTTCCCCCCCAACTCTCCTATGCCGCCAAAAATGAACTGGGATTGGGAAAAGCTCTCGGAGCAGAAACGTCGCCAGGGGTCGCCCATGCAGGATCCCGGCCGCGTCGGCGAGGATCTGGGCAAAAAATTGGCCGCCCTGCGGGAGCGGCTGCCCGGTGGCCCGAAAATCGTGATCCTGGTGGTCGTCCTGTTGTGGATGGCCAGCGGCATCTACATCGTGGAGCCCGACGAGGCCGGCGTGGTACAGCGCTTCGGCGCCTACGTCTACTCCACCGGACCAGGACCGCATTACCATTTACCGTTTCCCATCGAGACCGTAAAGACCCCGAAGGTTTCCCAGGTCCGCCGGGTGGAGATCGGCTTCCGCTCCATGACGGCCCGGGACGGCACCTTTTTGCAAAGCCGGGCGCTCCCCGAGGAATCGCTCATGCTCACGGGCGACGAGAATATTGTCGACGTGCAGTTCAGCGTCCAATACCAGATCGGCAACCCCGTGGACTATCTGTTCAAGATCGACCGGCCCAACGAGACGGTCAAGAGCGCGGCCGAGGCGGCCATGCGCGAGGTCATGGGCGACGCCAAGATCGATTCGGTCCTGACCTCGGGCAAGCTCAAGGTGCAGACCGACACCAAGGCCCTGCTCCAGACCATGCTCAACCGCTACGACAGCGGCATCGAGGTCCTGGCCGTGCAGCTCCAGGACGTGCATCCGCCCAAGGAAGTCATCGACGCCTTCAAGGATGTGGCCAGCGCCCGGGAAGACAAGATCCGGCTGGTCAACGAGGCCGATGCCTACGCCAACGACATTTTGCCCAAGTCCCGGGGCCGGGCCGCGGCGATCATCAACGAGGCCACGGCCTACCGCGAGCAGATCATCCGCCGGGCCAAGGGCGGCGCGGCCCGTTTTTCGGCCCTGCGCGCCGAATATGACAAGGCCAAGGACGTCACCCGCGAACGCCTCTACATCGAGGCCATGGAAAACCTGTTCGCCAATTCCGATATGCAAAAGATCATCATCAGCGATGGCGCGGCCAAACAGATGGTGCCCTATCTGCCGCTCGGGGCCCAGCCGCCGGCCGTTTCGCCGGCCAGTCCGGCCCCGGCCAAACCGGTCCAGGCCGCACCCGCCGCCGGCAAGGGAGGCCGCCAATGAGAACCTCCACCATCGTGGCCTTCATAATCGTCTTCGCGGTCCTGGTGACGGCCATGCAGTCGTTTTACGAGGTGAACCAGACCGAAACGGCCATCGTGCTCCAGCTCGGCAAGCCCACGGGCAAGGCCAAGGGGCCGGGGCTGCACGTCAAGCTGCCGTTTATCCAGAACGTGGTCTTTTTCGACGCCCGGCTGCTCGAATACGAGGCCAAGGCGGCCGAGGTCCTGACCCTGGACAAGAAAAATCTCGTCGTCGACAACTACGCCCGCTGGCGCATCGCCAATCCGCTGCTGTTTTACCGGACGCTGCGCACCGTGGCCCGCGCCCACGCCCGGCTGGAAGACATCATCTACGCCGAGTTGCGCGTGGCCCTTGGCCAGTACACGCTGCAGGACGTGGTGTCGGAAAAGCGCGGCAACATCATGGGCGAGGTGACGCAGAAATCCACGGAGCTGCTGTCGCCCTACGGCATCGAGGTGGTGGACGTGCGCATCAAGCGCACCGACCTGCCCCCGGAAAACGCCCAGGCCATCTACGACCGGATGCGGGCCGAACGCGAGCGCCAGGCCAAGCTCTACCGTTCCGAGGGTTCGGAAGAGATGGAAAAGATCAAGTCCGGCGCGAACAAGGAGCGCACGGTCATCCTGGCCGAGGCCGAACGGCAGGCCGAGGTCCTGCGCGGCGCGGGCGATGCCGAGGCCGCGGCGGTGTGGGCCGATGCCGTGAACAAGGCGCCGGAGTTCTTTTCCTTCACCCGCAGCCTGGAGGCCTATCAAAAGGCCCTGGCCCATCGTTCGCGGGTGATCCTGACCCCGGAAAATCCGTTCCTGCGATATTTCCGATAATCCGCCCGCCGCGTCGCTTCGGGCCGGGAGGCCGGTCTTGACAAGGCGCGCGGGTTTGACGGAAGGTGCGGGGCCATTTCCAGGCGACGGCTCCCTGTCGGAGCCGACCTTTTGTCGCCCGGCATTTCCGCAACAACCCAGAGGGGGAGGCGATGGTTCTCGAGCTGATACGGCCCGGCACGAACTTCAATTTTCTGAAATACCGCAAGCTGGCCTACCTGCTTTCGGCGGCGGTCATTTTGGCCGGATTCGTGTCCCTGATCGTCAAGGGCGGCCCCAGCTACGGCGTCGATTTCGCCGGCGGTCTGTCCATCCAGGTCCGTTTCGCCAAGCCCATGGACGTGGCCGAAATCAACAAGGCCGTGGGCGAAGTCGGGCTGAGCAACGTCTCGGTCCAGCGTTTCGGCCAGGAAGAGGCCAACGAATACCTGATCCGGGCCTCGGACCAGGACGTGGATCAGGCCAAGGTGCGTTCCGACGTGGAGACGGTCCTGTCCAAGGCGTTTCCGGATTCGGGTCTGGACGTGCAACGCCTGGAGATGGTCGGCCCGAAAGTGGGCGCGGATCTGCGCGGCAAGGCCCTGGAGGCCATCTTTTATTCCATCCTGCTGATCGCCATCTATATTTCCGGGCGCTTCGAGCAGCGTTGGATGGCGGCCGGCATGATGGCGGCCGGTCTGGCCGGCGGCATCTACGTGCTGCAACTGTTCGGCACCCCCACGGTCTGGCTGATCGTGGCGGCCATGATCATCACGCTGATCCTGTGTTTTGTGATGCGGCTGAAATACGCGCTCGGCGCGGTGGTGGCCGACCTGCACGACGTACTCATCACCATCGGCATCTTTTCGCTGCTCGACAAGGAGTTCGACCTCACCATCGTGGCCGCGCTCCTGACCATCCTCGGGTATTCGCTCAACGACACGATCATCGTCTATGACCGCATCCGCGAGAAAAACCGGGCCATGGGCAAGAAACTGCCGTTCGACCAGACCATCAACAAAAGCATCAACGAAACCCTGTCGCGCACGATCCTGACCGCCGGCACCACGCTGCTCACCGTGGCCTGCCTGTATTTCTTCGGCGGCGGGGTCATTCACGACTTCGCCCTGGCCATGCTCATCGGCATCCTGGCCGGCACCTATTCGTCGGTGTTCGTGGCCAGCCCCATCCTGCTGGACCTGGGCTCGGGCCTGCCGCCCCGCAAGAGCGAGGCGATGGTCGAAAGCGGCGACACCGCTTCGGCCAAGGCCTGACGCGACTGATCGCGCGGGCATTGCCAAACGCATATGAAGGCCGCCTCGTCCGAGGCGGCCTTTTTCCATGGTTCGGGCCGTACCATGGCGTGACCAAGGTGGTGGCGTGCGCCGCCGGAGCGGACGCGAAAGGCGTGGGAGCGCGGCAGCGCAAAAGAGGAGGAGGGTGCGGCCGCCTCCTTGCGGAAGCGGCCGGAGAATGTCGCGGGAATCGCGGTGCGACGAGACGGGCGGCCTAGGGAAGTCTCGGGCGGGATGCCTGGTAGGCGGTCAGTTTCTCGTCGGTTTGTTGGTATTCGCGCAGGGCGGCTTCCTTGGCCTCGTGGTACTTGGCCGCTGCTTCCAGGCGCCCGTCGTGACGGGCGTCATCTTCGGCCTGCGCGTAGCGCAAGTAGGCGTTGCGACTGCTTTTGACTTGCTCGGCCAGGACTTGTCCCGGATCGGGCGTGATGTGGCTGCTGCATCCGCCAAGAATGCCGGCCAGCAGCAGGCCGGACAGCAGGGCGACGAGGCAGCGGCGAAAGGGAAACGCTCTTTGCATGGCTCGTATGGGGTTGGGCGGCTCTCGCCGTGGCGCAGGCTGCGGGCATTAGAGCCGGATGTTGACAATGCCGCCCTGGGGAACTTCCACCACCCCGGGCGCGCCGGGCTGGATGGCGCCGGGCTGTCCCGGTTCCAGGTGACCGCTGGGCGAGGCGTCCACGTGGCCGCTGGGCGCGGATTCCACATGACCGCCCCCGGTTGGCACTTCCACGTGTCCGGCCGGACCCACCTGGACGGCACCGGCCGGCGTCGGGGTCACGGAGCCAGAGGGAAGGGCCTCGATGCGGCCGGGCGGCAGGGCCTCGAAACGACCGGCTGGAGAAGCCTCGGTGTGCCCGGCTGGCGTTACGGCGTCGGACATGGCTGTTCTCCTGGCGCGCTAGGCGCGCAACGTGGAAAGTATGCCGCATTTCCCAGCGTGAGGCAATGGAAGCGGCCTCCGCCTCCCTTTCGGGAGGGTCCGGGAGGGGGTGCCCCCCTCCCGGCCGCCGGAGGCATTCTTCTCTTTTCCTACTTTTGCTCTCCCCCATCTTCACGCCGCGGGCCGGCGACGGCCCACAGGGCGTCGAGCACGGTTTCGACGCCTTCGCCGGTGAGCGCCGACATGAACAGCACCCGCTGTCCGGCGGCGGCCACGGCGGCCTGACGCGCGGCCAGCTCGTCCGGGGAGAGCAGATCGATCTTGTTGACGACCCGCAGCTGCGGCCGGTCGGCCAGGGCCGGGTCGAAGCGGCGCAGTTCCTCGTCCACCACGTCGAAGACGTCGAACAGACCCTCGGCCGAGGCGTCCTCGGCCGAAACCAGGTGCAGGAGCACGCGCGTGCGCTCGACATGGCGCAGGAAGCGGTGCCCCAGGCCCAGGCCTTCGTGGGCGCCCTCGATGAGCCCCGGAATGTCGGCCAGGATCATGCGGTCGCCGTAGTCGTTTTCGACCACCCCGAGGTTGGGGGTCAGGGTGGTGAAGGGGTAGGCCGCGATCTTGGGCCGGGCCCGGGACACGGCGCTGATGAAGGTGGACTTGCCGGCGTTGGGCAGACCGATGATGCCGACATCGGCCAGGACCTTGAGCACGAGGCGGATGCGGCGCTCCTCGCCGGGCTCGCCGGGTTGGGCGAAACGGGGCGTGCGCATGGTGGACGAGGCGAAATGCAGGTTGCCCTTGCCGCCGCGTCCGCCCCGGCAGGCCACGTAGGTCTGGCCGGGCGTGGCCAGATCGACCAGCAGCCGGGATTCCTCGCCGGGCTCGTCGGCTTCGTCGGGCTCGGGCGTTTCCTCTTCGGGCAGGGCGTCCAGGTCGACCATCATCTCGCCGGTCTGACGCGGGGGGGCCTCGGGCTCGTCGTCGTCCTCCACCGGGGCCGGGGCGGGCTGGTCGGGCCGGGGCAGTTCATACAGCTCGGTGCCCACGGGCACGTCGATGACGAGATCCTCGGCGGCCTTGCCGTTTTTTTGCCGGCCCATGCCGCCCATGCCGTTTTTCGCTTCGTAGATGCGCTTGAGGCGCAGATCGTAGAGGGTCAGCAGGTCGGGGTTGGCCCGGAAGACGATATCGCCGCCCTCACCGCCATTGCCGCCGTCCGGGCCGCCCCGGGGAATGAATTTCTCGCGGCGAAAGGACACCGCGCCATGCCCGCCCTTGCCCGAACGGACAATGATGCTGGCTTCGTCGACAAAACGCATAGAGGGCCTCCCAGCCTCGCCTTCCCGCCGGAAAAGCCCGGGCAGGGACGTTCGAGGGGAACGATAAACGTGTAATGGATACCCGGCCGGTGGCGCGGGGTGTGTTCGTCAGGGACGCAGCCGGGCCAGCCGGTCCTCGCGGCCGACCAGCACCAGCTTGTCGCCCGCGCCGAGCGGTTCGTCGGCCCTGGGGATGAAGGTGTAGTGGTCCTCGCCCCGGAACTTCTTGGCGATGACCTGGACCTGGTGCTTGTTGGTCAGATCAAGCTGCCGCAGGGTCTTGCCGGCCCAGTCGTCGATGCCGATCTCCTTGATGGCCACGTCCTTGTCCATGGGCAGGTATTCGATAAGTCCCGGACTGGCCAGCTGGTGGGCCATGTTCTTGGCGGCGAAGCGCTCGGGGATGAACACCGTGTCCACGCCGATTTTCATGAGCAGCTTTTCATGGTCCGTGGACACGGCCTTGACCCAGACCTGCGGCACGCCGAGCTCCTTGAGGTAGAGCGAAATGAGGATGCTCGCCTCCATGGAGTGGCCCACCGACACCACCACGTGGGACATCTCCTCGACATGGATCTGTTCCAGGGCCCGCTTGTCGCGGGCGTCGAGCTGGTAGACCTGGGTGAAGACGTGCTTGGCGTTGTTGACCTTTTCCGGGTTGCCGTCCACGCCGAGCACCGGACGGCCCAGTTCCACCAGACATCTGCCCAGATGAAATCCGAATTTGCCAAGCCCGATGATGCAAACCTGATCCTCGGCCATAGTACCTCCGCGTGGGCTGGTCGCGACGCGCGCGTGCTCAGCCGATCATCATGCCCTGTTCGGGCCAGCGATAGCGCAACGGCTCCTGGAAGCCCTGCAACACCGATAAAAACAGGATCGGTCCGAGACGGCCCACGAACATCAGCATGGTGATGACGAGCTTGCCCGCCGTGCTCAGTCCCGGGGTGATGCCCGTGGAGAGCCCCACCGTGCCGAAGGCCGAAACGGCCTCGAACAGGATTTCCAGGAACCGCCCTCCGGATTCCACGTGCGGCGCGACCGCCCCCTCGGTGAAACACAAAAGCAGCACCGAGCCGAGCACCAGCCCGCCGGCGAACACCGTCAGGGTGACGGCCCGGTCGATGGCGTCGTCGTCCACGGCGAACCGACCGATGACCGCCTGCCGCCGGCCGAGCATCCGCGATTTGCCGAAAGCCACCAGCACGCGCAAGGTCGTGGTTTTGATGCCGCCGGCGCAGGAGCCGGGCGAGCCGCCGATGAACATGAGCAGGATCATGATGACCAGGGAGGCGTCGGCCATGTGGCCGATGGCCAGGGTGTTGAATCCCGCCGTGCGGCAGGTCACGGACTGGAACAGGACGGCCATGACCCGGTCCACGGCCGAAAGCTCGGGATAGCGGTCGCCCAGGAACTCGCCGGCAAAGATCATGGCCGCGCCGGCGACAATGAGCAAGAGCGACATGCCGACCACGGTGCGGGCGTGCCAGGACAGCCGGAACAGCCGCGCCTGGGGATCGGCCAGCCGGGTCAGGCGGGACCGGGCCGCCCGGTAGCCCTCGATGAGCACGCCGAATCCCAGGCCGCCGCTGATGATCAGCCACATGATGACGATGTTGACGCCGGGGCTGCCCGCGTAGGCTTCGAGGTTGTCGGCGCGCAGGGAAAAACCGGCGTTGCAAAAGGCCGACACGGAGTGGAACACCGCCGAAAACGGCGCGAAGCCCACCGGGTCGAGGGCGTAGAGGGCCAGGGCCCCCACGGCCTCGATGATGGCCGTGACCGTGACCATGCGGGTGAGAAACCGGCCCAGGTTGAAGGAGGCGTCGTGCAACAGGCTCTGGCCCACGGCAATGTGGTCGGCCAGGGACACCCGCCGTCGCCAGAGATAAAAAATCAGGGTGGAAAAGGTCATGATGCCCAGTCCCCCGAGTTGGAACAGGGCCAGGATGACGGTTTGCCCAAAGGACGTGAAGGTCGTGCCCGTGTCCACCACGGTCAGCCCGGTGACGCAGGCGGCCGAGGTGGCGGTAAACAGCGCGTCCAGAAAGGACACGGGCCGGCCCTGGCAACTGATGGGCTGGCACAGCACGGCCGCCCCGCACAGGATGGCTCCGGCGAACAGGTGGATGGGCAGGGCCAGGGGCGCGAAAATCTTCTTATGCCACATGCGGTCTTTCGTAGCGCAGGCCGCGCGGTTTCTCCATGGGGTGCGGGCGAAAAAAAATGGGGGGCTCTGTGGGAGCCCCCGCGCGGGAGATGAAGGAGAGATCAGAACAATAGGGAGGTATTGTCTGCTCCAGTCTTCCGCTAACCAAGAACCGTGCCAAAACACGGACTCTTGGACCTGAGGCATTCTTCTTGTTTTTTCAGTGTACTATTAAAAAATTATATAAATACAACGATAGCAATGGAAAAATGTTTCTTCGTTTATTGCGGTAAAACAGGAATTCTTGCTGAAAAAGTACAACCAACCGAACAAATGGAAGCCGCTTGTACGGGAAGCGCGCCCCGTTGCCAAGCCCTCCCCCGCGCCCCCACCTTTCCGAAAAACTCCAAAAGGGGCGCTCCCCCGTGACGCTTCACAACCCCTTTTCGAGGGGGACCGGGGGGCATCATGCCCCCCGGCCGCCGGAGGCGTGGTTTGTCCTCTTCCCCCCGCCCGATTAAAGCAGCCCCGCC
>JAFABC010000036.1 GCA_023426275.1 Pseudomonadota bacterium | reverse complement strand
TTTTTGCCCAGGCCTTGCCTGGGCAAAAATACGCCGCCAAGGGTGCGCCAGCGTCGCTTCGCGCCGCGAATGGCCCCCCTTATCGAGGGGGTCCGGGGGGCATCATGCCCCCCGGCCGCCGGAGGCGTCTTTTCCCCATCCCCGCGCTACGTCCGTGATGTCTCCGCCGCGTGCCCCGGCGTCTCGGCCGGCGCGGCGGGCAGGGTGAAGGTGAAACGGCTGCCCGCGCCCGGGGTGCTTTGCACGTCGATGGCCCCGCCGTGGGCGAACAGCACGGCCCGCACCAGGGAAAGCCCCAGCCCCAGGCCGCGTTTGGAGCGGCTTTTGTCGGCCCGGTAGAGCCGGTCGAAAATCCGTGGGATGTCGTCGGCCCCGATGCCCTCGCCGCTGTCGGCCACGCATACGGACACCGAGCCGTTTTGGCGCGCGGCCGAAACCTCCACCTGTCCGCCCGGCGGCGTGTATTTGACGGCGTTGTCGAGCAGGTTGGCCAGCACCTGGCGCAACCGCTCGGCGTCGGCCATGACCGGCAGCCGGTCCGTGGCGTCCACATGCAGGCTCACGCCCTTTTCATCGGCCGCGTACTGGTAAAGCTCGGTTGTTTCGGCAATGATCTCGGCCATGTCGGCCAGTCCAAGGCGCAGGCGCATGGCCCCGGTTTCGGCCTCGGAAATATCCATGAGGATGCCGAGCATGGACACCATGCGCCGGGTTTCCTCGGCGCAGTCGAGCAGGGCCTCGCGCAGGGAGGCGGCGTCGTTTTTGGTGGCCACGGCCATTTCCACGGCGGCCAGGGTGCGGGTGGCCGGGGTGCGCAGATCGTGGCCCACGTTGTCGAGGGCCTCGCGCATGCCGGTGATCAGGCTCTTGATCTTGTCGAGCATGGCGTTGAAGAGCCGCGCCAGTTCGTTGAGTTCGTCATCGGCCCCTTCGTCGGGCACCCGGGCGTCCATGCGGCCGGTGTCGATGGCCCGCACGGTGTCGATGAGCCCCTGGATGGGCTTGAGGGTGCGCCGGGCCAGCAGAAATCCGGCCGCCAGTCCGACCAGGGCCACGAGCGCCATGATGCCGGCGAAAATGATGCGGAACTGCCGCAACAGCCGTTCCCGTTCGCTGGCGTCCTTGCCCATGTAGACCATGCCGCCGCCGGGCAGGCTCCGGCAGGCCACTTCGAGCAGCGCGTCATCGCTGGGACCGGGCAGGAAGACCCAGTGCACGCCCTGGCCGGTTTCCCGGGGCAGTTCCTTGGGCAGGGGCGTGGCGTCGGAGGGCGTCAGTTCCAGCAGGGGGCGGCCGTCGGGACCGTCCAGGCGCAGGTAGTATTCGTCCGAATCGTAGTCCTCGCGCTCCATGCGCATGAACTCGACCAGGGCCGGCAATCCCTTTTTCAGGCTGATGGACACGTATTCCCGCAGTTTCTGGGACACGGTCAGCCGGTCGCCCTCGCGCACGGCGTCGGAGAGCAGCGAATAGGCCAGGAGAAACAGGATCAGGGCGCTGGAAATGAAAATCAGGGAATACTGGGCGGTCAGCCGGAAGGTGGTCGACCGGAAAATGGCCCTACTCCTTGAGGACATAGCCGACCCCGCGCAGGGTGTGGAGCATCTTTTTCTCCCAGTCCCGGTCGATCTTGTTGCGCAGCCGGCACACCAGCACGTCCACCAGATTCGTTTGCGGATCGAAGTGGTAGTCCCAGACGTGCTCCATGATCATGGTCTTGGAAAGCACCTTGCCGGGGTTGCGCATGAAATACTCGAGCAGGGCGAACTCGCGGGGCTGGAGCTGCACGGCGGTGTCGTCGCGGCTGACCTCGCGGGTCAGCAGGTTCATGGACAGCGGGCCCACGCAAAGGCGCGTCGGCTCCGACACGCTCGACGAGCGGCGGATGAGCGCCTGCACCCGGGCCAGCAGTTCGGCAAAGGAAAAGGGCTTGGACAGGTAGTCGTCGCTGCCGGTTTCCAGCCCCCGCACCCGGTCTTCCACCGACCGCTTGGCCGACAGAATGATGATGGGCATGTTGATGCCGCGGCGGCGCAGTTCCTCGATGACCTTCAGGCCGTCGAGGCCGGGGAGCATGACGTCGATGACAGCCACGGCGTAGGGCTCGGTGGCGGCCAGGTGCAGCCCGTCCACGCCGTTGGCGGCGTGGTCCACGGCAAAGCCGCTCTGGCGCAGGCCGCCGATGATAAAAGAGGCGATTTTGGCGTCGTCCTCGACGAGCAAAATCCGCATGGGCCGTGTTTCCTCTGGCCTTTCGTCTTCTCCCCGGTGTTCGGGGAGCACGGGGGTGGGGTGTTGGATGGTGTCCATGCCCGCTCCATACGGATTGGATGCGCGGGACGCCAGTTCTCCCGCCTCCTTTTCATATCTGTCATCGACTGGCAAGCTTGTTGTAACAAACCGGAATGGCGGCGTTTTAGACTTTCAATGCTGTAACGAGCGCGTAAGCGACATGAAAGGCAGGCAGGCATAGACCGCTCTCATCGGCCCGGGGGAACGCATCCGGTCGATGGCGGGAGCGCTCCATGTGGACGCCGCCCGTCGGCCGGAAACAGGCCACGATCCTATACCGCGCAAGGAGATCATCCCATGAAAAAGATCGTCGTTTTCACCGTCATTTCCTGCCTGCTCGCCACCTCCATGGCTTTCGCCGGCACCAAGAAGAAAAAGAAAAAGACCACCAAGTCCGACAGCTACTCCGTGGTCGAGATCCTCAAGGCCAAGAAGAAGGCCAAGAAGCCCGTTCCGACCAACTAGTCGGCGGGTCCTCAAGGACCTTGTCACGTCTATACGAAGGCCGGGGGAAACCCCGGCCTTTTTCGTTGCCGCCGCGACGTCGACCGGCATTTTGGCCGTGCCTGGGAGCGCTCCCGGCTTGACTTGACTCCAGGCATCGGCAAGGATGCGGTGTTACGGCGCATTCGAACGCCGTAGCGTCGTATCCTGGAGAATTCCCATGCTTGTCGCCGATTTGATGACCAGCCAGTTGCGCTGCCTGCGGGAGACCGACAGCCTGGCCGACGCCATGGCCGCCATGCAGGAGCTTTTTGTCCGTCACATCCCCGTCGTGGACGACCAGGGCCAGCTCGTCGGGCTTGTCAGCCAGCGGGACCTGCTTTCCCTGGAGCATAAAAAAGAGCCGGTCACGCCGTTGCGCGAAATCATGCGCACGGGCGTGACCACGGCCGCGCCGGACACCCCGTTGCGGGCCGCGGCCGAAACCATGATCTACAACAAGTTCGGCTGTCTGCCCGTGGTGCAGGATGGCGAGTTGGTGGGCATCATCACGGAAACCGATTTCCTCAAGCTGGCCATCTTCCCCATCGCTCCCAAACGAGGCGACTGATTTCCGCCGCCTCCAACCGCCAACGGCAAGGGAGGCTCTGCCCCATGCCCCGCTTTGGCCTTTTTTCCGCCTTGTTGCTGTCGGCCCTGCTGCTTTTCGGGCTTTGTTGTCTGCCCGGACCGGCCGGCGCCTCCGACCTGACCCAGTACAAGCATCTGCGAAACGCCTACGTCAAGGTGACCGACGTTCGCGAGCGCACCCGCACCGAGGAACGGTACGTGCCCGTGGGCGGCCAGGTGCGGCTGGAAAACGTGCCATACAAGGAAGTGTTCGTCACGGCTGAACTGCGGCAGCGACCGCCTTCGAACATGGACAGCATGTTCGGCAGCGGGCAGGTCCCGGCCTACCTCAAGGTGTGCATGGCCCGCTTCGACGCCAAGGACGAGAAAATCGAGGACCAGTGCCAGGCGCTGCGCTTCGAAAGCCGGGTGAAGGGCAACGTGGGCACGGCCACGTTCCGGCTGCCCGAAGACACGGCCCGCTACGAGATCCATATGGCCGAGGAGAAGGGCGACACCGGATCGGCCATCAAGCTCTGGTATCCCACGAATTAACAGGAGCCGGGCGCGGCTCGGACCCGCCAGCAACGGCGCGGGCAAAAGACGCCTCCGGCGGCCGGGGCCATGATGCCCCCCGGACCCCCTCGAGAGTTCTTTGCGCGGCGCGAAGCGACGCTGGCGCACC
>JAFABC010000018.1 GCA_023426275.1 Pseudomonadota bacterium | reverse complement strand
ATTTTGCCCTGGCAGAGCCAGGGCAAAATTGCGCCGCCAAGGGTGCGCCAGCGTCGCTTCGCGCCGCCAAAGAACCATCGAGGGGGTCCGGGGGGCATCATGCCCCCCGGCCGCCGGAGGCGTCTTTTCCCCGCCCGGCCGCCGGAGGCATTCCATCCATCGTCCAGGGCCGCGCCCTGGTTGCGGGAGGCATATCGATGACGCTCTTGACGGGACTACTGGAAACAATCGAGGACGACGGCCCTGTCCGGGACATCCGGCAGGGGGTTTTCCATACGGCCGTACTGGCCAAACGTTGCGGGCTGGCCGCGACCCTGCCCAGGGACGCCTTGCGCCAGGAACCGCCGCTCGTGCCCGAGGCCGGCTTTCTGCTGGACAAGTCCGGCAAGGAGCTGGCCGGGCTGGCCGCGTCGGACAAGCTGCTGACGGCGGCCATCGGCATGGCCGCGCTCAATGCCTTGCTGCCGCTGGACGAGGAGGCGCTGGTGGAGCGCAATGCCGGCGACATCCTCATGGAGCGGGGCGAGGGCAAAAACGTGGTCGTCATCGGCCACTTTCCCTTTCTGCCCCGGCTGCGGGAGCGGGCGGCCAATCTCTGGGTGTTGGAGAACAATCCCCACGAGGGCGATTTCGGCCCGGAAAAGGCCGGGGAGTATCTGCCCCGGGCCGATGTGGTGGGCATGACCGGAACGGCCATCACCAACCACACCTTTGACGGGCTGATCGATATGTGCCGGCCCGATGCCTACGTGCTGCTGCTGGGCGATTCCGTGCCGCTGTCGCCGCTGCTGTTCGACTGGGGCGTGAGCGCCTTGTGCGGCACGGTGGTGGACGATGCGGACGCGGTGTTGCGGTGCCTCAGCCAGGGCGGCAACTACCGGCAATTGCGGGGCGTGCGCCGGGTGACGCTGCTGCGGCCGTAAAAAAGGATGGGGGCGGGACGCCTTGCGCGTCCCGCCCCTGGTGTGTTCCGCAACCCGGCCGGCTTACTTGCCCTTGCTGGCCTTGATGGCTTCCTCGAGCTCCTCGAAGGAGGGGCGCTTGTTGATGGGGATGGCCCGGCGGCCTGCTTCCAGGGCCACGGGCGGCGGATTGCCGCCGACAAAGGCCGTCAGCGAGGCCTTGGCCACGAGCAGGATGGATTCGGTTTCCTTGGCCCGGTGCTCGATGTTGGTGGCGATGGGGGCCACGAAGCCGTAGGCCGCCAACACGCCGAGAAACGTGCCGACCAGGGCCGCGCCGATGCTGTGGCCGAGCACTTCGGCCGGCTCGTTGATCTTGCCCATGGTGAGCACGACGCCGAGCACGCAGGCCACGATGCCGAGACCGGGCAGGGCGTCGGCGGTCTTGGAGATGCTGTGGGCCGGCACCAGGGCCTCGTGGACGGTGGCCTCGATGTCGGCGTCCATGATGGTTTCGAATTCGTGGGCCTCGATGTTGACCGTGGAGAAAATCCGCATGGTGTCGCAGATGAATGTGAGCACCTCGTGGTTTTTCTTGTTCTTGGCGAAGTTGCTGAAAATCGGGCTTTCCGCCGGCCGCTCCACGTCCTTTTCGATGGCGACCAGTCCCTCGCGGCGGATCTTCATGTACAGGCCGGACAGGGTGGTGAGCAGCTCCAGGTAATAGCCCTTGCTCGTGAGCATGCCGCCGAAAACGGACAGTGCGCCCTTGAAGGTGGCCCCGAGCACGTCCTTGGGCGCGCTGATGACGAGCTGCCCCAGCGCGCCGCCGCCGATCATGAGCATTTCAGGCGGCGCGGCCGAGAGGAGCAGATCGAAGTTGCCCTTTTCCAGAATGAAGCCGGCCAGGATGCAGCCGATAACGATGAGGATGCCGATGATCGCGAACATAGCCTCGCCATAAAACCGCCGGGCCTAGAACTGGCTCTCGGTCGATTTGTCGTAGAGGTTGTTGATCTGCTGCTCCAGGACTTCGCCGACGGAAGGCGTTTTCGGCGTGACAACGGGCTTGCCGGCGCCCGCGCCGCCCGCCGCCTTTTCACCGGCCCGGGCCGGACGGTAGAGCAGCAGGCTGATGCGGCGGTTTCTCGGATCGTACAGATTGCCCGGGACATAGGGGCGGGTGTCGGCAAAGCCCGTCACCGCGGCCACCTGGCCGGGGGAAAGCCCCTGCTGGATCATGAGGCGTCTGGCCGCCAGGGCCCGGCCGGCGGACAGGTCCCAGTTGGTGTAGGTCCCGGAATAGCGGTAGGCGTCGGTATGCCCCTCAATGGCCACCTTGACCCCTTCCTTGCGGATGACGTCGGTGACGGCGGCCAGGATGCGCTTGGCGTCGGGCGTGAGCGTCACGCCGCCGAGGTCGAACAGCGGCCGCTCGGACTTGTCCATGATCTCGATGCGGACCTTGTCCTTGTCCTGGGTGACCGCGACCTGATCGGTCAGTTCGGGCACGGCCTTTTGCAGGGCGGACTGGATCTGTCCTTCCAGGGCCTTGGCCTGTGCGGCGGCCTGGGCGGCGGCCTGCCGCGCCTCGGCCGCGGCCTTGGCGTCGGGCTGGCTGCCCCCGTCGAGGTCGCCGGTGCCCTGCCCCTTGCCGCCGGTGGGTTCCTTGCCGCCCCGGTCGATGGCCACGTCCGGGCGTTCGTCCTGGCTGCCCACGATGGCCCCGGGCGGTCCCAGGCCGCCGCTGTCGAGCATCTGGGCCGACGGGCCGGGGTTTTGAAAGATGCTGAAGTCGTTGAAGTAGGCGGCGAGTTCTTCCTTTTTCTCCTGCGGGACCATGTTGAGCAGCCACATCAGCAGGAAAAAGGCCATCATGGCCGTGACGAGGTCGGCGTAGGCCACCTTCCACGAGCCGCCGTGGGCGCCGGCCGCGACCTTTTTCACCCGCTTGATGATGATGTTGCCCTTGTGGCCCTCGTCCGCCATGCGACCTCCGTTGCGTTCTTATCGGCGGCACGCCCGAATCCGTTTAGGGGAACGGCGCGATTTGGAGGGTACGCACCCGGCGGTCAAAGGGCAACAGACGGCCGGGATGACGCACCAAACACGAAAAGGGCGAAGGGAATATCCCTCCGCCCGAAAAAGATGGCCGTACCGCAAAAACTACTGGGTCGCCGTGGAACCGGCTTCGGCCGGCAGGACCAGGATGCGGGTTTTGGTCTTTTTGTTGCGCACGTACTTCTCGAACTTCACCACGCCGTCGATCAGGGCGAACAGCGTGTAGTCGCGGCCCATGCCCACGCCCTCGCCGGGGTGGAACTTGGTGCCGAGCTGGCGCACGAGGATGTTGCCGGCCAGCACCTGCTGCCCGCCGAAGCGCTTGACGCCACGCCGTTGGCCGGCGCTGTCGCGGCCGTTTCTGGAGCTGCCGCCCGCTTTCTTATGTGCCATGTCGGACTCCTTGAAAATTTGGGGCTAGGCCTGGATCGACTTCACCTTGAGCTGGGTGTAGCTCTGGCGATGGCCTTGCTTTTTGTGCGAATCCTGCCGCCGGCGTTTGTGGAAAACGACCAGTTTCTTGCCCTGGACGTGTCCGGCCACCTCGCAGGTGACGGCCGCTCCATCAACGTAGGGGGCGCCGACTTTGACTTCGGAACCGCCCACGAGCAGCACTTTGTCGAGAACGTATTCCGCGCCGGCTTCGGCGGAAAGAAGGTCCACGGTGATGGTGGCCCCTTCCTGGACCTTGTATTGCTTGCCGCCAGCCAAAACGATTGCGTACATGAATATGACCTCCGATAGGGAAGAGGTGCCATCTACACCGGCTTGGCCGCGTGGTCAAGCCCTTTTTCCGTCTGACCGGCCGCTTCGGCCCGCTTGGCCAGCCGGGCCCGCAGCGAATCGAGGACGGAAATGTCCACTTTCAGGTTGCCGTGTCCCCGGCCGAGGTCCACATCGGGCTTGGCCGCGCCGTGAAAGTCCGAGCCGCCGGTGACGCCCAGGCCGAAGCGTCGGGCCAGGGCCAGATATTCCAGGGTTTGCGCCTGGGAATGCTCGGTGTAAAACGCCTCGATGGCGTCGAGCCCGGCGTCGCGGTAGCGTTCCACGGTTGCGGCCAGGGCCGGTCCGGCCAGTCCCAGAATGTAGGGATGGGCCAGGGCGGCAAGCCCGCCCTCGTCATGGATGAGCCGCACGGCCCGCTCGAAGGGCAGCTTGTCCTTGGGCACGTAGGCCCGGCCGTACAGGCCGAGATAGCGGGTGAAGGCCTCCTTGAAACTCGTGACCGCGCCGATGGAGACGAGCACCTGGGCGATGTGCGGGCGGCCCACCGCCCCTTGCGCCAGGGCCGTTACGGACTCATATTCTATGGGAATGCCGAGTTCGCGCAGCTTGTCCAGGATGCGGCGGTTGCGGGAGTGGCGGCGTTCGCGCAGATAGGCCAGGGCCTCGGCCAGGGGGCCGGGCCGTTCGGGGAGAAACAGCCCCAGCAGGTGTACGCTGCGGTCGCCGTCGGCCACGGACAGTTCCACGCCGGGAATGACCTCGATGCCGTGCTCGCGGCCGGCGGCGCGCGCTTCGGGCAGGCCGGCCAGGGTGTCGTGATCGGTCAGGGCCAGGGCGGCCAGGCCGCGATCGGCGGCCAGGGCCACCAGTTCGGCCGGCGACAGCGTGCCGTCCGAGGCCGTGGAATGGGTGTGCAGATCGATAAGCGCCATGGCCCACCCTAGCGCGAGGAGCGCATGATTGTGAACCTCCATTGCGCGCCGGCCCCGATTTGGCTATCACTGGCCCACATTGCCCAAAAGGAGTGCATGCACCATGACCATCCATCCCGACCTGCTCGCCATTCTGGCCTGCCCCAAGTGCAAGGGCGAACTGTCCGTGACCGGCCAGGAAGAGGGGCTTGTCTGCGCGGCCTGCGGCGTGGTCTACCCCGTGCGGGACGATATCCCCATCATGCTGGTGGAGGAGGCCGTGCCCACCGCCGACTGGGAAGCCGGCAAGCGTTCGGTCAAGGACTAGCCGCGCGCGGTTTCCGCCGGCAACCGGGCTCCGGAAGATTGTTTTTCACCCATTAAACCGCCGTACGAGCACCACGCACTCCCCGCCTGGGGACGAGGGCTCGACACGAGCCGCGCCGGGACCTCCCGGCGTCGTCAAGGAGCCGCGCATGGCCAAACTGCATTGGACGCCCTGGATGGCGCTGTCGGAACTGGGACAGGAAGCGGAACGCCTGCTTTCCGAGGCGGACCGCGACCTCGAAACCGTCTACGCCTGGCAACCGGCGGCCGACGTGCTGGAGACGCCCGGGGATTTCCGCGTCACCCTCGAACTGCCGGGCATCGCCCGCCAGGATGTGCGGGTGGAGGCCAAGGGCCGCTACCTGGTTGTTTCCGGCCTGCGTCGGTTCACCAAACAACCCGGCGGCGTGTACCAGGCCATCGAACGTTCCCATGGTCCGTTCGCCCGGCGCTTCACCCTGCCCAAGGATGTGTCCCGGACCGAAATCTCGGCCGTGATGAAGGACGGGCTGCTGGTGGTGATCGTGCCCAAGGTCCGTCCGGAGCGCCTGCATCGTCGTATTCCCGTCAGTTAGACAAAGACGTCCCTGGACGTCTTTTTTCTTTTCCCTAATCCTTTCAGCCAGGAGACTTGGCATGGGACGTCTCGGCCCGTGGGCCGTCTGCCTTTGGCTCGCATTGGTCTGTTCCTTTCCTTCGCAACCTGTCGCCTTTGCCGCCTCCAGCCGCGAGGCCCGGATGACGCCGGTCGTTTCGGCCGTGCGGGCCGTGGCCCCGGCCGTGGTCAACATCACCTCGGCCAGGACCGTGGAACGGCGCGCCGGACGGGGGCTTTTTTTCGAGGATGACTTTTTCCGCCAGTTCTTCGGGCCGGGCTTCGGCCCCATGCCCGGCCAGCCCCAGCGCCAGACCCAGGAAAGCCTGGGTTCGGGCGTCATCATCGATGGCGACAAGGGGCTCGTGCTCACCAATGCCCACGTCATCGCCGGCGGCACGTCCATCAAGGCCCGACTCCTCGACGGCCGGGTGCTCGACGCCACGCTGGTGGGCTCGGACCCGGATTTCGACGTGGCCGTGCTGCGCCTGAACACCGGGGGCAAGCCGCTGCCCCAGGCGGCCATGGGCGATTCGTCGGACATCATGATCGGCGAGACGGCCATCGCCATCGGCAACCCCTTCGGCTACACCAACACCGTGACCACCGGCGTCATCTCGGCCGTGGGCCGGGCGCTCAAGCACGAAGGCGGCACCTACGCCGACCTCATCCAGACCGATACGGCCATCAACCCCGGCAACAGCGGCGGTCCGCTGGTCAATCTGGCCGGCGAGGTCATCGGCATCAACATGGCCATCCAGGCCGGGGCCGAGGGCATCGGCTTCGCCATCCCCATCAACAAGGCCCGCCGGGTGGTGGCCCAGATCGTCCACGGCGGCCACGTGTCGCCGGCCTGGCTCGGGGTTTCCGGCCAGGACGTGGACGCGCGCACGGCCCGTTATTTCGGCCTCGAACGGCCGCGCGGCGTGCTCGTCACCGAAGTCGCGCCGGGCTCGGCCGCCGAAAAGGCCGGGCTGCGCCCGGGCGATCTGATCACCACGCTCGGCGGCACGGAACTCGACGACAAGGATCAGTACCTGGGCGTGCTGCGCACCTCGCCGACGGGCCAGCCCCTGGAGCTTGTGGTGCTGCGGGGCCGCGAAAAGAAGCGGCTTTCGGTCGAACCCACGGCCTTCACCGACCGCGAGGCCGCGACCGTGGCCGGCCAGCGCTGGGGCCTCAGCGTGGCCTTTACCCAGGGCGGTGTGACCGTGGCCGGCGTCGCGCCGGGATCGCCGGCGGCCAAGCTCGGCCTGCGCCCGGGCGACGCCCTGGTGCAGATCGGCGGGGAAAAGCTCAAGGGGCAGAAGGAATTCACCCGGGCGGTCTACGTCAACCGGATGCACCGGGCCGTGCTGATCATGATCGAACGCGGCGGCCGGGGCTACTACGCCCGCATGGGCGTGAACTGAGCGGCATCAAGAAAGAGGAAGAATGCCTCCGGCGGCCGGGGGGCATGATGCCCCCCGGTCCCCCTC
>JAFABC010000012.1 GCA_023426275.1 Pseudomonadota bacterium | reverse complement strand
CGTCGCTTCGCGCCGCCAAAGACACGTCGAGGGGGGCCGGGGGGGCATCATGCCCCCCGGCCGCCGGTGGCATCTTTGCAGACCAAATTTATGGCAAACAGGTCCTCGTATGGTAGCCCTCGGTGATCCCTACCGTTCCCTGGCCCGGATCTACGATCCGGCCACGGCGCTTTTTCTCGATCCGGTGCGTCGGCTGGTGGCGGACACGCTGTGCCGGCTGGAGGCGTCCACGGTGCTCGACGTGTGCTGTGGCACGGGGCGGCTTGTGTCCCGACTGCGTCGGGACGGGCTTTTCGTCGTGGGCGCGGACGTCAGCCCGGCTATGCTGGACGTGGCCCGGCGCGCGCTCGGGCCGGGGATTTGCTCCCGCATGGACGCCCGGTCCCTCGCGTTTGCCGATGCCAGCTTCGACGCCACGGTCATCACCTTCGCCCTGCACGAAAATCCCGAGCCCGACCGGCTGGCCATGGTCGGGCAGATGCTGCGCGTGACCCGGCCCGGCGGCCATGTCCTGCTGGTCGATTACCAGGGGCCGCCCTGGCCGCGCTGTCCGCTGGGCTGGCTCGTGCCTCTGGCCGAATGGTCGGCCGGGGGGGAACACTTTCGCAATTATCGGGATTTCGTGGCTAGAAAAGGGGTTGCGGCCCTTGTTCGACGCGCGGGCGGGGAGGTTGCGGAGACGCTGCCGTGTCTGCTGGGCCGGGCCGCCCTGGTGGTGGCGCCGGTTGGGCCGGCGGCAGGGTGAAGCCCTCCCGGACCGGCTCGGCATGGGCCTCCCGGATTTTCCAGCGATAGTATTCGTCGCGCACCAGTCCGAAATAGCAGGACATGGTGGCCGCCTGCGGCTGGCCGCCCTCGGTCCAGGCCAGTTTGGCCACCAGTCGGGCCGAGGCCCGGGTGCCTGTGACCGTGATTTGCATGGGCTCGACGAATGCCACCCGCAACCCGGCCTGGCGCTCGGCCGCGACAACGCCGGGCAGGCGGCGGGAAAACTCCCGACCGCGCACCGGCCGCGACACTCCGTGTAAAAAAGGCACGATGCGGGCGTCCTTGGTGTAGAGGCGGCGGATGGCATCGACGTCGCCGCTCATGAGCACGCCGGGGTAGGCGGCCAGGAAGTCGTGGATGTTCTTGGCGTCGGCCGAGGCAAAGCCCGTGGGTCGTGGCCCGGCCTTTTGGGACGGCTTGGCGGCGCAGCCGGCCAGCAGCATCAGGCTCAGGCCCAGCACGACGAGTAGGGCCGGGAGAAGCGGGCGGGGGGGTCGCAAGACGTCCATGGGAAGAGCCTCCGGCGGCCGGGGGGCATGATGCCCCCCGGACCCCCTCGAAGGGGATTTCATGCCGCGCGACGCGACGCTGGCGTACCTTGTTGGCGGGGGCGGGCGGGGCTACGCTCCCTTTCCGACCGGTGGCGTCTGCTCTTCCGGCCGGGGCCCGGCGGCCCGGCGGCGCAGCCAGCGGTAGGAGCGCATGCCGTGGACCATTTCGCCAAGCAGCCGACCGCCGCCGCGCACGAAGCACAGCAGCGGCAAAAAGCCCCAGGACTGGCTGGCGTAGAGCACCCGGCGCAGTTTGCGCGACCAGACGAGCTCGGGCAGGATGTCGCTGCGCAGGCCCTGGCCGTAGACTGTTGTCGGATCGGTCCCCCGGGTCAGGGCGGCGACCAGCGCCTCGCCGGCCAGTTCGCCGCTGCGCAGCGCATAATAGATGCCCTCGCCGAAAAGCGTTTCCACCAGTCCGGCCGCGTCGCCGATCAGCAGCACGCGCTTGTGCCAGGGCGTTTCCAGGTAATTGCCGTAGGGCAGGCCGTGGCCCTTGGCCTTGTCGGCCAGTTCGGCGGGCAGGCCCAGAAAGCGCACGAACTCCCGGAATTTGGCGTGAAATTCCTTGGCGTGGCGGGCGCTGTGGCCGCCGATGCCGATGGCCAGCTGGTCCTTGTGGGGAAAGACCCAGCCGTAGCCGGCGCGCAGGAATCCGGCATAGACCGTGGGCGAGGAGGCGCGCAGGTCCTCGTGCACCGGTCCGGCCAGCCGGGCGTCGTCGCGGGGCAGGTAGAATTCCAGGGCCCCGCCGAGGCCGGCCTTCCAGGCCTCCCGGTCGAAGGGGCAGGCCCGGCGCACCACGCTGGCCACGCCGTCCGCCCCGATGATGTGGCGGGCGGCGAACTCCCGGCCGTCCTGCGTGCGCACGAGGCCGGCGGCCGGGTCCACGGCCACGACATGGGAACCCGGGCGCACATCCGCGCCGGCGCGGATGGCCCGGTCGAGCAGGTGTTTGTCGAAGACCCGGCGCTGGGTGAAATAAAACGGGTAGAACATCTCGCCGGCGGCAATGGTGCGCTCGCGAAAGCGGATGCGGTAGCCCAGGGAGGCCGAGTCGAACACGCCATTGGCCAGCAGCGCCTCGGGCGTTTCGGCGAACACGCGTTCCAGTACGTCCACGGCCTTCCAGGTCAGCAGACCGGCGCAGAGCTTGTCCCGGGGAAATTCGGCCTTGTCCAGGACCAGGACGGAAATGCCTTTCTGGGCCAGCACATGGGCGGCGGTGGAGCCGGCAGGCCCCGCGCCGACAACGACGACGTCATGGGTTGCGGTCATTGCGAGTATGGTGCGGCAAAAGGGTTGCGACCGGGTTGCCAAGGATGGCGCTCCCGGCTAACGATGCGCCGCAGCATAACCGCAGCGCGCCCCAGGGGCAATGCGCAACCAAAGGCTCTGTTGTGAACCGTTTTTCGTCCCTTGAGGCAGTGGTGTTCGATTTCGACGGCACCCTGGCCGAGCTGGTCATCGACTTCGAGATCATGAAGAACATGGTCGCCCGCGTCGCCGGGACCTACCTGCCCGAGGTGCCGCCGGCCAACGGCCTGCCTGTCCTGGAATACGTCTCCCGGCTGGCCGGAAACATCCGCGCCGCCGTCTCGCCCGGTGCGGCCGAGGCATACGTGGCCGCCGCCGCCCAGGGCATCCGGGACCAGGAAGTGGCCTCGGCCCGCACGGCCCGCCTTTTCCCGGGCACCCGCCACGCCCTGCGGCTGCTGGCCGGCCATGGCCTCAAGGTCGGCATCATCACCCGCAACTGCCGGGCGGCCGTGCTCACGGTCTTTCCCGACGCCACGGAGTATGCCGGCGTCCTGGTCGCCCGCGACGACGCCCGCCACGTCAAGCCGGACCCCCGTCATCTGCTCGACGCCTTGCGGGTGCTCGGGGCCGATCCGGCCCGGTCGCTCATGGTCGGCGACCACCCCATGGATCTGGCCACGGGCAAGGCGGCCGGCGCGCGCACGGCCGGCGTGGCCAGCGGCCGCATCGGCCTGGACGAACTGGCCCGCCACCAGCCGGATTATCTGGCCCCCGATGTTACCGCCCTGGTGCCCATGCTCGAAGCCGCCGCCGAGTGAGACGAAGACGCCTCCGGCGGCCGGGGGGCATGATGCCCCCCGGACCCCCTCGATAGTTCTTTGTGCGGCGCGAAGCGACGCTGGCGCACCCCTTGTCGGCGCATTTTTGCCCTGGCCTTGGCCAGGGCAAAAA
>JAFABC010000010.1 GCA_023426275.1 Pseudomonadota bacterium | reverse complement strand
CCCCCGACCTTCCCGAAAAACGCTCAAAGGGGATCGCCCGCCCCGGTCCCTTTTGAAAGGACCGGAGGGCATGATGCCCTCCGGCGGGTCCAGGGCCGCGCCCTGGCCGCCGAAGGCACCTCCCCTCTCGTACTATTTGCCAAGCCCCCGCAGGCGCAGGCCGACCAGACGAATGAAACCGGCCGCATCGGCCTGGTTGTAGACATCGTCCTTCTCGAACGTGGCCAGCTTGGGGTTGTACAGGCTGTTGGGCGACTGGCGGCCGATCGGATAGGCCTGCCCCTTGTAGAGCTTCAGGCGCACCGTGCCGGTCACGCGCTGGGCGGCCTCGTCGATCATGGCCTGCAGGGCCTTGCGTTCGGGGCCGTACCAGAACCCGTTGTACACCATTTCGGCGTATTTCGGGATCAGCCCGTCGCGCAGGTGCATGACCTCGCGGTCGAGGCAGATGCCTTCGAGATCGCGCCGGGCGATATGCAGGATGGTGCCGCCCGGGGTCTCGTAGATGCCGCGCGACTTCATGCCGACGAACCGGTTCTCCACCATGTCGATGCGGCCGATGCCGTGCTTGCCGCCCAGGGCGTTGAGCTTTTTGATCAGGTTGGCCGCGGACAGCTTTTCGCCGTCAATGGCCACGGGGTCGCCGTGCTCGAAATCAATGGTGATGACGTCGGGCGTGTCGGGAGCCTTTTCCACGGGCACGGTCAGCAGATAAGTGTCGGGACCGGGTTCGTTCCAGGGATCTTCCAACTCGCCGCCCTCGAAGCTCAGGTGCAGCAGGTTGCGGTCCATGCTGTGGTCGGAGCCCTTCTTGTCCGAAGGCACGGGAATGCCGTTGGCCTTGGCGAAATTGATGAGGTCCGAACGCGAGGCGAAATCCCATTCGCGCCAGGGGGCGATGGTGCGCAGATCCGGGGCGAGCACGCCGGTGGTCAGTTCGAAGCGCACCTGGTCGTTGCCCTTTCCGGTGGCGCCGTGGGCCACGGCCTGGGCGCCCTCGGCCCGGGCCACCTCGACCAGCCGCTTGGCGATCAGCGGACGGGCGATGGAGGTGCCAAGCAGGTAGCGGCCCTCGTACACCGCGCCGGCGCGCAGCATGGGAAAGATGAAATCCTTGGCGAATTCCTCGCGCAGGTCGTCGATGTAGGCCTTGGCCGCGCCGGTGCGGATGGCCTTTTCCTCAAGCCCGTCGAGCTCCTCTTCCTGCCCCAGGTCGCAGGTGACGGTGATCACCTCACAATTGTAGGTCTTTTTGATCCACTTGAGGATGACCGAGGTGTCGAGGCCGCCGGAATAGGCGAGAACGACTTTTTCAATAGCGCTCATGGCGTGCGTCCTTAGATTGTATCGGGCGGGATCAGCCCTTGGTGAAAATCCATTCCAGGATGGCTTTCTGCACGTGCAGACGATTTTCGGCCTCGTCCCAGACCACGGAGGCCGGCCCTTCCATGACCGCGTCGGTGATCTCCTCGCCACGGTGGGCGGGCAGGCAATGGAGCACCTTGGCTCCGGGAGCGGCCACGGCCAGCAGGGCGTCGTTGATCTGGAACCCGGCAAAAGCCTTGGCCCGCGCTTCCCGCTCGGCTTCCTGGCCCATGGAGGCCCAGACGTCGGTATACAGGTAATCCGCGCCCCGGGCCGCTTCGGCCGGATCGTTGACCACGGACACGTCGGCGCCCTCGGCGCGGGCCCGTTCCAGCACGGCCGGCAGCGGCTCGTAGTCCTTGGGCGTGGCCACGACCACGCGGATGGGGAACCGGGCGGCGGCGTTGATCAACGAATGGGCCATATTGTTGCCGTCGCCGATAAAGGCCACGGTCAGGCCTTCCAGGCGGCCGGAATGCTCGCGCATGGTGAGCAGGTCGGCCATCAGCTGGCAGGGATGGTATTCGTCGGACAGGGCGTTGACCACGGGGATGGAGCCGTGGGCAACGAGTTCCTCCAGCTTTTCGTGACCGAAGGTCCGCACGATGAGGCAGTCGGCGTAGCGCGAGAGCACCCGGGCGGTGTCGCGAATGGGCTCGTCGCGGCCCAGCTGGGAATCGTTTTGGGTCATGAAAATCGGCCAGCCGCCCAGATGGCGCACCGCGACCTCGAAGGAGACGCGGGTACGGGTGGAGGCCTTTTCAAAGACGAGGATGCAGGTTTTGCCATCGAGCAGCGTGGAACGATAGTCGGCGGCCTTCATGGCGGCGGCCCGATCGAGCAGACGCGCGGCCTCGTCGCGGGAAACATCCAGAAGAGTCAGGAAATGTTGGGGCATGACGGTATCCTTGCGGCGCAACTTCCCAGGAATTGTAAAAGAGGCAACTGATACTCTCTTTCCCCGGTGCTTGTAAAGGCGTGACACCGCCCTCGGTCACGAAAACATTGACCGGAACGTCGGCACGGTGCTATTCGGGAAAAGTCGAAAAATCCGATCCACCCGGCCGTGCCTCCCGGTGTCGCACGGTGTAAACGGTTCGTGGTCCGGGATCGAGACAGGAGGAGCATCCATGAAGACAGCACGGGGATTGGCGTTGATGGTCGGATTGGCGCTCGTGGCGGCGCTGTCGGGCTGCACGGTCGCGGCGGGCCCGGCGGTGTACTATCCCGCGCCGCCTCCGGCCTGTCCGGAAGGCTACTACTGGTCGCCGGGTTACGGCTGTGTGGCCATGCCTCCCGCGGTGGTCGTTCCCCCGGATGCGGTCTATGCCGTGGTCAACACCAACGGCCTGAGCCTGCGCTCCTGCCCGACCACCAAATGCGGCATCATCGACTCCCTTCTTGTCGGCGAGCAGGTGCAGGTTCTCTCCCACAAGGGGGCCTGGACCCAGGTTTGGGCCTTCAGCCGGGGTCTCGAAGGCTGGGTTGCCTCCCGTTACCTCGACTGAGACCCTTTTTCCGTGGCCTGCCGGGCAACCCCCGCGCGTTTTGGCCGCACGGGGAGCATGTTCCCCGTCAACACTGTAGCGAGGCGAGGTGTTCCATGACGATGCTCCACAAATTTGTTTTGGCAGGCGTGGCGGCCCTTTTTCTGGCGAGCCTGCCCATGATCGCCAGCGCGCAGACCGCAAGCGCCCCCATCCAGCTCGCGCAGATGCAGCCGGGCCAGGGCGGCATGATGCAACCGGGACAGCCGGGCACGATGCAGCCCGGACAAGGGGGCATGATGCAACCGGGTCAACAGGGAGGCATGCAGCCGGGCGGACAAGGCGGCAATTCCTGCACGCAGAGCTACCAGCGTTGCGTCATGATGTGCGCCGGTGTTGCCAATTGCATCAATAATTGCAATGTCGGCTACGCCATGTGCACCAACTCCCAAAAGAAGGGTCCCCAGGGCGGCCGCAAGTAACACGCCCGCCTCTGGTCCAAAACCAATGAAAGGCCCGGTCCGGCACCGGGCCTTTTTGTTTGCCAATCATCCCGGGATGGCTGGTGCCTCGGTATCGCCGACATGCACCGCCTTCACCAATCCATCTGTGTTTTACGCCGCCAGGCAGGCTGTGCACGGCGAGCAACACGGCATGGAGAAAACACAATCGTCACACGCAACACCGATAAAGAAGAGATGAAAACAATATGGGATAGGGAATCCGTGAGGGTAAAATCCCGAGACAACGCCCATGGACGAATAAAAGCATTTGACAGAGAAGCCTGGTTATGGTCATGAAGAAATATATTTTTTAAAAACCTACTCCCAAAATACAAAAATACAGAAAGAGGCCCCAATCATGAAAAAAACCAAACAGCCTTGCACCACGAACTACAAGATGTGTATTCAAAACAGTACAATACTCATTCTACTCACTGCGCTACTGACTTTTTTCCCAACATTGCTTTTTGCACAAGACGAACAAAGTGGAAAAGGAGACATCTCCTCCTTTGAGCAAGTCAATCCGTATTTTTTGAAAAAAACCATAACAACATCCCAAGGTCCCGTGGAAGAAGGGATCATCAACGGCCCGCCAACGCCTCCCCCCGGCTATGACATCGAACGAAAGGCCGTGACGCTGCCCAGGACGAACGCAGTCAACGGCGTCAGTACGCTGACCGTCCCGGCTTTCAACTGGGTTTTCGGATGCTCTTCGGTCTCCGGCGCCATGGTGGCCGGCTATTACGACCGCAACGGCTATCCCAACGTGTATACGGGACCGACCAATGGCGGCGTCATGCCGCTCAACAACAGCTCCTGGCCCACCTGGACCGACGGCTATAGCACCTATCCCAACCTTCCCCTCGCCGCCTCGCACCAGGGCGTCGACGGCAGAAGCAGCCGTGGCTCCATTGACGACTATTGGGTCAAGTACGACAGCACAACCAGTGACCCATACATCACAAATGGCTGGACACAGCATACTTGGAGCGACGCCATAGGCGACTACATGAAAACGAGCCAGTCGGGCTATTCAAACACAGACGGTTCGACAACTTTCTACAACTATACGAATGGAACGAAATTATATTGCGCCGATATGGCCGGACTTGGTATTGACAAAGACGGCGCGCAGGGAATGAAGTTATTTTATGAGGCGAGGGGTTACACAGTAACTGAATGCTATAATCAATACACTGACAACAATACATCTTCAGGTTTCACATTTACAAATTTTAAAAACGAAATCGATGCGGGCCACCCTGTCATCCTCAATCTTATCGGGCATACAATTGTCGGTGTCGGATATGACAGCAGCAGCAACACTGTATACATCCACGACACTTGGGATTACAGCGACCATACCATGACCTGGGGCGGCAGCTATAGCGGGATGGCGCTCAATTCCGTCTCGGTCATCCACCTGGCTCCCTCCACCGAAACCTGTACCTTCACGATTGACCCCACCAGTAAAACGGTCTCCGGCGCGGGCGGCACCTTTGCCGTGACCATCACCGCCTCCACCTCCAGCTGCACCTGGTCAACATTTGAGACCCTGGACTGGCTGAGCGCATCGCCAACCAGCGGCACCGGCAGCGGCTCCATAACCGTGACCGTCGCGGCGAACACCACCGGCGCCCAGAGGTCCGGCACGATTTCCCTCGGCGGAACATCCGTGGCCATTACCCAGGCCGCCGCCGGAACCGCGACATCTCCGGTGATGATGCTGCTTGAGGAGTGATCGGGGCCGCCGGCCGCCGTCGCGGCAGTGACAGTGCGCGCCCAACGACGCCGGCCGGCCCGCGGGCAAAGGAGAACGGCCTTTCCTTTACACTGACGGATCAGCGGGTTAGAAAACGTGACGCCTTGTGGAGAGCGTCAGCACACTCCACACGCCACCACAAAGGAGTCGCGCCATGCGTCGCAATCGCTCGCAACAGGAGATCCTTCAGGCCATCGCCAACGACGCGTGCGCCGCGCCCGACGCGCCCGTCACCGACATCACCATCGGCAACTGCCTAGCCGCGGTTTCGGCGCGCTATTGCGGGTTGGCCTCGCTGGTTTCCCACATCGCCCCGGGGCTGACCCGCGCCGCCGGCCCCGGGGACGCCCTGCCGCCCAGCGCCCGCCAATTGGCGGCAACGCTGGCCGATCCGGCGGTTTCCGAATCCGATGACGCCTCCCTGGCCATGGCCGCCGTCAACGCCTTGCTGCCGCCGCCGACGCAAGGCCTGGACTGCCCCGGCCAGGACCTCATGCTCTCCCGGGGCAAGGGCAAAAAGGTGGCGATTGTCGGCCACTTTCCATTTGTGGACGCCCTGCGGGCCGTTTGCGACACGCTTTGGGTGCTGGAAAAGCGGCCGCGCCCCGGCGATGTGCCGGCGGAAATGGCCGGCGAACTCCTGCCGCAGGCCGATGTGGTGGCCGTGACCGGCACCACGCTGCTCAATGGCACCCTGGCCGGCCTGCTTGCCAGCTGCCGCGACGACGCCTTCGTGGTCATGCTCGGCCCGACCACGCCCTACGCTCCCGCCCTTTTCGAATGCGGCATCGACGTTCTGGCCGGCTGCGCCGTGCCCGACCCCGAAGCCGCCCTGTCCGGCATCCGGGCCGGCCGCTGCTTCAAAGGGCTCTCCGGCGTCAGCCAGACCGTCTGGGCCAGACCCGGGCTGGATATCTAAGAAAAATTAAATATGCCTCCGGCGGCCGGGAGGGGGTCACCCCCTCCCGGACCCTCCCGAAAGGATCTGGCGAACGGAGGTCCTGTCGGGCGTCGGGGCTTCGAACGTTTGGCGGCGCATTTTTGCCCTGGCAAGGCCAGGGCAAAAA
>JAFABC010000240.1 GCA_023426275.1 Pseudomonadota bacterium | reverse complement strand
GGGCACAATCGCGCAACCAAACAGGCACAGGCACCGTCGGCAATCTCCCGCCTTCCCCCTTTCGGGAGGGTCCGGGAGAGGGTGACCCCCTCCCGGCCGCCGGAGGCATCTTTACTTCACTCCACTTCACTTCTCCCGCCCGCCCCGGGCGATGGCCACGCGTCCGTCCGGGCACGGCGTCAGCGGCGTGTGCGCCTTGACGTAGCGCGAGACGAGGTCCGCGACCGGATCGCCGTCGCCGTCCACATCCCGCCCCTGGTCCTGGAACACCGTATAGCCATCGCCGCCCCGGGCCAGGAAACTGTGGGTGGCCAACCGGTAGTTGGCTTTGGGGTCGAGCGGCGAAAACCGGCCCGACGCATCGGCCACGGTAGCCGACACCACCCGCTTGCCGGCCGGCCGGGCCGGATCGAAGACGTAGCGCAGCCCCGCCACCTGGAGGAACCGCCCGCTGCCCTCGTGCAGGCCCACGGCCGACACGCCGTGTTCCAGCGCGGCCAGCAGGTCCTGGCCCGAAAGGGTCAGCACCACCAGGGTGTTGGGAAAGGGGTAGGCGGTGAGCACGTCGCCCAGGGTGACCGGCCCGGGCGGGATGCCGGCGCGCACGCCGCCGCCGTTGACCAGCGCCGCCACGGCCCCGCGCGACCGTCCGCCTTCGAGCACGGCCTCGGCCAGCAGGTCTCCGGCATCACACTCCTCCTGCCGGCACATGGCCGCGCCGAAAGGCCCCCTGGCCTGGCCCAGCACGGTCTGGCGGTAGGCGGCAAGCGGCTTGGCGAACCGGTCCAGGGCGGCCAGGGTGGCCGGATCCTCGGGCACGGACGCGTCCAGGGGCACGGGGTTGCCGTCGGCCCGGACCACCCGGCCGGCCGCGTCGAAGGTCAGGTGCAGCACGCCCAGATAGCGGCCCCAGAAGCCGGCGGTCACGATGCGCGTCCTGCCGCCGTCCGGGCCGGTCACCACCAGCGGACACGGTCCCACGGCCTCGGGATAGCCGTTGCCGAGCAGCACGTGGCTGTGCCCGCCGACGATGACGTCGATGCCCGGCACCGTGGCGGCGAGCTTTTTGTCGCCGTCGAGGCCCACGTGGCTGAGCACGATGACGATATCCACGCCCCGGCCGTGCAGCCCGGCCACGGCCCGGGCCACGGACGCGGCCAGGGGCGGAAAGGCCACCTCCGGCCCGGGCCGGGAAATCCGGGCCGAATCGGGCTGGGTGGCCCCGATGATGCCCACCGTGCGCCCCTGCATCTCCCGAACGATGAACGGCGCGACAAGGCCCCGCAGCGTCGGGGCTTTTGAAACATCCAGATTGGCGGCCACCACCGGGAACTTGAGGGACCGAATAAAATTCGACAAGGTGCCCGGGCCGTCGTCAAATTCATGATTGCCCAGGGTCATGGCGTCGTAGCCCAGCCGGTCCATGAAAAACGCGCAGGCCTCGCCCTTGTAGCGGGTGAAAAAAAGCGTCCCCTGAAACTGGTCCCCGGCGTCGAGCAGCAGGATATTGCCGCCTTTGGCCCGCTGCCGGGCCACGGCCGTGGCCAGCCGGGCCGTCCCGCCCCGGCATTTGCCGGCCGCGTCCTGCTCCCCGGAGCAGTAGCCCCCGTAGGCGTCGAAAGCGGCCAGATGGGCGTGGATGTCGTTGGTGTGCAGGATGGTCAGGGCGAATTCGCCTCCGGCCGCCGCCGCGCCGGTCCAGACCAGGACCAGCAGGCAGGCCGCCGCCATCATTCGCAATCGGTGCATGGCTCCCCCTTCCGATTTTTTTGCGTCCACCTGCGGTTGAAAACCGAAGAAACACCTTGACAAGAGTGTCAAAATCGAATTTTTAACTCTACATGAGGAGATTGTAAGAATGATCGACGAAATCGACCGTCGTATTTTGATGATCCTTCAGGACAACGCCCGCACCTCCAACGCCGACATTGCCCGGGCCGTGTCCATGGCCCCCTCGGCCGTGCTGGAGCGCGTGCGCAAACTCGAGCGCAAAGGGGTCATCACCGGCTACGAAGCCCGCATCGACCCGTCGGCTGTGGAGCTGGATCTCACGGCCTTCATTTTTGTCAAGACCGAGGAGCCCGTGGGCGCCATCGACACCGGCCAGCAGCTGGCCGCCGTGCCCGAGGTGCAGGAGGTCCACTACGTGGCCGGTTCGGCCGCCTACCTCATCAAGGTCCGCGTGCCCGACACCCGCTCCCTGGCCGAACTGCTCAAGGTCATCGGCCGGCTGTCCACCGTGCGCGACACCAATACCACGGTGGTGCTGCAAACCGTCAAGGAAACGGGGGCGCTGCCCCTTGTCGTGTCACCAGAACCCGGAGAAAGGAAATGAACACTCCGCTTGAGGAGGCCATCCGCCAGCGTGGCAAGGCCTTTTTCGCCAGCATTCGCGGCGAGTCTCCTTCCATTTTCAACAAGGGCTTTTGGACCGGCAAGGTCATGGACTGGGCCATGCAGAACGAGGCCTTCAAGGTCCAGCTTTTCCGGTTCGTGGATGTCCTGCCCTACCTGGCCACCTCCGACAACCTGTCGCGCCATATCGAGGAATATTTCGCCGGCGGCGAGGCCGGGGACATTCCGACCGTGCTCAAGTGGGGCGCGGAGAAATCGGGCATGTTCGGCGGCGTGGCGGCCAAGCTCATGGGCAAGGCCATCCGCTCCAACATCGAGGGCATGGCCCGCCAGTTCATCGTCGGTGAAAAGACCAGGGAAGCCGTCAAGAACCTGAGCAGGATCCGCAAGGACGGCTTCGCCTTCACCGTGGACCTGCTCGGCGAGGCCACGGTGTCCGAGATCGAGTCCGACGCCTACCGCGACGGCTACCTGGAAGTGCTGGGGGCCATCGAGGCCGAGCAGCAATCGTGGAAGCCCTTTGGCGCGGGCACGGACGGCCTGGACTGGGGCAGCGTGCCCCGGGTCAACGCCTCCATCAAGCCCTCGGCGCTGTTCTCCCAGGCCAAGCCCGTGGATTTCGAGGGCTCCATCGAGGGCATCCTGGAGCGCATGCGTCCGGTCTACCGCAAGATCGTGGCCATGGGCGGGGCCATGTGCATCGACATGGAGCAGTACCGGTACAAGGACATCACCATCGAGCTGTTCAAGCGCCTGCGCGGCGAGCCCGAATTTCGCGACTATCCCTATCTTTCCATCGTGCTCCAGGCCTATCTGCGCGACACCGAGCACGACCTGCGCGAGCTGATCGCCTGGGGCCGCGCCGAGGGGCTGCCCTTTGGCCTGCGTCTGGTCAAGGGTGCCTACTGGGACTACGAGACGGTCATCGCCAAGCAGATGGGCTGGCCCACCCCGGTCTGGATGCGCAAGCCCGAATCGGACATGGCCCACGAAAAGCTCGCCCGCATCATCCTGGAAAACAGCGACCTCGTCTATTTCCAGTGTGCCTCCCATAACATCCGCACCATTTCCAACGTCATGGAGACGGCGTCCGAGCTGGGCGTGCCCGAGAACCGCTTCGAGTTCCAGGCCCTCTACGGCATGGCCGAGCCCGTGCGCAAAGGCCTGCTCAAGGTGGCCGGCCGGGTGCGGCTCTACTGCCCCTACGGCGAACTGCTGCCGGGCATGGCCTATCTTGTGCGCCGGCTGCTGGAAAACACGGCCAACGAGTCGTTTCTGCGCCTGAGCTTCGCCGACGGCGAGGCCGAGGACATCCTGCTGGAAAATCCGGCCAGCACCCTGGAGCGCGAACTGGCCGCCAATCCTCCCAAGACCCCGGCCGAACCGGCCACGATGGACGGCCTGACCGCGTTTCGCAACGAGCCCATCGCCGACTTCACCCTGGCCGAGCTGCGCACGGCCTTCCCCCAGGCCATCGCCGCCGTGCGGGCCAGGGCCGGCCAGGTGCTGCCGCTTTGCATCGGCGGCAGGGACGTGGAAACCGCCGACCGCATCGCCACGGTCAATCCCGCCGATCCTTCCGAGGTCCTGGCCAACGTCTGCCAGGCCGGCCCGGCCGAGGTGGACGCGGCCATCGAGGCGGCGCAGACGGCCTTTGCCGCCTGGCGCGACAAGACGCCCCGCGAACGCGCCGACGTCATGCTCAGGGCCGCCGGCATCGCCCGCCGCGACATCGTGCCCCTGGCCGCCGCCCAGGTGCTCGAAGTCGGCAAGCAGTGGGATCAGGCCTACAACGATGTGGGCGAAGCCATCGACTTTCTGGAATACTACGCCCGCGAGGCCGTGCGCCTGGGCGCGCCGCGCCGCATGGGCCGCGAACCCGGCGAGAAGAACCATCTGTTCTACGAGCCCAAAGGCGTGTGCGCCGTCATCGCGCCCTGGAACTTCCCCCTGGCCATCTCCGTCGGCATGACCGCCGCCGCCATCGTCACCGGCAACACGGTGGTGTACAAGCCTTCCGGCCTGTCGTCGCTTATCGGCCACGGCATGGTGGACATCTTCCGCGAGGCCGGCCTGCCGGACGGCGTGTTCAACTTCTGTCCGGGTCGCGGCTCGGTCATGGGCGACCATCTGGTCGAGCACCCGGCCGTTTCCACCATCGCCTTCACCGGCTCCATGGAAACGGGCCTGCGCATCCAGGAAAAGGCGGCCAGGGTGCAGCCCGGCCAGTCCTTCTGCAAGAAGGTCATCGCCGAGATGGGCGGCAAGAACGCGATCATCATCGACGACGACGCCGACCTCGACGAGGCCATTCTCGGCGTGGTCTACTCGGCCTTCGGCTTCCAGGGCCAGAAGTGTTCGGCCTGTTCCCGGGTCATCGTGGTCGATTCCATCTACGACAAGTTCGTCACCCGCCTGACCGAGGCCTGCCAGTCCCTGGCCATCGGCCCGTCCGAGGACCCGGAAAACGCCATGGGCCCGGTGGTGGACGCCTCCCAGCAGGCCAAGGTGCGCGAGTATCTGGAAATCGCCCGCCAGGAAGGCACGGTGCTGGTCGAGCGCGAGACCTCCGGTCCGGGCTTCTACGCGCCCCTTGTGGTGGTCACCGGTATCCGGCCCGAGCACCGGCTGGCCCAGGAAGAGGTCTTCGGCCCGATCCTGGCCGTCATGAAGGCGGAAAACTTCGATCAGGCCGTGGCCTGGGCCGTCGGCACCCGCTTCGCCCTGACCGGCGGCGTCTACTCCCGCAGCCCGCGCCATCTGGAAAAGGCGCGCCGGGAATTCCGCGTGGGCAACCTCTACCTCAACCGCAACTGCGTCGGGGCCATGGTCGGCCGCCAGCCGTTCGGCGGGGCCAAGATGTCGGGCGTGGGCTCGAAGTCCGGCGGCCCGGACTACCTGCTGCAATTCCTCGATCCGCGCGTGGTCACGGAAAACACGATCCGCCGGGGCTTTACGCCCATCGACGAGGACGACGCATGGTTTGAATAGGAAGGGGAGGGGGAAATAAAGATGCCTCCGGCGGCCGGGAGGGACACTGTCCCTCCCGGACCCTCCCGAAAGGGGGTTTGACTTTTCCGGCGCATTTGGCGCATGGATTGGGATACGACAAAAGACACCGGGAGCGCATCATGAAGAAACTCGCCGCCTTGGGCCTGCTGATCCTGTTTTTGTTCTCCGCCGCCGGCTGTTCCATGGGACCGACCAACGCCGAAGTGGAAACGGCCTTCCGCGAGGCCATGGCGCGCAACGACATCATGGGGCTGATCAACAGCGCCGTGCAGATCGAAAAGTTCCAGGTGGATAAGATTGAGAAAAAAGAGGACGGCGTCTACGAGGCCACGGTCACCATCGTCTCCGCCGCCCACGTCGGCCCCCTGTCCGTCGGCGGCGCCCGCCAGACGACCCTGCGTTTGAAAAAGGTCGGAGAGCAGTGGGTGGTGTTGCAGTAAACGCTGCAAAAGCAGTGTACCGATCTTGACCTGTACGGCTGGCCGCCGTACATAAAGAGCATGACGAAACAGCCTGCCACCTCCCGGCTGGAAGCCAGACTTCCGAGCGACGTGCACGCCATGCTCAAGCGCGCCGCCCAACTCCAGGGCCGCACGCTCACGGATTTTGTCGTGGCCGCCGCCAGCGACGCCGCGCGCAAGACCATCGAGGACATGGAGATCATCCGGCTCTCGGCCGAGGACCAGCGCCGCGTGGCCGAAGCCATCCTGAGTCCGCCGGCCCCGGCCCCGGCCCTTGTCCGGGCCTTCGAGCGGCATCGCCGTCTGGTCGAACCGGAAGCATGATCCGTATCCGGCCGCTTACTCCGGCGCTCGAACGAAAAAACTTCTCCTGCGGTATCCCGGCCCTGGATCGCTATTTCCAGGCCCAGGTGGGGCAGGACATCAAACGGCTTGTCGCCAACTGCTTCGTGGCCACGCGGGAAGAAACGATTGTCGGCTATTACACCCTTTCCAGCGCGAGCATTCCCCTCACCGACCTTCCGGAAGCACTGAAAAAACGCCTACCGCGGTATCCGGCCCTTCCGGCCATCAGGCTTGGCCGGCTGGCCGTGGACCTCCGGCATCACGGCCAGGGCATCGGCGGCGCCCTGCTTGCCGATGCCATCCAACGGGCCCTGCGCACCGAGGCCCCAGGTTTTTCCATCCTGGTCGACGCGAAAAACGCCCAGGCTGCGGCGTTCTACCGGCATCACGGCTTTCTCGACCTGCCGAGCCGCCCGGGCACCCTGCTGCTGCCGCTGGCCACGGCGCGCCACATCTTCCCGACCGCAGGTTGATACGCCTCAGCCCCGTCCCCGCTGCACGCCCAGCCCCGCCAGAATGAGCACCAGCCCGATCAGCGTGGATGGCAGGATCGCCTCGCCCACGAAGAAATGGATGAGCACCAGCGAGAGAAAAGGCGACAGGAAAATGAGGTTGGCCACGCGGGCGGCGTTTTCCGCGCAACGCAGCGCCGTCAGCCACGTGACAAAGGCCAGCCCCATCTCGAACACGCCCACATAGGCCGCCCCGGCGATCCCGGCCCAGTCTCCCGGCCAGGGATTGGAAAAACACAGCACGGCCAGAAACGTCAGCGGCAGGCTGCACAGGAAATTCGCCAGCAGCCCCACCACCGGGTCGCGGTCGTCCTTGGTCCCCAAAATCCAATACAGCGCCCAGATCACCGTGGACCCGAGCGCCAGGGCCACGCCGACCGGGCTGGCGAACCGCAGCCCCAGCACGTCGCCGTGGGTGGCGATGACCACCACCCCGCCATAGCCGAGCAGCAGCGCCGCCAGATCGCGACCCCGCAGCTTCTGGCCAAGCAGCGGCACGGCCAAAAGCGACAAGGTGATGGCCCAGGTGTAGTTGAGCGGCTGGGCCTCCTGCGCCGGCAGCAGATCATAGGCGGCAAAAAGCACGGTGTAGTAGAGGAACGGATTGAGCGCCCCGAGCAGCAGCGACCGTTTCCACTGCGCCCGGGTGAGCCGGCCCAGCCCGCCAAGCCGCCCCCGCGCGGCCAGCAACGCGGCCAGCACCACGCAGGACGTCAGGCTGGCGTACAGCAACAGTTGCAGCGGCGTCAGATGGGCCAGGGACAGCTTGAAGGCCGAGGCCACGGTCGACCACATGGCCACGGTGGCCAGTCCATAGCGCGTGGCTTTTTTCTGATCGGGCATGGTTTGTCCTTTGTTCCCGGGGTCCTCGCCCGCCCCGACGGAAAAAGCAAGGATGTTTCCGACCACGGCTGTTGACAATTTGACCAAAGGACGTATTCTCTGGCGTTGGCACTTCCCGACCCGAGCCTGACGTCCCCGACGGTGCGGACACGCTGCAACCCCACCGCCCTCGTTCTTCGGACGCTTTCTCCGGTCGCCTGCCGTTGGCCCCGATCTTCCGATCCTGACGCGGCCCGCAGCCCCCGTTTCTCGATTCCATGATCGCCGCCGCGCGATTTTAATTTGGCGCGGCTCCACGCTTTTGCCAAAGGATATCCTTTTGAGCTTTGATTCCTTTTGTCTGCATCCGACGATTTGCGCCAATATCGCGCGCATGGGTTACGAAACCCCGACCCCCATTCAGGCCGAGGCCATCCCGCACGTGGCCGAGGGCCACGACCTCATGGGACTGGCCCAGACGGGCACCGGCAAGACCGCCGCGTTTCTGCTGCCCATCATCCATCGCCTGATGACCACCAAACCGACCAAACGCGGCGTGCGCGCGCTCATTCTCGCCCCCACCCGCGAACTGGCCGAACAGATTTACCGCGCCGGCGTGGACCTCGGCCGCGGCACCCGTCTGCGGGCCACCGTCATCTACGGCGGCGTGGGCATGTTCCCGCAAGTGCGCGCCCTGCGTCAGGGCGTGGACATCGTGGTGGCCTGCCCGGGCCGGCTGCTCGACCACATGGGTCAGGGCAACGTCCGTTTCGACGCCCTGGAAACGCTGGTCCTCGACGAAGCCGACCATATGTTCGACATGGGCTTTTTGCCCGACCTCAAGCGCATCCTGGCTGCCCTGCCCCAGGAGCGCCAGACGCTGCTGTTCTCGGCCACCATGCCGCCGGCCATCGCCGGACTGGCCCGGGAGACCCTGACCGATCCCGTGACCGTGCGCATCGGCCAGCTGGCCCCGGCCGCCACGGTCGAGCACGCCATCTACCCCATCTCCCCGGCCCAGAAGACCCCGCTGCTGCTGCATCTGCTCGGCGAGGCCGGCAAGGACTCGGTCATCGTGTTCACCCGCACCAAGCACCGGGCCAAGCATCTGGCCCAGCAGCTGTGCCGGGCCGGACACAAGGCCACCTGCCTGCAGGGCAACCTGTCCCAGCGCCAGCGGCAGATCGCCATGGACGGCTTCCGGCGCGGCACCTTCCAGGTGCTCGTGGCCACGGACATCGCCGCCCGGGGCATCGACGTGTCGCAAGTGGGCCACGTCATCAACTACGACATCCCGGATACGCCCGAGGCCTACACCCACCGCATCGGCCGTACCGGCCGGGCCGAACACGACGGGCAGGCCCACACCTTCGTCACCGGCGAGGACATGGGCATGGTCCGGGCCATCGAAGCCCACATGAAAAAGCCCCTGCCCCGCCGCGAGCTGGAAGGCTTCGAGCCCGATCCCGACGAGTTCCGCCGGTCCTATCCCTCGCATCGCCCCGTCCGGGGCCGCCAGGGCGGCTTTGGCGGACGCCCCCGGCAGGCCGGCGGCTATCGCTCCCAGGGCGGTGACCGGCCGCGCGCCGACCGCTTCCAGGGCGACCGCGCCCCGCGCCGCGAAGGCGACCACGCCCGCAGCGACCGCCCCCGGGCCGCGCGTCCCCAGGC
>JAFABC010000205.1 GCA_023426275.1 Pseudomonadota bacterium | reverse complement strand
CCCCCCGGCCGCCGGAGGCGTCTTCCGGTCTTCCTATCCGGGCCGGCGCGGGTCGTAGCGGTTGACGATGGGCAGCCGCCAGTCCTTGCCGAAGGCCCGGGTGGTGATCTTGGGGCCGGGCGGATTCTGCCGGCGCTTGTACTCGTTTCGATCCACCAGCCGGGTCACCCGGTCCACCACGGCCGGGTCCATGCCGGACGCCACCATGGCCTCCGGCGACAGCCCCTGCTCCACATAGGCCGCGAGCACCGGGTCCAGGTCCTCGTATTCCGGCAACGAATCCGAATCCTTCTGATCGGGCCGCAGTTCGGCCGTCGGCGGCTTGACCAGCACCCGCTCGGGAATGAGGTCGATGCCGGCCTCGGCGTTGCGCCAGCGCGACAGGGCGTAAACCAGCGTCTTGGGCACGTCCTTGATGACGGCAAAGCCGCCGGCCGTGTCGCCGTAGAGCGTGGAATAGCCCACGCCCGTCTCGGACTTGTTGCCCGTGGTCAGCACCAGCCGGCCGAACTTGTTGGACAGGGCCATCAGCAGGGTGCCCCGGATGCGGGGCTGGATGTTCTCCTCGGTGACGTCGAAGGGCCGGTCGCCGAAAAGGGGCGACAGGGCCGACAGAAAACTCTTGAAAATCTCCTCGATGGCCACCACGTGGAATTCGATGCCGAGCCGCTCGGCCAGCTGCTGGGCATCCTCCAGGCTGTCGTCCGAGGAAAACCGCGTGGGCATGCCCACGCCCATGACGTTTTCCGCGCCCAGGGCGTCGGCGGCCACCACGGCCGTCAGCGACGAGTCGATGCCGCCCGAAAGGCCGATGGCCACGCCCGAAAACCCGGACTTGCGCACATAGTCCCGGACGCCGAGCACGAGTGCCCGGTACACCTCTTCCACGGCGTCCAGCACCGCCGGCGGTTCGCTTACGGGCAACGGCCCGTGCTTGACCTCCGGCAGCCCGGACAGAGCCACGCGGCGCGGGCAGGCGTCGAGGGAGGGCTCCCATTTGCGGCAGCGCGGATCGAGCAGCCGCCGCCGCGTGGGCAGCCCCGGGTCCAGGTCGCACAGGATGCAGTCCTCGGCGAACTGCCGGCCCCGGGCGATAAGCTCGCCGTCCGGGCCGAAGACGAGGCTGTGGCCGTCAAAGACCAGCTCGTCCTGGCCGCCGACCAGATTGGCGTAGGCCACGAAGGCGCCGTTGTCCGAGGCCCGGGTGGACAGCATCCGCTCGCGCGAGATGCCCTTGCCCCGGTGGTAGGGGGAGGCGGAAATATTGATGAGCAGGCGCGCGCCGCCGCCGTGGGACTGCTCCACCGGCGGGCCGCCCGGATACCAGATGTCCTCGCAGATGCTGACCCCGAAGATCAGCCCGTTCCGGTCGTACACGGCCGTGGTCTGGCCGGCGGCGAAATAGCGGTTTTCGTCGAATACGCCGTAATTGGGCAGATAGCGCTTGGCCGTGATGCCGGCGATGGCCCCGTCGTGGGCCACGATGGCGGCGTTGACCAGATCGCCTTCGAGCCAGGGACAGCCGAACACCGTGGTCAGTCCCCGCCCCGCCCGGGCGATACTCCGGGCCGCGTCCATGCAGGCGGCCAGGAAATCGGGCTTGAGCAGCAAATCTTCCGGCGGATAGCCCGAAATGACCATTTCGGGAAAAACAACCACATCCGCGCCGGCTTGGCGGGCCGATTCGAGCGCGGTCAACACCTTGTCGGCATTGCCGCCGACATCCCCCACCGTGGGATTGATCTGGCAAAGGGCCAGGCGAACACCAGTCATGCGGGCCTCCTGCGTGGCAAGCTGTCCGATGCTTTAGCCCGTCTGGCTCCGGCCGGCAACCGCCCGCCAACCCTTTCGAATCCGCCGCCGACGCAGCCGGCGCGCCGGCCCGGGCCGGACCGGCGTTGCTTATTGACAATGAATTTCATTATCGCTATAGGCTGGACATCAATCCACCGGGCCGCCCCCGGCCCGAACCCAAAAGGAGTCGCCATGCTGTCGCGATCCACCATTTCCTCCCGTCGTGAAGTGTCCGGCTGGGCCAGAAGCTTTTTCGGCGTGGGACGGCAAAAACCGGCCCAACGTCCCGAACGCGAGGCCTCGCCGTTCGAGCAGGCCCGCCTCCCCCAAGCCACCCCCGCCAACGACGCGAAATGAACCGGCCTTCGGGACCCGGACGTCCCCAAGCGGCCGTGGGAGCGCGCTGCCATGACCAATATGCATTTTCCCTTTGGCGACGAAGCCGCCTGCATCCACACCCTGTTGACCGGCCGCCGCTACCGGGCCGTGGTCAACCATCGCGGCCAGCATTTCTATCAGGGACCGGGCACCTGGCAGGGGCGGCCCGTCATCTGCCGCCTGGGCGTTCCCGGCCTGCGGCGGTTGCCGCAAACGCTGTTCGAGGAAATCTGGTGCGGCTACTACGACGTCAACGAACCGGATTCCATGCTCTTTGACGAAACGCACGCCAATGTGTTCGCCTGCGTCAAGGCGGCGCAGCCGCAATCCGTTGCCGCGTCCCCGCCCGTCGCCCCCGCCTCCCACACGACGCGGGAACCCGCGACACCGGCCGCAACCGGACATTGACCCGGCCGCGAAAAACGCGGCCGGCCGGACCGTCTGGCGGAAAGGCCGCCGTCTCAGGCCGCCGGCGGCGTCAGCGGAAGGTCCACGGTGAAGGTCGTGCCCGACGGGGAGGTGTCGAAACGGATGTCGCCGTGATGGTCCTCGACGATGCGCTGGCACACGGCCAGCCCGAGGCCGGTGCCTGATTCCTTGGTGGTGCAGAACGGATCGAAGACGCGCCCGCGCATGTCCTCGGGGATGCCGCCGCCGGAGTCGGTCACGGTCAGACGCACCACGCCGTCTCGAGCCTGCGTGGCCACGTCGAGCCGGCCGCCAGAGTCCATGGCCTCGGCCGCGTTCTTGAGCAGGTTGAGCAGCACCTGCTTGATGCGGGCCGCGTCGTGGGGCACCGGGGCGAGGGATTCGTCGAGGCGGACGTGCAGGGCGACGCCCCGCTCTTCCAGGGCCTCGCCCATGACGGCCAGGGATTCGCGCACCGTGGCGTTGATGTCCTGGGCCTCGATGTGCGGCGCGGCCGGCCGGGTGAAGTCGCGCACTTCGTTTAAAAGCCCTTCCAGACGCCGGGCCTCGGTCTCGATGATGCCGAGCTTTTCGCAGTCCTTGTCGCCCTCGGGCAGATGCTTGCGCACTTGGCTGGCGAACCCGCCCATAAGCATGAGCGGATTTTTGATCTCATGGGACAGCCGGGCCGCGGCCTCGCCGATGGCCGCGAACCGCTCGGCCCGGATCAGCTTTTCCTGGGCCCCGAGCAGTTCCCGGGCCGTCTTGTCCACTTCCCGTTGCAGGGTCTTGGACCAGCGCAGGGAGAAGTGCATGGTGGTGACGAAGCCCACGAACACCACCAGCTCGAAAAGGCCCACCAGCAGCCATTGGCGCACCACCAGCCGGCCGATAATCCCCTCGACCTCCTCCTGGGGCGCGGCCAGGGCCACGAACCAACGATTGGCCGGCTCCCGGCCGGCGTCCAAGGCCACCGGGCAAAACGCCACGTATTTTTTGATTATTCCCGTCCGCCCGCGGTGCCAGCCCGACAGATACCAGTCCGTGCCCCGCTCCCCGGCCAGGACCCGGTTGTTGATGAGCCAGGTCAGGCGGGACCAGTCGATGCTCGGATCGCGCTGGCGGCGCACGGTCAGGGAATCATGGCCGATAAAATCGGCCTCGTGGTGATCGAGAAAGACGCCCTTGTCGTCGAGGACCCAGGAATAGCCGGTGCGGCCGGAGCGGATGTTGTGGGCGTAGCGCGCGGCCACGGCCTTGGCGTCGACCACCAGCACCAGTCCGCCCCGCTGCCCCGCGTCGTCGGCCAGGGGCAGGGCCATGGCCAGCAGCCGCCGGCCGGCAAAGCCGCCCTTTTTCGGAGCAAAGACCCGGCCCATGCCGATCTGTCCCAGGCCGATCCTGGCGGACAGGATGTCGGCGCAGGCCATGGGGCACAGCCCGCCGCCGTCGAGCACCATGCCCGAGGCGTCGTAAAAACGGGGGGTGGCCATGCCCGGGCGCATGACGCCAAGGGCCACCACGTTCCATTGGGAAAAGATGTCGTAAAAAGCCGGAATGGCCAGCCAGGGCTTGCCGTCGGAAGCCGTCTCCTCGCGCCACATCAGCGAAAGTCCTTCCAGGCAGGTGCGCAGGAAGGCGAAATGGTCGGCGATGTCGCCGGCGATCTTCTGGGCCAGAAGCAGTTGCTGCTGGTTGAACTGCTGCGTGACCACGGCCTCGATGTCGTTTTTGGCCCGATACCCCATGCCGGCCACGGCCAGGGACAGGAAAACGAACACCAGGCAGGCGATGAGGATGTGCTTGCGCGTCATCGGCCCCTCCAGCTTCCATCCCGATAGCGGAATTTTCCCGCTGGCGCAATTGGTTACGCCGCGCCTTTCCGGCCTGCCCCGGGCGGGGGCCCGCACGCAAAAAAGCCCCGTCCGTTGCCGGACGGGGCCTTGACTTCAATAAATCGGTCTGCGCGAGGCCTACCAGCTATTGCGGCGGGCTCCGCCGTAGCCGCCGCCCGTGCGGGGCTGACGCTCCTGGGCTTCGTTGACGCGCAGGTCGCGACCGCCAAAGGACTTGCCGTTGAGGGCTTCCATGGCAGCGGCGGCACCGTCTTCGGCCATCTCAACGAAGCCGAAGCCACGCAGGCGGCCGGTCTCGCGATCAACAATCAGATTGACCGACTGCACGTCGCCGTAGGTGGCGAACAGGTCGCGGATTTCGTCTTCGTTGGTGGAAAAAGGCAGATTGCCGACATAGAGTTTCTTGGACATTGACTCAAGCTCCAGGCTGGTTTTGGGCTAATTCTTCTGACTCGACAGGAGCTTGGCACACGCAAAGATCCTCGGAGACGGTAAAAGAAAGACTTAGCCGGGGTGTTAATAAGCGGGAGTTAAACTCCCGGCCCACATCTGTCAACAGATATTCTCGGTACGGGGCATATCATTTATCGGCCGATGGCCCGGGCGAATCCCGGGGCCGATCGTTCGATGACCGCTTCGTCCACGCAAAAGGCCAGCCGGAAATATCCCGGCATGCCAAAGCCCCGTCCGGGCACGGCCAGCACCCGTTCGGCGGTCAGCCGTTCCAGGAAGACCAGCTCGTCGGGGTCCGGTGATTTGGGGAAAAAATAAAACGCGCCGCGCGGCATGAAAAATTCGTAGCCCGCCTCGGTCAGCACCTTGGCCATGGCCGCCCGGCGGCGTTCGTAGATGGCGCGGTCCACCTCCTGGCCCAGGGCGCGCAGCAGCAGGGCCTGTCCCACGGCCGGGGCATTGACGAAGCCCATGATGCGGTTGGCGAAGACCATGGCCGCGACAAGGTGTTCGCGGCCGGGCATCTCCGGCGACACCGCCACGAAGCCCACCCGCTCGCCCGGCAGGGACAAATTCTTGGAAAAAGAGCCGATGACCAGGGAATACGGGTACAGCGGCAGCACCGACGGCACCTCGACCCCGTCGTAGGCCAGAAAGCGGTAGGGCTCGTCGGCCAGCAGATAGATGGGCCGCTCGCGGCCGGCGCTCTTGCGCGTGAGCATGGCCGCCAGTTCGGTCAGCGTCTCCCTGGAGTAGACCTGCCCGGTGGGATTGTTCGGCGAATTGATCATCACCACCATGGTGCGGTCGGTGATGGCCGCCTCCATGGCCGGGATGTCCAGGTCGAAGGTGTCCGGCTTGGTCGGCACCGGAGTGAGGCTCGCGCCGTGGTTGGCGGCGTAGAAGTCATATTCCACAAAATAGGGCGACGGGCACATGACGTCGTCGCCGGGCGTGAGCACGGACCGGAAAAAGACGTTGATGCCGCCGGCCGCGCCGCAGGTGAGCAGCACGTCGTCCGCCGTCAGGGGCACGCCCTGCTCCCTGGTCAGGTGCGCGGCCAGGGCCTGGCGCACCTCGGGATAACCGGGGTTCGGCATGTAGCCCAGGGCAAAGGGCCGGTCCATCTGGCCGGACAGCTCGGCCAGGCACTGGCCCACCACCGGCGGCGGCGGCAGGTCGGGATTGCCCAGGGAGAAATCGCAGACCGCGTCCTCGCCGAATTGTTTTTTCAATTCCAGGCCTTGTTCAAAGATCTTGCGAATCCAGGCCCCGCCTCCCAAATATTGCTCCATCTGGTCGGTGATCAGCTTCACGGCCCGCCCTCCGAAAAAAAGTGTATCCGGGAACCATTGCACCAAATCAGAAGTGTTGCAATATGGTAACGAGTTTGCCGTCGGGGATGGGCACAATCGCCACAAAGGGGCATAAAGGGATTCCCTCCCGGCCAGGATTCGCATATCATTTCTGACTCACGGCATCTCCCGCCGAAAATTTCTGCAAACGAGAATCCCTATGACCGAGGCGAACAAGCCTGAAATCCTTGCCCCCGCGGGCGATCCCTACTCCTTTCTGGCGGCCCTGGCCGCCGGCGCCGACGCTGTCTACGCCGGGCTCAAACACTTTTCCGCCCGGATGCTGGCCCGCAACTTCTCCATCTCCGAGCTGGCCGCCCTGGCCGAACTGGGACGGTCGCGGGGCGTGCGCACCTACGTGGCCATCAACACCTTGCTCAAACCCGACGAGGCCGACAAGGCCGGCCGGCTCATCCGGCGGCTCATGGCCGATGTCGGCCCCGAGGCGCTGATCGTCCAGGACCTGGGCGTGGCCGCCGTAGCCCGGCAGGCCGGCTACACGGGCGAACTGCACCTGTCCACGCTGGCCAACGTGTCGAGCCCGACCGGGCTGACCCTGCCGCCGCGCCTGTCCTTTTCCCGGGTGGTGCTGCCGCGCGAACTGTCCGTCGACGAGATGCGCGAGATGGCCGAGGCCGCGCCCGAAGGGCTCGCCCTCGAAGCCTTCGTGCACGGCGCGCTGTGCTACAACGTCTCGGGCCGCTGCTACTGGAGCAGCTACCTGGGCGGCAAATCCGGCCTGCGCGGCCGCTGCGTCCAGCCCTGCCGCCGCCTCTACCAGCACCGGGGCCAGAAGGGACGCTACTTCTCCTGCCAGGACCTGAGCCTCGACGTGCTGACCAAGGCCCTGCTCACCATTCCCGAGATCAAGGCCTGGAAGATCGAGGGCCGCAAAAAGGGGCCGCATTACGTCTATTACGCCGTGGCCGCCTACAAGCTGTTGCGCGACGCCCCGGACGACGCCTCGGCCAAAAAAATGGCGGCCAGCTTCCTGGAGCAGTCCCTGGGCCGGTCCACCACCAACTACAATTTCCTGCCCCAGCGGCCCAAAAACCCCATCGACACCAAGGAGCGCACCGGCTCCGGCCTGCCGGCCGGCAAAATCACCCGGGGCGTCAAGCCCGGGCAATGGAACCTGTCGGCCCGGGTGGGGCTGATTCCCGGCGACCTCGTGCGCATCGGGGCCGAGGACGAACCCGGCCACCGCATCGTCAAGGTGTCGCGCACCGTGCCCAAGGGCGGCCGGCTCACCCTGACCTTCTCCGACGGGCCGCGTCCCGAATCCGGCACCCCGGCCTTTCTCATCGACCGCCGGGAACCGGGCCTCATGGAAAAAATCCGGCCCCTGGAAGAGGCGCTGGAAAAAATTCCCCAGCGCGAGGCCAAGCCGGTGGAATTTGAACCCAGGCTCCCCAGGCCGCGCAAGCCCGGTCGCCAGGACTCCATGTTCCTCAGCGTGTGGCGGCATCCCGACATGCGCAAGGAAAAAGGCCCGTTTGGCGTGTGGGTATCCACCAAGCGCGCCCACAACCTGCCCCTGGGCCGGGCGGCCTCGGTGTGGTGGTGGCTGCCGCCGGTGATCTGGCCCGACGAGGAAAGCGAATTCGTCAGCCTCATCGCGGCCATTGTCTCGCGCGGGGGCAAGCGCTTCGTGCTCGGCGCGCCGTGGCAGGTGGGGCTGTTCCCCAAAAACGCCAAGGGCGTCGACTTCTGGGCCGGACCGTTTTGCAACCTGTCCAACCCACTGGCCATCGGCGAGCTGGCCGGACAGGGATTCGCCGGGGCCTTTGTCTCGCCGGAACTCTCCGGCGAGGATCTGCTCGCCCTGCCGGGGCTTTCCCCCCTGCCGCTCGGGCTGGTCGTCCGGGGAGCCTGGCCGCTCGGGCTGTCGCGGGTGCTTTCGGGCGAGGTGAAAACCTGCCAGCCGCTGCTGAGCCCCAAGGAAGAAGGGCTCTGGGCCGTCAAGTACGACCGCACCTACTGGCTCTACGCCAACTGGGAAGTGGACCTTTCCAGGCACCGTGAAGCCCTGGAAAAGGCGGGGTACGCCGTTTTCGTGGACCTGCGCGAGCCGCTGCCCAAGGACGTGGAGCGCCGCGAACGCACCAGCCAGTTCAACTGGGAAGTGGGGTTGCTCTAATCATGGCCCGGCCGCGCAAGCTCTACATCGCCATGGTGGGCTTGCCGGCCATGGGCAAATCGACCATCGCGTCCAAGCTCAAGGAAAACCTGGAAAAAGACGACATCCGGGTCGGCATTTTCAACAACGGGGACGTGCGCCGGCGCATGATCCCCGGCAACACCTCCCATCCCGGCTTCTACGATCCGGCCAACACCCAGGCGACCGGGCTTCGCGAACGCATCGCCGCCGTCAACATCGCCGAGGCCAAGGCCTTTTTGTCCGGGGGCGGCGACATCGCCATCCTCGACGCCACCAACGTCTCCCGCAAGCGGCGGGAGACGTTGCGGACCCAGCTGCCCAATCACCCGATCCTTTTCGTCGAGTGCATCAACGACGATCCCGAGCTGCTGGCCCTGTCCGTGGCCCGCAAGACCCGGCTGCCGGAATTCAGCCACTTGAGCGAAGCCGAGGCCCGGGCCAGCTTCGTCACCCGCATCGGCTACTACCGGCATATCTACGAGCCCCCCGACGAAGTGCACGACCTCGTGCGCCTGGACACCCTCAACAACCGCATCCTGTCCGAACGCGTCTCGGCCGGGATGCCCTATTACGGCCAGATCCGCGACCTGCTCATGTCGGACTGGATCAAGAACCTCTACCTCGTGCGCCATGCCGAAAGCGCCTACAACGTCCGGGACCGGGTGGGCGGCAACTCCAGCCTGACGGACAAGGGCCGCAAGCAGGCCTGGGCCCTGTCGCGCCATTTCATCGGCACGCCCCTGCCCTACGTGTTCACGAGCACGCTGGTGCGCACCCTGGAAATGGCCGAACCGCTGCTGGAAACGCGCAAGGGACAAACCATCCACCACGCCTTCCCGGAATTCGACGAGATCGACGTGGGCGAGTGCGAAGGCATGTCCTACACGGACATCGAGCACGACCGGCCGGAACTCTTCGCGGCGCGCGCCCGCAACAAGTACAATTTCGTCTATCCCGGCGGCGAGGGCTACGCCACCATGGCCGGCCGGGTCTACCGGGGCATCAAGAAGGCCATTTTTCTCAGCGGCAATTCCGAACACATCATGATTATCGGCCATCAGGCCGTCAACCGCATGATCCTCTCCGACTTCCTCTTCCGCCGCGCCGAGGACGTGCCCTATATCTTCATTCCCCAGGACAAGTTCTTCCATATCGTCTCGACCCAGACCAAAAAGCTCTTCGAACTGCGCAAATATTAGGGCCTGCGGCGGTCGAAAGCGGAGAAGACGCCGCCGGAGGCCTCTTCCCCTCTTCCGGGGGACAAAGTGTCCCTTGTATTTCGACTGTTGCATGGTATCGTTGCCCAAACTCACCATAAACATTGCAACAATGCTTAAGGAGGATGGGACATGCCTGATTGGGAAAAGAAAATCGACATTCGCAAAGTCTTCGTGTTGCAACCCACCCGGCCCATCACCTACTTCGGCGTCGGCGCGGTGGCCAAAGTGGGGGACATCCTGGCCACCCTGGCCGCCCAGGGCACAGACAAGATCCTGGTGGTCACCGACGCCATCGCCTACGAGGCCAGCGGCGCCTGGAACACCGTCAAGCCGGCCCTGGACGCCCACGTCTCCTGGAAGCATTACGACAAGGTCCGCCCCAACCCCACCTACGCCAACTGCGAGGAAGCCGCGGGCATGGGCCTGGAATTCGGCGCCGGAGCCATCCTGGCCATCGGCGGCGGCAGCGCCATGGACACGGCCAAGACGGCCGCCGTGCTCATGAAGCATCCCGGCAAAAAAGCGGTGGATTTCTATGAAAAAGGCACGCCCATCGACGACGCCGCCCCGCTGATCCTCATCAACACCTCCCACGGCACGGGCTCGGAATGCGACGCCTTCGCCGTGGCCCAGTCCGACGGCGAGGACAAGCCGGCCATCAATTCGCCGCACATCTACGCCACCTACACCATCGAGGACCCGGCGCTGACGGCCACCATGCCGGTCAAGCAGACGATTTCCACCTCCATAGACGCCGTCAACCACGCCCTGGAAGCCGCCACCACCATCACCACCACGCCCTACTCCATCGGCCTGGCCCGGGACGCCATCCGGCTGGTGGCCACCTATCTGCCCACGGCCATCGTGGAGCCGAACAACCTGACCGCCCGCTACTGGCTCATGTACGCCTCGGCCATCGCCGGCATCAGCTTCGACCTGGGCCTGCTCCACATCACCCACGCCATGGAACACGCCATGAGCACCCTAAACGCCAAGGTCACCCACGGCGACGGCCTGGGCATCCTCATGCCGGCCATGGTCAAGGAGATCTACCCGGCCGTGCCCGAGGTGGTGGCGGCGCTGTTCGCCCCCATCATTCCCGGTCTGGCCGGCGTGCCGAGCGAAGCCGACTTCGTGGTGGAAAAGCTGCGCGAGTGGTGCCACGGCGTCGGACAGTCCACGTCCATGGCCGGGTATTACACCGAGGCCGACATCCCGGCCCTGACCAAGACGACCATGGACTCGTCCCTGTCCAAGCTGCTGCTGCCCCTGGCCCCCATTCCGGCGACCGAGGAGGTGGTGGCCCGCATCTTCCGCAACTCCCTGTAGCCACCGCGCCTGCCGCGACCACCGATCCGGTCGCGGCAGGCCGTTGAACGTGTCCGACTAGCTGTTTTTCCAGACTCTTTTCGGCGCGCATCCCCGGCTTGACGCCTGCGCCCCTTTGACATAGCAGGTAAGCTTCGGCCTTGGATGGATACGTTGCCATCGGCCGACAGCACACAGTCATGACGGTACGTATTTCCTTGCCACACCGGACTTCCCGCTCGCCTCACCACCGTTTTCCCGTTGCGCCCGTCCCGTCGCCCCGGCCCGCGTCCGGCGGACAACGCGTCCGCCCGGCCTCCACGAACGGACGCCGTCCGCCGCCGGCCATCGTTTCCGCCCACGCAACGCCCCGGTATCGCCCCCATGCCCGCTAATCCCGCGCAAACCACCCTGATCTTCTTCTCGTTCTCCGTGGTCGCCCTCTACGGCCCGGCCCTGCTTGCGGCCTTCGGCATCTCTTTGTATCTGCTGCGGCGCAAGACGCGCGTCGCCCGGCGTCAGGAAAAACACCGGCGCATCCGGGAAAAGATCGAAGCCAAAGGCAAGGCCCGACGCGACAAGCTGGCCCGGGACACCCAGCGCCGCAACATCGGGGAACTGGCGGCCATCGTGCGCCAACAGCTCGAAACAAATAAGAAAAAAATGAGTCCCTACATGCACCAGCGGACCTCGGTCTTTATCGAGAAGGCCGTGACCACGGTGGACTTTGACAGACTCATGGCCCTGCATCACTATTTCGACCAGACCGAAACGAAACAGATCCCGCTGGTCATGGACCTGTTTTTCGAGCAAACGAGGTGACCATGTCGCTCCCTGAACGCATCGGACAATTTTTTTCCAGGCTGTTTTTCTCCTTCCGCAGCGAGGCCGCCGACTGGCAACGGGAACACCAGCCGGAACTCAGCCGCCTCAAGGAGGAAAAGCTCGTGGCCGCCTCCGAGCTGAAAAAACGGCTGGAGCTCATGGAAATCCGCTTTCGGGAGGAGTGCCGGCGCACCAAGATGGAAGAGGAGCGGCAAACCGAACAGTTCGCCGAATTTCTGGCCAGCATCGACGAGATGAAGGCCAACATGCTGGAGTATTACTCCACGATGCCAAAGCCCCTGGCCCTGATGATCCACCACCACGCGGCCGAGCTGCTCAAGGAGGCCTGGCACAGCCCCGACGCCCGGGATCGGCTGCAAAAGCAGGCCCGCTTCACCAACCTCATGCTGACCATCACCGAGGATCTCTCGGAGCTTGGCGACGGGCAGGTCCACAAGGCCCTGCCGGAAAAGACCATCGCCTTCATCCAAAACAAGATCGAATGACGGTGGTCGCGACGGCCCCCGAAGCGGGCGGCGGGAAAATCAGGAGGCGTCGGCCGCCTTCCGGGCCGCCCGGCGTTTTTCCCGGGTCTCGGTGAGACAGGAGACGCCCTCGCCCTTGCGCAGCGGCACGAAACACAGGTTGTCGCTCACGCAGGCCGACGGCGCGTGATCGCCGGAAAGCCAGCGCCGCACCAGCCCCGGTTCGCGGATAAGCGGCCGCGACAAGGCCACCATGTCGGCCGCGCCCGACTCCACCAGTTCCCCGGCCGTCTCCAGGCTGCGCACGCCGCCGACCAGGATGACCGGGATGCCGACGCCTTGCGCCTTGAGCGCCCGGGCCGCCTCGCGATACCAGGCCTCGCCCTCGGGAATGGCGAAACGGCCGGGACGCACGGGAGAGAACCGGCCGGAATCCAACGTGCCGCCGGAAAGCTCCACCGCGTCCACGCCGGCGTCCTCCAGCCAGGCCACGATCTGCCGGCTCTCCGCGGCCGTCATGCCGCCGTCCAGGAAATCCTCGCTGTTAAGCTTGACCAGCACCGGAAAATCGCGCCCGACCAGGGTGCGGATGGACCCCACCGTTTCCAGCAGCAGCCGGGCCCGGTTGGCCAGCGTGCCGCCGTAGGCGCCCAGGCGGGCGTTGGTGCGCGGCGAGAGAAACTGACTGAGGCCGTAGCCGTGGGCGGCGTGGAGTTGCACCCCATCGGCCCCGGCGTCGCGGCACAGGGCGGCGGCCGCGCCAAAGGACGCCTCGATGCGGGCCAGATCCTCGGCCGTCACCGACTGGCAGGCCGGTCCCTTGCCGTCCGGGTCGGGGACCATGGCTGTCGGGCCGACGGCCGGTTCGCCGGAAAGGGCCGGATTGGCCCGGCAGCCGGCATGGGCCAGCTGGACCACGAACCGTCCGCCATGGGCGTGTACGGCCCGGGCCAGCCGGGCCACGCCGGCCTTCATCTCCGGCCGGTGCACCCCCATCTGGCCCACGCCCGCCTGCCCGCGTTTTTCCACGTAGGCGTGGCCGGAAATAATCAGCCCGACCTCGCCGACGGCCAGCGCGGTCATGGCCGCTTCCAACCCCGGCGTGACCGAACCATCCGGCGCGGCCATACCTTCGGCCGTGGCCGAGCGCACGAAGCGGTTCTTGCACCGCATGCCGTTGATGGTGATGGGGTCGAACACGCCCATGGATCAGGCCGCCTCGAAACGATCCAGAAAGCGCTCCAGATCGTTGGGATCGCCGTCCTGATAGTCGTCGGGGTACAGCAGCGCGCCCATGAAGAAAATGCTCTCCAGCGACAAGGCCATGCCGGCCCGGCGGGCGAAATCCTCCAGCCCGGCGGCAAAGGCCGTCACGCCGTCGGCGTCCGAACCGGCCAGGGCCCCGGCCGTCTCCTCGGGCAGGGCTTCCAGCAGCAGGCATTTCGCCGTCAGCTTCTCCCGGTGGGCGGCCGTGTCCCCGGCCTCGTGCAGCGCCCGGGACGCCTCGGCTTCCAGCCGCCTGATCGTGGCCGCCGTGCGGCGAACGCCCTCAAGGGCCGCCAGGGGCACCCTGCGTTTGTCCATGCTGTCTCCCTTGGCTAAAAGACTCTGAGAAAGATGCCGGAGGCCTCCGGCGGCCAGGGG
>JAFABC010000128.1 GCA_023426275.1 Pseudomonadota bacterium | reverse complement strand
GCCTCACGGTGGCCGCGAGGCAGGCGCATAACGACTACTGCAGGGAAGGGTGTTCTTCGCCGATATTGTAGAACAGTTTGGCCCGGGCAAGGTGGTATTCCGCCAGCGCCTGGTTGAAATCGCCGGCGGCCTTGGTCAGCTTGAACTGGGTGTCGGTCAGGTCGGTGATGGTGCCGATCTGGGTGTCGTAGCGCTTCTTGGCCATGGCGTAGGCCTCTTTGGCCTGTTCGATGCTCGTCATGCAGACTTTCATCAGCTTGCGGGCATCGCTGAGCGCGGTGTAGGATTTGATGATTTCCACCTTGGCGTTCTCCAGGGTGTTCTCATATTCCTTTTTGAGCGCCTCGACTTTCTTCTTGTTGCCCAGATAGGTGTAGGTCGTGGACCCGCCGTTGAACAGCTCCCAGGTCAGATTGAGCGATATGGACAGATACTGGGTTTGACCGTTCTCATAACGATCCTGATCGTAGCGCGTGTCGACTTCGCCGCCTTCCGCCTGGATGTTCACTTTGGGAAAATACTGTGACGCGGTGATGCCGGCGTCCTTGGCGGCGATTTCGATGTTGCGCTCGGCGGCCAGGACATCGGGACGTTTGGCGATGGCCAGCTTCATGGCCTGGACCTGATCGAAATCAATGTCCATGGGGTAGCTTTCCAGATCGCCCTCGTACTTGATCTCCTGTTCGAGCGGCAGGGCAAGGAAGCTGGAAAGCTGGGCCCGGTGGGTTTTGATGCTGTTGAGCACCATGATCTCTTCGCGTTTGGCTTTTTCCAGTTCCAGCTTGCTTTGCAGCACGTTGACGTAGGGCGCCATGCCGACTTTATAAAAGGCTTCCGCCGCCTTGAGCTGCTCTTCCAGCCGGTTGAGCGCCTCGTGAACCGTGGTCAGGTCGCGCTCGTCCCGCAAGAGCTTGATGAATTCCGATTGAATATTGAAAATAAGATCGAGCTTGGATTGCCTGTAGCGTTCCTTTTCCAGGGCCGCCTGGATCTTGGCCCGAAGATAGCTGTTTAAAATGCCAAATCCGACGAAGACGGGCTGCGTAAGACGCAGACCGTAATAATTCTGCTCTTTCGTGAGGTCGTCGGCCGTTCGGGCAAGACCATGGTGGAAAAAGTTCTGGTGCGTATAAAATCCGGACACCACCGGAAAAAACGCGCCGCGTTGCGTGCCGATATTGAGCTGTGCCTGTTCCAGCAGCTTCTGGCGCGACTCCACCGACGGGTTGGCCTCGAGTCCGCGCTCGACGGCCTCTCCGATCTTAAACGCCTTGTTCTGGCACAGGGCCGACGAGGCCGCGCCCAGAAGCAGGCCACAACACAACAGGATGGCCGTCAGGGCGCGGGTTCCATGCAATTGAGCTTCCATCTTCATAGCATCCAACGGGAATTGACAGACGTCCCCTGGCTGTGCTCCCGGCGTACGCCCGCCACGCGGCAAGCGTCGCCCGCGGCTGGCCGTGGCCGGTTTAGTTGCGCAGAGAGCGTTCAAAGTTCTTTTCGAGCGGCTCAAGGAGCAGCGTCAAAATGGAGCGCTCCGTGGTCGTCATAAACACCGTCACCGGCATGCCCGGGTACAGATAGGCGTTGGCCTTGCGCAGTTCCTCGTCCTGCACCTGCACCTGCACGGCGTAATAGGGAATCGACCCCTGGCTGGTTTGCGCTTCCAGGCGGTCGGCGGAAATATAGGTGACGACGCCGGGGACCGGTGGCGTGGTCCGGCGGTCAAAGGCCTCAAGGGTGACCATGGCGGACTGGCCCACATGAATGTCCGCGATCTTGTTGACCGGGACCTGCGCCTCGATGATCAGCGGTTTGTTCTCGGGCACGATTTCCATGAGCGGTTCGCCGGAACGGATGACGCCGCCCTTGGAGTGGATTTTCAGCCCCACGATCTTGCCGGCCACCGGGGCGGTGATGACCAGACGTTTCTGGGCATCCTCCAGGGGGCGTAGCTTTTCGGTCAATTGGAACACCTCATCCTCCACCTTGGACAAGGAGCTTGAGACCTCCTCGTTCCAGCGGTTGCGGACGTCGGAGATGCGCAGGGACAGTTCGCTGATTTTCTGCTTGGATTCGCCCACGCTTTGAACCAAACGACCTCGCTGCCCCTGGTGTGAGGCCAGTTCGCGTTCCAGTTGCAGCAATTGGGATCGCTCCAGGTAGCGGCCCTCGTAAAGCTCTTTTTTCGCCTTGAGCTCTTCCTTCAGGCTGCTGATGATATCGCCTTCCGAGCGCACCTGTTCTTCATAACCGGCGATCTGCTGCTTGATCTGGGAGATTTGGCTTTCATAAAGCGAGACCTGACCCGTGTACAGTTCATTTCTGGCCCGAAAAACCTTCTCTTCACTGCTCATGATTTCAGATACATTGGGCTCGTCTTTTCTTTCGAGCAGGGCCTTGGGCCATTTTATTGCTTTTTGAAATGATTTTTCGGCCTGCAACCGGGCCTGTTGGGCCAAGGCCTTGTCGAGCTGGGTCCGGTAGCTGTCCGTGGTGGCGACGATCTGCGTGCTTTCCATGCGCACGAGCGGCTGGCCGACCGTGACGGAATCGCCGTCATGCACGAGGATGCTGTCGACGATGCCGCCTTCCAGGTGCTGAATCGTCTTGCGTTCGGCCTCGACCTTGACCGTGCCGGACGCGATGACCGCGCCGTTGATCTTGGCCAGGGCGGCCCAGCCCAGGAGTCCGCCAAAGAAAAGCAGGATAACGATGATGCCCGTTGCAATGATGGAGCGCGGATCCGTGATGCCGGACTTGGCCTTCTTTTTGCGTCCCTTCTCCTGATATTCCAGGAGCGGATCCTGAACGGGCTTTTGGGCAGGAGCCGCGGCAGGACCCGACGGGGCAACAGGGCCGTTGTCTTTTTTCTTTGTATTATTATCCATAGTATCGTCAGGATGTTAGAAAGATGAAAACAAAAAAGAATTACTTCTGCTGGTTGTTTTCATCTTCATTTTTCTTGGCCTGCGTAAGATGCTTCAAGACGGCATCTCTCGGGCCGAAAACAACGCTTTTCCCGTTTTGCATGAGTAATATTTTATCGACAACAGACAAAATATTCATTTTATGCGAAACGATGACAATGGTCGCCTGACGGAATTTCAGGTATTGCATCGAGCGCATGAGCGCCTGTTCGCCTTCCTCGTCGAGGTTGGAGTTCGGTTCGTCCAGAACCACGAAACGAGGCTGTCCGTAAAGGGCCCGGGCCAGACCGATGCGCTGCCGCTGGCCGCCGGACAGGATCGTTCCCTGCTCGCCGATCTGCGTGTCATAGCCTTTGGGCATACGCAAAATCATCTCGTGCACGCCGGCCTGCTGGGCTGCCGACACGACCTTGTTGGAATCGGCCGAGCCCAGGCGGGCGATGTTCTCCGCCACGCTGCCCGCGAAAAGCTCCACGTCCTGGGGCAGATAGCCCAGGTACTGGCCGAGCTCCTCCTGTTCCCAGGTGTAGACATTGGCGCCGTCCAGGTTCACCCGGCCGGCGCTCGGCGGCCAGATGCCGAGCAGCATCCGGCAAAGCGTCGATTTGCCGGCGGCGCTGGGGCCGATGACGGCCAGGGACTCGCCCGGATTCAGGGAAAAAGTGACGCCGTTGAGGATGCGTTGGCCTTTGATGGCGAAGTGGACGTTTTCCACGCTGAGCTGGCCCTTGGGGACGGGCAGGGACATGTTCGGTGGCGGCGTGGGAATGTCGAGGGTCATTTTCAGGCGTTTGTAGGCGCTCCAGGCGTCGATGGTCAGCCGGTAGGAACCCATTCCCTGCTCGATGGGGGCCAGGGCGCGGCCCATGATGATGGAGGCGGCGATCATGGCACCGGCCGTCGAGTCGTGGTGAATGACGAGGTAGGCGCCGGCGGCGTAGGTCATGACCTGCAGGCCCACGCGAAAGGACTGGGTGATGGCCTGGAGCAGGCCGGCGATGCTGCTGGTCTTGGTTTGGACCTGCACGACAACGGAGTTTATTTTTCCCCATTTCTTGCTGATCGCGTTGCCCATGCCCATGGAATGCACGACAAACGCATTGCGCAGGGCCGAGTTGACCAGATTCGTCGAGTGGGTGTTGATGGCGTTGGCCAACTCAAGTTGTCTTCGTGTGAATTTATCTGTCAGATAGCCCATCAAGAAAATGAAAACGGCGCCAATGGCCGAGATCATGCCAAAAACAGGATGCAAAAAGAAGACAACAAGCATGTATATCGGCGTCCATGGCAGATCGAAGAACACGAACATCGGACTTCCGGCAAGGTAGTTTCGAAGCGTGTTCGTATCGCGCAGGGAGGCGAAATGCTTTCTTTGTGATACAGATTCAGGTTCTATAGCCTGTTGAAGGTTTTTATGGAGAATCGTTTCGCTTAACGCATCATCAAGCGCAACACCAAAACGAACAAGAAGTCTCGATCTTGTCCATTGTAATGCACCTTGCGTCAGAAGTGCAATAACGGCACCTATGGTAATAACTATAAGAGTAGGTTCGCTATAGCTTGACAACACCTTATCATATATCTGCAACATGTATATCGGAAACGTGAGCTGGAGTATATTTAGAAAAAAACTAAATATACCACCATAAACAAAATAGAACCGGCATTTGTAGAGAAATTCTTTCATAAAGTGGCGCTCATACAAGAAGAAAAGTCAGCAGATCGGCACACTGGCTTTTAATACTAAAATCACAAGTATTACCGATTGTTATGCACGCCCGGGGAAGCCGCTGCCGAAGATTTTGCCGAAGACAAATGCCGGGCGGCTCAAGCAGGCAAACAAACACGAAAGCGCACTGGTGCAGCGTCGTGGTATCTTTTTCCAAAAAACGCGACACGCCATATCCCATATGGCTCTATGTCTGGTCAAGGATAGATATCAAGATTACGTAAAAATAATATTTCTACGAATCACTGCCACAATCCCGCATATCCGAACACATTTTGAGCATGGGAAAATCGGTCCGATTGTGCATTGTATACGCAATACTAAGCAAAAATGATGTATATATTCAAGAGATACAATGTTATATAAATTACGATTTTCTAAATTACATCAATCGAATCCGAATGTTGTTGGGCATAACCAACGTACCAGCGCTTCACGGTCGGAATTTGATGCATGTAACGCCGCGAAAAATTCCATACGCCTGTGGCACCTGACCGGCTTTTCCCCGTATGGTTCAGAAGGGTTACCGTTGCGGCAGGGCGGTCGTGGCGCACCTGTGCGGCGTGTTTGGACAAAAAATGAATCATGTTGCGCCGCAGCAGGCCGTTGCGCTATGGACGAAACGTCACAACGGCTGTGTGCCGCCAAGGCCGCGTCAGGCCGCACTACAGGATGCCAAGCGCTTTCCAATACGGATATTTCGTTGTGAAAAATTCCGACACCTGAAGTTCCAACTCCGCGGCACTGTCTTGCCTGGTTTCCAGCGTAACGCCCTTTTTTATCAGGCGTCGCCCGTACTGCCCCAGCAGTCGCCAGACATCGTCTATGATGTCGGCCTGTTTTGGTGTTCCAGATTTTTCGGAGAGCGCCAGGAGAATACACATATCCATGAACGTCGCGGGAATTGCCGTGCCCGCCGCCGGTGCGCCTAAAAAGGCATAGTCATCTCCGAGCAACGCCCGGCGGGCCACGGCCCGGTTGAGGGCCTGGGCCTGGGAAACGCTCCGCAGCTTCCTGTCCGCCACCGGGTGGGCCAGCCCGTCGCCAACCAGTATGGCCAGGGTCTGCGACACCTCGCCAAAGGGACGGCCCGCCAGTTCCGGCAGGGTCAGCACGTCGCCAAGGGACGCGGGCTTCGCGCGCAGGGCTTTCACCACGGGATCGTACTGGGCCGGATTGGCCGTGACCTCGCCCAGGGGGACCTTGAATCTGAGCGGGGACTGCACAACGTCCTGAAGCAGCTGGAACGTGGTCTGCCGCAGTCTGGCGGTCTGTTCGGGCATCCCGATGCGATTGGCGCCCCGGACGAACAGATCGCGGCGGAACTGCCGGTTGATGGCGAAGTCCCGGATGGTTTGGGCGAAAATCGGATCGCGGGCCTGTTTCACCAGCGGCCGGACTTTTTCCGGAACGCAGAGATGGTCGAAATTGTCGAACAGGAAGGCCGAACCGACAAAGGACAGCTTGGCCCGCTCCAATTCCCGGGCGACGTCGGCGAAATAAAACAGCACCCAGGCCTCATTGAGGTATTCGTGGGCAAGGTAGTTCTGGTTGAGGCCGGAGAGCTTTTCCAGGCGGGTGGGCACGCCGGGATTGGCGGAAAAATAGGCGGCACCGGCTTGTTGGAGCGTGTTGGTGAAGGCCAGCCCCTCGCGCAGCTGGTAGTCGCTACGTCCGGGGTGCTGTTTGGCGTACTCCCGCAACAGCCGTTGCAGGGGCGTCATGGCCGTCCAGCCGGGCAGGCAATTGTAGCTGGCGTAGACGAGGCCGCCCGGACGCAGCCGACGTTGGAGAAAGGTGACGATGTGCTGGAAGTGCTCCGGCATGATCCAGCTGATGATGCCGTGAAAGACGATGAAGTCGAACAGGGGCTCGACGTGGGGCGGTTCTTCGGCCAGCTCCTGAAAGCTGCGTTCCAGAAACCGGATGTTGGTCAGGCCGCCGGCCGTCGCCAGCATCTGGGCATTGGCGATCTGGGCCGGATTGAAATCGTAGGCGTAGAAGGCGCCGTTGGGATGGGTGGCGGCCAGCAGATTGGACCCCAGGCCCTGGCCGCAGCCGAGTTCGCAGTAGGTGAAGGGCTTGGCGATATCGGGCGCCCGCACTCCGATCAGATCGCACAGATAGGCCAGATAGGTCGGGGAAAGCTCCCGGTAGAAGCCGCTTGCGTACTGAATGTCCGTGACGTAGCCGTCAGTCCAGCTTGGCATGGCCGATCCTCTCCGGAAAGGGGACGAACGCCGGTATGGCCTGTGCTGCCACAAGCACGGCCATAGCGTGTTCCCACGGTTTCCTCAAGGCGGCCGGACGTCGCGGCGGCGACGTGGTTACACTGTAATGTTCGTGGACGCGGTCGTGGCGGTGTTGGCCGACGTCGCGGTTGTGGTGTCCGCCAGATCCAGCACCTGCCCGCCGAAACCTGCGGCGGCCTGGGCGGCTTCGTCATGGGTGGCGTACCAGGCGGCCACGCTCCCGTTGAAGGCCACGGCGCTCAGAGGACTTCCGTCAGCCGATTGGACGGCGAACTGGGAGGAATCGATGCCCCCGCCGGTGGTGACCGTGGCATGGCGTTCCACCCCAAGCCGTTCGGCCAGTTCCTGGGCGGCGGTCAGGCTCTTCTGGCCGCTGTCCCCCTTGAGGGCGACGTTGGCGTCCTCGCGCCAGTCGTAGGCCGTGCCCAGGCCGTTGTCGATCAGGTCGGCGAAGTCGATGCCATGGTCCGAGCCCGTGCCGGGATAGAGCTCGTAGGGACGGTAGCCCACGCCCGCGGCGTCGAGCTGTTCGCCAAGGCCGGTCAGGTCGTTGAGGTCGATGCCGAACTTTTCGGTCAGCTCCAGGATCCGCGCGGCATTGAAGGGACTGGTGGTGAGCTGCTCGCCGTTTTCGTCGAAGTAGACCACGCGGTAGGGCACGCCCAGATCCTTGTAGTCGATGCCCAGCCGGCCGGACACGATATCGGCTTTCTCTTCCGTCGCGGCTGCCGCGCTTGTTTCGCCGTCCGTTTCGGCTGTGGTCGTCTGCGCGACGCCGGCCTCCTCCGAGGCGGCGACGTCGGTCGTGGCCGCGCTGTCGCCATCCGTCGTCGCTGCGGCGTCCGTCGTGAGGACATTGCCGCCACCGTCGATGGTGACGTCGTCATGGCGTTCCACGCCGAGTTCCTCGGCCAGCTCCTGGGCGGCGGTCAGGCTCTTCTGGCCGCTGTCCCCCTTGAGGGCGACATTGGCGTCCTCGCGCCAGTCGTAGGCCGTGCCCAGGCCGTTGTCGATCAGGTCGGCGAAGTCGATGCCATGGTCCGAGCCCGTGCCGGGATAGAGCTCGTAGGGGCGGTAGCCCACGCCCGCGGCGTCGAGCTGTTCGCCAAGGCCGGTCAGGTCGTTGAGGTCGATGCCGAACTTTTCGGTCAGCTCCAGGATCCGGGCGGCATTGAAGGGGCTGGTGGTGAGCTGCTCGCCGTTTTCGTCGAAGTAGACCACGCGGTAGGGCACGCCCAGCGCCTTGTAGTCGATGCCCAGCCGGCCGGACACG
>JAFABC010000085.1 GCA_023426275.1 Pseudomonadota bacterium | reverse complement strand
GCCCTGGCCTTGCCAGGGCGAAAATGCGCCGACAAACGTTCGAAGCACCCCGACAGCCGAACCACCGCCCGCACCTTTCGGGAGAGTCCGAGAGGGGGTGACCCCCTCTCGGCCGCCGGAGGCATCTTCGTCTTTCTCCCTACCCCTCCCGGACCATTTCCATCAGATACTGTCCGTAGGCATTTTTCAGCATATCGCCGGCGAGTTTTTCCACCTGGCCGGCCGAAATATACCCCATGCGGTAGGCGATCTCCTCCAGGCAGGCCACGAGCACGCCCTGGCGTTCCTGGATGGCCTGGACGAAGCTTGCCGCGTGCAGCAGCGATTCGTGGGTGCCGGTGTCGAGCCAGGCGTAGCCGCGGCCCAGGAATTCCACCTTGAGCCGGCCGCGCCGCAGGTAGACGTTGTTGAGGTCGGTGATTTCGAGCTCGCCACGGGCCGAAGGCTTGAGTTCGGCGGCCACCGAGGCCACCTCGTTGTCGTAGAAATACAGCCCCGTCACGGCATACTTCGACTTCGGCTCGGCGGGTTTTTCCTCGATGCTGATGACGTTCTTGTTCCCGTCGAACTCCACCACGCCGTAGCGATGGGGATCGCGCACCTTGTAGCCGAAAACGATGCCGCCCTCGGTGAGCTTGGCGCAGCGTTGCAGCACGGTGGCCAGCCCCTGGCCGTAGAAAATATTGTCCCCGAGCACCAGACACACGGGGTCGGAGCCGATGAATTCCCTGCCCAGCAAAAAGGCCTGGGCCAGTCCTTCGGGCCGGGGCTGCACCTTGTAGGAAAACGACATGCCGAGGCTTTGCCCGTCGCCGAGCATTTCCTGGAAGCGCGGCAGGTCCGACGGCGTCGAGATGATGAGCACCTCCCGGATGCCCGCCAGCATCAGCGCCGACAACGGATAGTAAATCATGGGCTTGTCGTAGATGGGCAGCAGTTGTTTGCTCACCACCCGGGTGATGGGATACAGCCGCGTGCCCGAACCACCAGCCAAAATGATGCCTTTCATCCGTCCTCCTCGCTTGATAAGCCGCCCGTCCCGGACGTATCGTTGGCACGCTTTTGACGCAACACGTTGAAAACCGCAAGGCCCCAAAAGGATGCCGCCATGTCAGACACGCTGCGCCTCGTTGCCCAAACCCCGCTCGATATGAGCATCTCCGACCGGCTGCACCTCGTGGAAACGGCCGCGCCGGAATACGCCGCCAGCTTGAGCGTCGCGCCGGCCCGGCTGCCGCGCCTGCCCGTCGGCACCAGCCTGATGCCGCTGGAAGGCGGACCGGCGCTTTTGATCGTGGGCGGCTTCGCCCGTCCCGGCCGGGGCGATGTGCCGGCCGAACGCACGCTCGTGGCCGAAGCCCTCGGGCCGTGTGAGCTTGCCACCGGAATCCACGATTTCCGCATCGCGAAAAACGGACTGGCCCTGGCCTGGATCACCCTCAGCGACAAGGGCAGCCAGGGGCTCCGCGCCGACGCCGCCGGTCCGGCCATCGCCGAAACCTGCGCCGCCGCCCTGCCCCTGTCCCTGGCCCGGGGCCACATCATTCCCGACGAACCGCGCGACCTCAAGGCCCTGCTCGTCGATCTGGCCCTGACCCAGGGCTACGACCTCATCGTCACCACCGGCGGCACGGGCCTGTCCCCGCGCGACACCACCCCGGAAGCCACCCTGGCCGTCATCGAACGGCGGTTGCCCGGCTTCGAGGCCGCCATGCTGGCCGCCTCCCTGGTCAAGACCAAGCACGCCATGCTCTCCCGGGCCGTGGCCGGCACCCTCGGTCAGGCCATCATCGTCAACGTGCCGGGTTCGCCCAAGGCCGTGCGCGAAACCCTGGAAGCCATTCTGCCCGCCATCCCCCACGGCCTGGACAAGCTGCGCGGCGATCCCAGCGACTGCGCGCAGGTGTAGGGGGAGAAAAAGAGAAGATGCCTCCGGCGGCCGGGAGGGGGGCACCCCCTCCCGGACTCTCCCGGAAAGGGGGAAGGGGCAAACGGTCAGGCGCGTCGGCTGGCTTTTCCGGCCAGGTAGCGGGCCATGGGCGGGGCCAGGAAGGTCACGAGAAAAAACCGGACGGTTTGCAGGGTCATGACGAAGGACAGGTCGACCGGACTCGTGGCCGCGATAATGGCCACGGTGTCCATGCCGCCCGGGCAGGTGGCCAGATAGGCGGTCAGGGCGTCCACCCCGGCAAAGCGCACCACCACCCAGGCCAGTCCGCCGCAAAAAGTCATAAGCGCGATGATGGAGGCCAGGATGGCAGGCAGGGAGCGGGCGGCGTGGAAGGCCACCCGGCGGGTGAAGCCCAGCCCGATGCGCCAGCCGATGCCGGCGTAGGTGGCGGCCAGCAGCCAGGCCGGCACGTCCAGGGCGATGATCCCGGCCAGATGCAGCGCCCCGCCGATGGCCATGGGCACGAGCATGGCCCCGGACGGGATGTGCGTTTTAAGCCCCACCAGCACGCCCAGGCCGATCAAGGCGGCCAGCGGCAGGGCCGAGGCCCAATGAAGGGGCGGGAACCAGACCGCTTCCACCCAGATCGGGGAGCTTCCCTGCCAGAAATGCGCCACCAGCGAAGCGGCCAGGGCCACGCAGATCACCCGCAGATACTGCATGAAGGCGACCAGCCGGGCATCGGCCCCGTTGGCCTCGGCCATGACCACCATGGCCGTGGCCCCGCCGGGCGAGGTGCCCCAGATGCCGGTTGTCTCGGGAACGACCCGTCGCCGGTACAGCAGCCAGCCGAGCGCGCCGCTGGCGGCGATGGTGGCCAGCACCACGCCCAGAAACAGCGGCCAGCCCCGGGCGAAGGACGGCAGGATGTCCGGCGAGGCGGCCCGGGAGATGTAGCAGCCGACCACGGCCTGGGCCAGGATGTAGGGGAAACGCGGCAGGATGATGGACCCGCCGCCAAGGGCCACGAAGATGCCGGCCAGCATGGGGCCGACGAGCAGCGCCGCCGGCAGATGCTCCCGCCACAGCACGGCCGTGACCAGCGCGGTCAGCGCCGCCAGCAGCAGCCATTGCCCGGCTTTCCCGATCCTCATGACGCCCCTTTTCCGTGCGGCCTGATCCCCGGCGTTTGTTCGGAAACGGAGAGGAACGGGAGGTCCGGGAGGAGGATAGAGTCCCCCTCCCGGACGCCGGAGGCGGCCTCCGGCCGATTAATGCACGATGTCGCCGATGCGGCTCCAGCGGATATCGCCCGGGCCGTCCCAGGACCAGTAGATCATCCAGGCCTTGCCGCGGATCTTGTCCTTGTCCACGAAGCCCCAGAAGCGGGAGTCGTAGGATTCGTCGCGGTTGTCGCCCATGACGAAATACTTGCCCGCGGGCACGGTGATGGGACCGAAATTGTCCCGCCGGGCCTGGATGCCCGGATCGGTGTGCTTGACGTAGGGCTCGTCAAGCTTCTGGCCGTTGCGGAAGAGCACCTTCTCCTTCATCTCCAGTACATCCCCGGGCACGCCCACGATGCGCTTGATGAAGTCCTTGGAGGTGTCCTCGGGGAATTCGAAGACGATGACGTCGCCGTCCGCCGGCTCCTGCAGGGGCAGGATCACGGTGTCGGTGAAGGGAATGCGGGTGCCGTAGAGAAATTTATTGACCAGCAGGTGGTCGCCGATCAGCAGGGTATCGAGCATGGAGCCGGAGGGAATCTTGAACGCCTGGACCACGAAGGTGCGGATGACGAGGGCAAGCACCAGGGCGACGGCCAGGGCCTCCAGATATTCGAGCAGCATTTTTTGCCATCTTGGATTCATCGGCGAAATTCCTTGTGGTTGGGTCGGCCGGGCGGCAGGCGTCCCGGCGGGCGGGACGCGGACGGGATGGCCGCGGTCGGCGGTTGGAAGTTGGCGAATCCGGACGCGGCCGCGACGGCTAGTCGTCTCCGGCCTTGAGTGCCGCCAGGAAGGCTTCCTGGGGCAGTTCCACGTTGCCCATGCGCTTCATGCGCTTCTTGCCTTCCTTCTGCTTTTCCAGAAGCTTGCGTTTCCGCGTGATGTCGCCGCCGTAGCACTTGGCGGTCACGTTCTTGCCCATGGGCGCGTTGCGCTCCCGGGCGATGACCTTGGTGCCGATGGCGGCCTGGATGATGACCTCGAACAGCTGGCGCGGGATGACGCGCTTGAGCTTGAGCGCCAGGGCCCGGCCGTACTGGTAGGCGTTCTCGCGGTGGACGATGACGGCCAGGGCGTCCACGGGGTCACCGTTAATCATGATATCCAGCTTGACCAGATCCGAGGCCCGGTAGTCGATGATCTCGTATTCGAGGGAGGCGTAGCCCCGGGTGGCGGATTTGAGCCGGTCGAAGAAGTCGTAGACGATCTCGGAAAACGGCAGCTCGTAGGTGATGATGACGCGCGTGGCCGTGAGGTAGCGCACGTCCTTCTGGATGCCGCGCTTTTCCTCGCACAGCTTGAACACCCCGCCCACGTATTCGTTGGGGGTGTGGATCTCCACCCTGGCGAAGGGCTCGTACAGGGCGGCGATTTCCTGGGTCTTGGGCAGCTTGCTCGGGTTGTCGATGGAAATCGTCTGTCCGTCGAGGGTCTCCACCTTGTAGATGACCGACGGGGCGGTGGCGATGAGGTTGGCCCCGAACTCGCGTTCCAGCCGCTCCTGGATGATCTCCATGTGGAGCAGGCCGAGGAAGCCGCAACGGAAGCCGAAGCCGAGCGCCTGGGACGTCTCGGGCTCGTAGGTGAAGGCGGCGTCATTCAAGCGCAGCTTTTCCAGCGCCGTCTTGAGGATCTCGTACTCGGCGGCGTCCACCGGGTAGAGACCGCAAAAGACCATGGGCTTGACTTCCTTGAACCCCGGCAGGGCCTCGGTGGCCGGCGCGTCGGCCGCGGTGACGGTGTCGCCCACGCGCGCGTCGGAGAGCGTCTTGATGTTGGCGCACAAAAAGCCGACCTCGCCCGGGCCGAACGCGGGGATGTCGACGGGTCCCGGCGAAAAAGCGCCCAGGCGGATGACCTCGAAGTCCGCGCCCGTATTCATCATGCGGATGCGCTGGCCGAGCTTCACCGTGCCCGCGACCACGCGGAAAAGGACCACCACACCCTGGTAGGAGTCGTACCAGGAATCGACGATCAGGGCGCGTAGCGGCGCGTCCGGGTCGCCCTTGGGCGGTGGAATCTTGGTGATGATCTGTTCGAGCACGGCCCCGACGTTGGCCCCGGTCTTGGCGGACACGGACACGGCGTCGGCGCACGGCAGCCCGATGGCTTCCTCGATCTCGGCCTTGACCGCCTCGGGATCGGCGCTTGGCAGGTCGATCTTGTTGAGGACGGGGATGATCTCCAGATCGTTGTCCAGGGCCAGGAACACGTTGGCCAGCGTCTGCGCCTCCACGCCCTGGGTGGCGTCGACCACGAGCAGCGCGCCCTCGCAGGCGGCCAGGCTGCGCGAGACCTCGTAGGAGAAGTCCACGTGGCCCGGGGTGTCGATGAGGTTGAGGACGTACTGGCTGCCGTCGGCGGCCTTATAAGGAATGCGCACGGTCTGCGCCTTGATGGTGATGCCGCGCTCGCGTTCGAGGTCCATGCGGTCGAGGTACTGCTCGCGCATGTCGCGGGCGGTGATGACGCCCGTGAGTTCGAGAATGCGATCGGCCAGGGTCGACTTGCCATGGTCGATGTGCGCGATGATGCTGAAATTTCTGATGCGCGAAATATCCATTCGTGGGAAAGCCTTTGGCGGAATGCCGCTTGGAATCGGCTAGGCACATAATGGAAGGCGACGGCGAGGTCAATGTGGACGGGGGCTGGCGCGGGGCACGGACAAAAAAACCGCCCGCCCCGGGAGGTCGGGGAGACAATTTCGTGGGGTTTGACACATTTTTCACTTGGTATTCCCCTGGCCCTGGTGTATACGGAGCCCACTTATGGGGACGGCCGACTCCGGGATAACATTCGGCCACCCAGATAGTACGCGGAAACATTAACCAGAATTACCGGTAAGGAGGCGCTTCATGTCCAAGTTGGTTCCGCCGCATGGTGGCAAAGGTCTGGTCATTCGCCTGCTCGAGGGCGCTGCCAAGGAAGCCGAGCTGAAAAAGGCTGCCGGCCTCAAGAAGATTGAGATCACCGCTCAGGAGAAAGGCGACCTGATCATGATCGGCATCGGCGGCTTCTCGCCCCTCGAAGGCTTCATGACCAAGGCCGATTGGAAGAGCGTCGTCGAGAAGATGATGCTGGCCGATGGCACCTTCTGGCCGGTTCCCGTCATGCTGGCGGTCACCAAAGAAGACGCCGCCGGCATCAAGGAAGGCGAGGAGATCACCCTCGAGCGCAACGGCGAGATCTACGCCACCATGAAGGTCACCGAGAAGTTCGAGATGACCGAGGCCGACAAGAAGTGGGAATCCGAGCTGGTCTACAAGGGCCATGGCGACGATTCCGCCGACGACAAGTTCTGGAAGGTCGCCCTTGAGGACCATCCGGGCGTCAAGATGGTCATGGCCCGCAAGGAGATCTGCCTGGCCGGTCCGGTCAACGTCCTGTCCGAGGGCGAGTACCCGACCAAGTACAAGGGCGTCTACCTGCGTCCGGCCGAGACCCGCGCCATCTTCGACGAGCGCGGCTGGGCCAACGTCGCCGCTCTGCAGCTGCGCAACCCCATGCACCGCTCGCACGAGTACCTGTGCAAGATCGCCGTGGAAGTTTGCGACGGCGTCATCATCCACTCCCTGATCGGCAACCTGAAGCCCGGCGACATCCCGGCCGAAGTGCGCGTCGATTGCATCGACACCCTGGTGAAGTACTACTTCGTCGAGAAGAACGTGGTCCAGGGCGGCTACCCCCTCGACATGCGTTACGCCGGTCCCCGCGAAGGTCTGCTGCACGCCACCTTCCGTCAGAACTACGGCGTCAACAAGATGATCATCGGCCGTGACCATGCCGGCGTCGGCGACTTCTACGGCATGTTCGAGGCGCAGGAGATCTTCGACCGCATCCCCTACGTCAACGAGGCTTGCCCCGCTCCCGGCAAGGCCCTGCTGTGCCAGCCGCTGAAAATCGACTGGACCTTCTACTGCTACAAGTGCGACGGCATGGCCTCCCTGCGCACCTGCCCGCACACCAAGGAAGACCGCGTCATCCTGTCCGGCACCAAGCTGCGCAAGATGCTGTCCGAGGGCGGCGAGATTCCGGATCACTTCGGCCGCGAAGAGGTCCTGGTCAAGCTGCGCAAGTACTACGAAGGTCTCACCAACAAGGTCGAGATCAAGATGCACCACGCTGCCGAAGGCAACTAGGCATCGCTGCATCCATACGGATGACAAGGGGGGACGCGCCAGCGCGTCCCCCCTTTTTTTGTGCTTTTCCCTGCCGGCTGCCCGCCACGGCGTATTGCAGAGTTTGACACTCTGCAATACGGCTATTTTCCATACAGCGTCGTCTAGTTATCATACACTTTCTCAGTCATGGCGTCGTTCCAGGCCGCGTTGTACCGATATTTTTTCGCGGCACGATTGTTGCTTTCCTGATTTTCGGCCAGACAGACCGAATGCGGACGTGTACGCTGCTGTTGTGGTCGGAATGAAGACGTGTTGATGTGCCGCGCAAGCAATTCTGCGCCGCGACGCCACGACAATCACGAAAGCATTGCAAAAGGAGACGCCATGGTTCGAAAAGTTACATCCTTGCTCGCCCTGTTCACCTTCATCCTGACGATTGCCACCAGCCTTGTGCTCTACATCGCGCCCCAGGGGCGCGTGGCCTACTGGTCCGACTGGACCCTGCTCGGCCTGGACAAGACCCAATGGGGCGACCTGCACATCAACCTGGGCACGCTGTTCCTGCTGGCCCTGGCCCTGCACGCCTATTACAACTGGAAGGCGGTGGTGGCCTATTTGAGCAAGGCCCGCCAGCTCGTGCTCGTCACCCCGGCCGCCGTCACCGCCCTGGTCATCGTCCTGGCCACGATGCTGGGCACCCTGGTCATGGTGCCGCCCTTTTCGACCCTGCTGGCCGGCAGCGACTACTTCAAGGACCGGGCCGCCCGCGTCTACGGCGAACCGCCCTTCGGCCACGCCGAGCTTTCGCCGCTGACCATGCTGGCCCCGGCCATCGGCCTGACGCCCGACGCGCTCGTCGCCGCCCTGCACAAGGCCGGCTACCCGGAGGCCACGGTCGAGACGACCTTGCAGACCCTGGCCCGGGCCCACAAGGTCTCCCCCCATGAAATCCTCGCCAAGGTCGCGCCCGCGCCCGAAGCCGCCGCCTTGCCGGCAACCCCGCCGGCCGGCACCGGCAACCTCACCCTGACCGACTTTTGCCAGCGCTACGGCCTCGAAACCGAGACCATCGTGCAGGCGCTGTCCGGGCAGGGCCTGACCGCCAAGGCCGACATGACCATCCGGGCCATTGGCGAACAAAACGGCGTCAATCCCCTGCGCGTCTACGCCGCCATCCGACAGGCGGCCGGAAAGTAACCGCTTGGCGCCGGCCGGCCGGGTGCGTCTCCCCATCCCGGCCGGCGCCGTCTTCACAGGGACGCCGCCTTGTCACCGCTTCGCCCTTGCCGCCACCGCAAAGTCCCTGTATGCCAACACGCATGGAGCAATATCTTGCCGATTTGCATATCCATTCGCGCTATTCCCGAGCCACCAGCAAGGGCCTGACCCCCAAGAATCTGGCCGCCTACGGCGAGGCCAAAGGGCTGACCGTGGTGGCCACGGGCGACTTCACCCATCCCGGCTGGCTGGCCGAACTACGCGAGGCCTTTGTCGAGGACGCCTCGGGACTGTACCGCCTGGCCGATCCCTCCGGCCTCATCCAGGAGATCCCCTGGCTGCCCGAGGCCCGGCCCGGCGGCCGGGTGCGCTTCATGCTTTCGGCGGAAATCAGCTCCATCTACAAACGCGGCGGCAAGGTCCGCAAAGTCCACAACCTCGTCTACGTCCCCACCTTCGAGGCGGCCGAAAAACTCAACGCCAAGCTGGCCAAGGTCGGCAATCTGGCCTCGGACGGCCGGCCGATCCTGGGCCTGGACAGCCGGCATCTGCTGGAAATGGTGCTGGAGATCGACCCGCTGGCCTTTCTCGTGCCGGCGCACATCTGGACGCCGTGGTTTTCCCTGTTCGGCTCCAAATCGGGCTTCGACTCCATCGAGGAATGCTACGGGACGCTGGCCAAGGAAATTTTCGCCCTGGAAACGGGGCTCTCGTCCGATCCGGAAATGAACTGGACGCTGTCGGCCCTGGACCGCTTCCGGCTCGTCTCCAACTCCGACGCCCATTCCGGAGAAAAGCTCGGCCGCGAATGCAATGTCTTTTCCGGCGATCCCTCCTACGAGGGCATCTTCCGGGCCCTGCGCGGCGAAGGCGTCGGACCGAAATTCTGCGGCACGGTCGAGTTCTTCCCCGAGGAAGGCAAATACCACCTCGACGGCCACCGCGACTGCGGCGTGGTCATGGAACCGGCCGAGGCCAAGGCCCGGGGCAATATCTGTCCGGTGTGCGGCAAGCCGCTGACCCTTGGCGTGCTGCACCGCGTGCTGGAACTGGCCGACCGGACCGAGCCGGTGCGCCCCGAACGCGCGCCGGGATTCACCTCGCTTATTCCCCTGGACGAGCTGGCCGGCGAGGTCATGGGCGTGGGCCCCAAAACGGCCAAGGCCCACCGGCTGGTGGCCAGTCTGCTCGGCCGGTTTGGCGCGGAACTGACGGTGCTGCGCGACGCGCCCCTCGAAGACATCGGCCGCATCAGCACCCCTCTGGCCGAGGGCATCGGCCGGATGCGCCGGGGACGGGTGCTGCGCACCCCGGGCTTTGACGGCCAGTACGGCCGCATCGCCGTCTTTTCCCCGGAGGAGCAGCGGGAACTCAAAAGCGGCCGTTTTCTGGCCGTACCGCCCAAGACGCCCGTGGCGGCCAAGCCCCGCGAATCCACGCCGGCCGACGATCCGCCCCTGGAACCTCCGCCCGCCCCGTCCCAACCGACACCGCCGCCCGCGCCCCTGGCCCGGGGGCTCAACGCCGACCAGCAGGCGGCCATCGCGGCCGACGGACGCCACGTGCTGGTGGTGGCCGGCCCGGGCACGGGCAAGACCCACACCCTGCTGGCCAAAATCCGCGCCCTGCTGGATTCCGGCATCCCGGCCGACGCCATCCTGGCCGTGACCTTCACCCGTCGGGCGGCCGCGGAATTGCGCCAGCGCCTTGGCGGCGACGATGCCGACACACCGCGCAACGACCTGCCCCGGGCCGACACCCTGCACGCCCTGGCCCTGCAGGCCTGGGTCGAGGCCGGCGGGCAGGAACCGGTGCTGCTGTCCGAGGACGCGGCCCGACGGCTTTTCGCGGCGGCCAATCCCGGCCTGACCGGGGCGCGGCTGCGCGCCGCCTGGCGCGAGCTGTCCCTGGCCCGGGAACGCCTGCAAACGCTCGATCCCGACGACGTCGACGGCCTTGGCGGACAGGCCGCCCGGTTCGCCCGGCAAAAGGCGGACTGGAACCTGCTGGATTTTACCGACCTGCTGGAATTCTGGCTGGAACGGCTGGTCGAGGACGGCCCGCACCCGGTGTACGCCCACGTCCTTGTGGACGAGGTGCAGGACCTCACCCCGCTGCAACTGGCCGTGGTGGCGGCGCTGGTCGGACAGGACGGGACAACCGGACTGTTCGCCATCGGCGACCCGGATCAGGCCATCTACGGCTTCCGGGGGGCCACCGGCGCGGCCCGGGCCGCCTTGCGCGCCATCTGGCCTGATCTCGCCGAGGCCGGCCTGACCGAGAACTACCGCTCCACCCAGCCCGTGCTCAATCTGGCGGCCGGCCTTTTTCCCGGCCGCGCCCCGCTGGTGTCGCGCATCGGCCGCGACGCCGCGGCCGCCGGCGAAATCCAGCTGTTCGAGGCACCCACCGCCGCCGGCGAGGCCGGCTGGATGGGGGAGCGCATCAGCACGCTGCTTGGCGGTACGTCGCTCAGCCTCACGCGGGATTTCGCCGTCGACACCCTGTCCCCGGGCGATGTGGCCGTGCTGGTGCGCTTTTCCAGCCTGATCGGCCCCATCCGCAAGAGCCTGGAACGGTTCGGCATCCCCTGCGCCGCCCCCGAGGCTGACGCCTTTTTCAACGAGCCGCGCGTGCGCCTGCTGCTGGCCGCGGCCGGGCGGCTGCTCGGCCTGCCCGCCCCGGACGACGTGGAGCGGCCGCCCACCCTGCCCGACCGGGCGCTGGCCCGGGGGCCGCTCGGACTGTCGGCCTACCTCGGCGACATCGCGCCCTTTGACCGGCTGTTCTGGCAGGGCCCGGAATTTCGCGACCTGTGCCGGGCCTTCGAGGCCCACGGCGGCTGGGCCGGACTGCTCAACTTCGTGGCCGGCGAGACGGAGCTCGAACTGGTCGGCCGCCGGGCGCAAAAAGTGCGCATCATGACCCTGCACGCGGCCAAGGGGCTGGAGTTTTCCGCCGTGTTCCTGCCGGCCCTGGAAGACGGCATCCTGCCCTTTGCCGGACCGGAATTCCTAAGCGGCAAACCGGGCGATCTGGCCGGGCACATGGATGAGGACGAGGAACGACGCCTGTTTTACGTGGGACTCACCCGGGCCAAAAGCCGGCTGTACCTGTCCCACGCCGCGCGCCGCGACCTGTTCGGTCGACGGCTCATGCTCAGACGGTCGCGGTTCCTGGAAAATCTCGATCTCGGCGGGGTGAAGCGGTCGGCCCTGGTAGCCCGGACCGTACGTCAGGCCAGACAGCTGCCGCTTTTTAGCGTCGAGGAGCCTACCAGATAAAGCGCCAGAGGTAGCGCTCGTAGGCCCGGCTCATTTTATGGGCCGTGGGGGCCTTGACGCCCATGTCCTTCAATCTGCAATACACGTGGAGCGGGTTGAAGAAATGCTGCACGAAATCACGAAACTGTCGCATGACCCCATCACCTTGAAACACCGGACGGCGTGTCCGAAAAACCGGGCGGCGCGGATGCGTCGCCAGTAAACACCACAACAACCGGGATTCCATACGCCCCCGCCCCGATCTCCTCAACCCTTGCACCTGAACTTTTATCTAAAGCAATTTTAGTATGATACAAAAATGCAAGCGGCCGTTCGCCTGGCGCACCGCCGCGCCGAGCTGCGTGTGGCCGGAAACGGCGGCCGTCAACTGCCGCCGGCTGGCCCGTAGCGTCGAGGAAGTCGGCCTTTACCTTCTTGAACTGGAAAGCTGTCTGGCCTACGGCCCGGACGATCTGCCCCAGAAAGATTATGGCCTGACCTACCACCTGCACCTGCCCCTGGACCTGCCCTGGCGCCATGGCGGCGACGCCGCCTTTTTCGCCATGGAGGGCCTGCTGGCCAAAACGGCGCCGTTGCGGCCCTGGGCCATGGTGCTCCACCCGCCGCAGACCCTGGCCGCCCTGACGGACTTTGTGCGGGCGTTGGCCGCGACGGGCCGGGACCCGTCCATGGTGCTGCTGGAAAATACCGAGGAGGCCTCGCCGGCCGATGTCCTGGGCCTGGCCGCGGCCACGGGCTGCGGCGTCTGCCTGGACCTCGGCCACATGCTGGCCATGGGCCACGAGCTGCCGCGGGACGATCCCGAACTGGCCAAACGCGTGGCCATGCTCCACGTCTACTCGCCCTTTGGCAGCGAAGGCCCGCCCAAGGGCCGCCGGCATCTGCACCGCACGCTGACGAGCCTTGCCCCCGAAGGGCGCGACACGCTCGCCTGGATGCTGCCCCACCTGCGCCCGCAGGCCGTGGTGGTCGAGGTGTTCGCGCCGGTGCATCTGCTGGAGAGCCTGCGCGTGCTGGAGGCGGTGGCCTGCGCCCTGCCCGGCGGCGAGGCGGAACAAGCATGATCCGGCTGCTGCTCGGGGGCGTCAAATCGGGCAAGTCGGCCCTGGGCGAAGCCCTGCTCCTGGCCGGCGCGCCGCCGCAACGGGTGCTGGCCACCGGGCGGGCCCTCGATTTCGATTTCCGCGAACGCATCGCCGCCCACAAGCGGGCCAGACCGGCCGGGCTGCCCGTCATCGAGGCCCGGGAAACGGCCATGGACGTGCTGTGCGCCGAGGCCGGGCGCGGCGGCACAATTCTCCTGGACAGCCTGGACTTTTGGCTTTTCGCCTGCCATGACAAAAATGCAACGCGATCGTGCCTTTCATCCCTTACCGTCGGGCTCGCTCCCTACGCCGCGCCCAACGGTCCGGAACTGATCGTGATCAGCACGGAAGTCGGACTGGGCGGATTGGCCGCCAGCGCGGCGGTTCGGCAGTTCGCCGATACGCTGGGCACGCTCAACCAGACGGTCGCTTCCCTGGCCGCCGACGTGCGCCTCGTGGTCGCAGGTTGCGCCATGACGCTCAAGGGAAACGCTTCATGAGTTACTTTCGCAAGCTGACGCAGGAAACGACGCGGTTGCTCCAGATGCTCGGTCGTGAAGACCGCTGGCTGATCGTCATCAACGCCGATCCCGACGCCATGGCCTCGGCCATGGCCCTGCGCCGCATCATGGTCCATCGGGTGGCCGAGGTGGGCATCGCCCACGTCAACGAGGTCAAGCGGCCGGACAATCTGGCCATGATGCGCTTTCTGCGCATCCCCACCGTCATGCTCACGCCGCAGCTCAAAGCCCAATACGACCATTTCGCCATGGTGGACTCCCAGCCCCACCATCATCCCGATTTCAAGCTCTGCACCTTCAGCATCGTCATCGACCATCACCCCATCAAGGCGGACAGCCCCGTGCAGGCCGATTTCGTGGACATCCGCCCCGATTACGGTTCGGTCAGCACCATCCTGACGGAATACCTCTACAACCTGCACATCCGTCCGGGAAAGCTCCTGTCCACGGCGCTGGTCTACGGCATCAAGGCCGACACCCAGAGCTTCGAACGCCACTTCATCGAGGCCGACGTCAAGGCCTTCAGCTACCTGACCAAGACCGCCGACATGCAGCTCGTGCGCAAGATCATCTCCAGCGAATACCACCGCCGCTGGCTCAAATTCTTCTCCAAGGCCTTCCGCAAGATGCGCTTTGTCGGCAACCACGGCCTGTTCGTGTACATGGACAGCCTGGAGAGCGCGGACATCCTGGTCATGCTGGCCGACTTCTTCACCCGGGTGCACGGCCTGACCTGGAACATGCTGTGCGGGGTCGTCAAAAAGCAGGTGATCGTCATTTTCCGAGGCGACGGCATCGGCCGCAACATGGGGCATCAGGCGGCCAAGATGTTCGGCGACATCGGCTCGGCCGGCGGGCATCGCGGCGCGGCCCGGGCCGAAATCGACCTGGAAAAGCTCGGCGGCAAGCCGGTGGAGGAATTCCTGTACAAACGGCTCACCGGCAAAAAGCTGCCCACCAAGGAAAAGTGCCCGATTTAAGAATGCCTCCGGCGGCCGGGGGGCATCATGCCCCCGGCCCCCCTCTATTGCCGGCCCAACGGTGAAACCCGGGCTTCCGCGTCCCTCGCGAAGCCTTGGAAAGTTTTTGGGAAGGGGTCCGGGGGAACCTTTTTTTCAAAAAAGGTTCCCCCGGCCGCCGGAGGCGCCACAGCCTACTCTGTAGCGACGCGCCGCAACGGCCGTAGCGCCCGTGCCCGGGGCTTCAGCAAATCAATCAAACGCCGCAACAGTCCGCGCACGGCGGGACGACCGCGCCCCGCAACAGGGACGCAGCCGCCCGAAACAATCCCGCTCCTTTCTCTGGACATTCGCTCTCCGAACACTTAAATGGGGTCTTATGACAAGCCCAGGAGTCAAGCGCGGCGGCGACGTTTGATCCCGCCCTTTCGAGGAAATCGATTCCCCTTGCATACATGGTTCGATTTTCACGCCTGGCGCCGACAATGCAGGCTGATTTCGCATAGTTTCAGGCCGGAGACCCATCGCGGCCTGTCGCAACCCTTTAACTTGGATCAAGAGCGATGCACATCAAGCAGGTCGTAGACGACATCTACCGTATCTCCGTAAACATCGAAGACAAAAACTATCTGTTCGAGGGCATCTGGCCCATCCCCCACGGCATCTCCATCAACGGCTACCTGATCAAGGGCGAGAAAAACGTTCTTATCGATCTGACCCAGAACATCTTTGATTTTCCGAAAGAATTCTGCCAGCAGATCGCCGGCGCCAAGCTCGCGATCGAAGACATCGACATTCTCATCATGAACCACATGGAGCCGGACCATTCCGGCTGGCTGCGCGAGTTCTGCGCCAGAAACAAAAAAGCGGTCATCTACTGCACCAAAAAGGCCGTGCCCCTGCTCGACGCCTTTGCCGGCGTGCCGGCCGAACGCGCCGTGGCCATCACCGACGGCATGGAACTGACGGTCGGCGATTACCAGCTCCAGTTCTTCGAGACGCCCAACATTCACTGGCCCGAGACCATGATGACCTACGAGCGCAAGCGGGGCATCCTGTTCTCCTGCGACGCCTTCGGCTCCTACGGCAGCATCGACGAGGACAAGATCTTCGACGATCAGATCTCGGAGGAGCGGCACAAGTTCTACGAAGGCGAGGCCCTGCGCTATTACGCCAACATCGTGGCCACCTTCTCCCCGTTCGTGCTCAAGGGCCTGGACAAGCTGCAAGGCCTCGACATCAAGGTGATCTGCCCGTCCCACGGCATCATCTGGCGCGAGAACCCCTGCACCATCATCAACGACTACAAGCGCTACGCCCAGTACAGCAAGGGACCGGCGGAACGCGACGTGACGGTGGTCTGGAGCAGCATGTACGGCAACACCAAGCAGGTGCTCAACACCGTGGTCGAGACCATCCGCAAGCGCGACATCCCCGTGCACGTCTTCCAGGTGCCCGGCGACGAGGTCGGCTACATCCTGGCCAGCGCCTGGAAATCGGCCGGTCTGGTCTTTTGCATGCCGACCTACGAGTACAAGATGTTCCCGCCCATGGCGCAAACCATCGAGGAACTGCTGGTCAAGAAGGTCTCCAACAAGAAAGTGTACCGCTTCGGCTCGTTCGGCTGGGTCGGCGGCGCGCAGCGGGACTTCGAGGCCAAGACCGAAAAGTCCGGCTGGGACCTCCTCGGCCACTACGAGTGGCAGGGCGCGCCCACCGAGGCCGACCAGGACGCCGTGCGCAAGGCCATGGAAGGCTATTGCGACGCGCTGATCGAATTCACGAAATAATCCGCCCCACCCTCGCTTCAAAGACACGCGGCGCGTCCCGGACCATCGTCCGGGGCGCGCCTTTTTCATGAACGGTCGTCAGCGTCCGGCTCCAGGCTCCGCACGGCCCGCGCCGCCACCGGACAACCGGAATCGGCCCAGGTCACGTAGCCCAGCTCCACATCGGCGGCGTAGGCCTTGGCGTAATTGGCCCGATCCGCGCTCCACACCCGGCGCACCGGCTGGGTGAAGGCCGCCGGCTGGCAATAGCCCTCGCCCACCGGTTCCGGCCGCAGCACGGTCGTAAGCTCCGGCACCGTGGGCAGCCGCCAGTCGGCATGGCCGCCGGCGCGCGCCGCATTGATCCGGGCCAAAAACTCCCCCGCCTCCTCCCAGGTCATGGGATAGGGCGCGGCCGCCTCCAGCCACTCCAGGCCGGCGTCGGGATCGCGCAACACCCCGCCCCCGGCCTCCTCGAACCGGCCCGGCCAATAGGCCGCCGGCCGCCACAACGCGTCGAGGGCAAAGGCCTCCCGGGCGTGGCGGCTGCCGATCATGGCCGGCTCGCGGCGGGGACGCGGCGCATCGGCGGGCGTGTGCGGCGCGAGCAGCGCCTCGCCCATGCCGGCGCACACCCCTTCCATGTGCCGCAGCCAGCGCTGGCGACAGTCCTCCAGGGCCTCGGCCATCTCCCGGGCGCTGCCAAACCGCTTCCCCGGCGACGTGGCCAGGGAGCGGGCGAAAAAGCCGTCAAAAACATCCCCGGCGTCCAGGCAAAGCTCCCCGGGCCTGTCGGTATCGGGCTCGGGCAGCCGGCCGGTCAACAGCCGGAACAGCGTGACCCCGACGGCGAACAGATCGGCCCGGGCGTCGGCGGCGTCCGGGTCGTCCTCCTGCTCGGGCGCGGCATAATACGGGGAGCCCACCTTGAGATTGGCCGGCCCCTCGAACCGCTCGCCCCGGGCCTTGGACAGGCCGAGGTCGGTGATCTTGACCACGTCGGCGTCCGTGACCAGCAAATTAAAGGGCTTGATGTCGCGGTGGACGATGCCGGCATAGTGCAGCCGGGCCAGCCCGGCCAGAAGCTGGGCCGCATAGCCGATGGCCCGGGACACGGGCAGCCGGCGGCTCGGCGCTTCCACCCGGTATGTCTCGCCGATGATCGAGCCCAGGGACTCGCCGTAAAATTCCATGACGAAATACGGCCAATCGCCCGCCTCGCCATAATCGAACACGTCGACCACGTTGGGATGGCGCAACCCGCCCAGGCGCGCCGCCTCCTCGCGAAAGGCCCGCACCACGCGCTCGCGGCCCCACAGCCCCAGGGTCATTTCATTGGGGCGCAACAGCTTGAGCGCCACCACCCGTCCGATGACCGGCACCTGCGCCTTGAACACCGCGCCCATGCCGCCCCGGCCCAGCACGCCGGAGATGGTATAGCGATCGATTGTGTGCATGAAGAGAATGCCTCCGGCGGCCGGGGGAACCTTCTTTGAAAAAAAGGTTCCCCCGGACCCCTTCCAAAAAACTTTCCAAGGCTTCGCGAGGGACGCGGAAGCGATTGTTTCACCTTTTTCTGGGCGCACTTGCGGCGACGCAAGTGCGCCCAGGGAAACGAGGGGGACCGGGGGCATCATGCCCCCGGCGGGGTTCGGGACGGCGCCCCGATCTTCCGCTTTTCCCCTTCCTACAACAGTCTGTCGGCGTAGCGCCGGGGAAGGCCCCGGGCCACGATCTTCGCGGCCACGGCCTTGGCGTCGTAGTCCACGGCCCGGATGGTCAGGACGTGGGTCGTATCGTCGTAAAGCCCGTACTTGGCCCGGTTGTCGCCGTCTCGGGGCTGCCCCACCGCGCCCACGTTGACGATATGGCGCAGGTTCGGGTCCAGGGGATTGTCCCCCAGGGAGAGTTCGTAGCGTTCGACGTCGCGGCCGTTGAGCAGGGCGGCCTCGCGCATGTGGGTGTGGCCGACAAACGAGACGCGTTCGGGCGTGCGCAAAAACGCCCGGCGCAAGGTCACGTCCCCGGCCTCGAACAGGTAGGTCGTGGTGTCGTTGGGCGGCAGCCCGTGCACGAACCGGCAGTCGTAGAGCGCAAGCGACGTCGGGTAGGTGGCCACGAGGGCGATGGCTTGCGGGGAAAGCAGCTCCCGGGTGCGCCAGACCGCCTCGCGGGCCTGGGAATTGAAGCCGCGTTCCCGGGCCGGATCGGCCACGGCCCATTCATGGTTGCCGCGAACGCTCGGGATGCACCGGCTGGCCAGCAGATCGAGCACGGCTTCGGGATCGGGACCGTACCCGATGTTGTCGCCAAGGCTGACGATGGCTGCCGGGGAGTGTCGGTCGATGTCGGCCAGGACGGCCTGGAACGCTTCGAGGTTGGCGTGAATGTCGGAGATGACGGCAAGCAACATGTCGGCAGTGTGGCAGGTTCGACCGGCCGGGGCAAGACCGCAAGGCGAACCGCGCGCCAAAGAGGGACGCGCCCCCGGGGCCTATCCACCCGGGGGCGCGTCATGAGGTGAGGGAGTGTGGTGCGGGGGTTTACAAGATGGTTTTCGCGAAATGTATGGGCGGATCGTTACGGCGCTGTTTTCGCTCGGCCGACGCCCCCTTTCGGGAGCGGTCGGGAGGGGAAATGTCCCCCTCCCGACCGCCGGAGGCACAGTGCGCCTTCACCGTTAGTTGAAATATGTCTTTCGCAGCCAGCGCTTGATCGCTTCGGTCGGGGCGTAGATACCCTTGTTGCCGCCGTTTTCCCGCATGAAATCCTGGGCCAGATCCTCGGGCAGCTCGAAGGAGGCAACCTCCACGCAGTCCTCGGAATTGCGGCGCACCAGCGACAGTTCCGGGTGTCCCGACCAGGTATTGACCACGAAATAGGTGGCGAAATCGTTCTTGGACGTCACCGGCTTGTGTTCGGCATGCCACGAGTTATTGCCCCATTCGAGATACAGGGTCACGGCGTCCTCTGGCGTCATGTTCCAGTCGATAACCAGATCGGACAGGTTGGTCTGCGTCTGCATGGCAATCCTCCATCGGGCGGCATGGCCGCCTGCTGTGGTGTTCCGAACTCATGTAGGACAAATTTAATCCTTTTAGTCTCTTGGTCAAGCAAAAAGGTGTGATTTCAGGGGAAGTTTTTCATAACATAGTTAAATTCCAGGAACTGTAGTAAAAATATTGCCTCGTCCGCCTTTCCCCATGAACTGGTCGTCACCGCCAGCCTCGGCCTGCCCCGGTACGGCCCCGGCCAGGACCTCGACGCCCTGCTGCGGGAAGCGGCCATGGCCATGTCCATGGCCAAACGGACGGGGCGCAACCGCGTAATCCTGTTCCCGGTTCCCCCCGGGACGACGGGCGCAAAGAAGATCTCCGACGGCCGGGGGGCGTGATGTCCCCTCCCCCCTCCCAGGGAAACCGGCAGCCCTCGCGCCATAAAAAAGGGCGCGGCCAGGGGAGACCGCGCCCGGGGATTGGGGAGAGGGACTCCCAATGGACGTCGAAACGGTGCGGATCAGCCGCCGGCCCTGGCCGCACGGGCCATGCCGCGGGCCTGTTCCAGGCGTTCCTGGCGGTAGGCGCGCAGCTTTTCCATCTTCGCCGGCGGCAACACCGCCGCAAGCCGGGTGTCGGTTTCCCGGGTCAGGGCGAGCATGTCGTCACGCAGGGCCCGCAGGCCGGCCCGGCCGGGATTGGCCGCCAGACGCGCCCGGATGATGTCCTGGCGCTTTTGAGTCTGCTCCACGAGGATGGGACGAATCGCGGCCTTTTCCTGGGGCGTGAGCGTCACGCGGGAAGACAGGCCGCGCATGAAGCCATCGACCATTTCTTCCGGCGACCGGTCGAGCCCGGGCGGCAAGGGCGCGGCATGTCCGGTCGCCATGGCCAGGGCCAGCACGGCGCAGACGAGCAGCGCGGTTATGATCGGTTGGTTGCGCAAGACGGACCTCCATACAAGGGACGGCGTCCCGTTTTGGAGGGCAGTCGCGATGGTCGCGGCGGCGGTTACACGCAGCGGCGGCAGGCGTCCAGGGCGCGCCTGGCGCAGGCGGCCACCGTGGTCGTGGCCAGAAACCAGTCGTCGTAGAGGTCGAAATCCGCCTCGTCGCCGGTCAGGCCGGAAAGCGCCTCGAGCAGCGTGCGCGACGGATCGGGCTTGATGCGGGCGATGGCCAGGCAGGCCAGCCCGCGTGTGGCCGCATCGCAATCGGCCAGCGCCGCCGTGATCTCGGGCACGGCCGTTGAGCAAAGTTCCGGGGCGGCCTCGGCCAGCCGGGCGATGCCCCACCACGCGCCCTGGCGCAGCGGCGCATGGTCGATAAACGTGCAATCCCCGGGCAGATCCTGGACGTAGGAAAAAAGAATGCGGTGATAGTCCTTCGCCAGGGCCGGACACACGGCCAACGTCTCGCCCATGCATTCGGGGATGCCCCAGGCGATGTTGCCCGACTCCTCGTTGACGCGCCACATGAGGTTGCGCCACACATCCCGGGCGTCTTCCATCCGGGCGGCGGCCAGGGCGGCCATGGCCGCGCCGAACGCCGTGACGGCCCGCCAGCGGGACAGCGGCTCCTTATCCAGCAGCAACGAAAAAAGCGGCCCCAACAGCGTGCGGGCCGGAATGTCGGCCAGTTGCGCCAACGCGGCCTCGCGGTCGTCCGCGGCCAGAACCTGCCGCACCTGGGCCAAAAGTTCCCGACGTGATGCCATAGGAGGCTTCCCAGCAGGGGCGTTGCCCCGCTCCCCCGCCCCCCTTGCCGGGAGAACATGGGGGGTTCTCGTTTCCCCCTTCGAGGGGGACCGGGGGGCAGCATGCCCCCCGGCCGCCGGAGGCGTCTTCCCTTCTTCCTCTTATTCTTTGGCCAAAGCGGCTTCGATCTCGCGCACCATCTCGGGATGCGCCTCGTAGCCGGTCTCCCGGGCCTTTTCCACGAACGCCTTGGCCTTGGCGAACTCGCCCCGCTCCATGGCCACCAGGGCCAGGGTGTTGAGCGCCGGGCCGAACATGGGCTCGATTTCGAGGGCCTTGGTGCTGTGGAATTCGGCCGCGTCGAGCTCGCCCTTCATGAACAGCGCACTGCCAAGGGTGGCCATGGCCTGAACGTATTTGGGATCGATCTTGATGGCCCGACGCAGGGACTTTTCAGCCTTGTCCAGTTCGCCGCGCTGGAGATGCACGAAACCGATGTTGCCGAAGGGCACGGCGAACAGCGGTCTGGCCCGGCTGGCCTTTTCGTTCCACTCCAGGCAACCGTCGAGATCGCCCTTGTTCATGGCCAGTCCGCCCAACTGCACGTAGGCCTCGGCCAGGCTGGGGGAGCATTCCACGGCCTGATGGAATTCGGCCTCGGCCTCGATGAGCCGCCCCTTGGCCACGTAGGCCGTGCCCAGGTTGTAGTGGGAAACGCCGCAACCGGGATTCTGGGACAGGCGCTTTTTGAGTTCGTCGATGAATTCATCGGGAGTTTGGGCGGTATAATCCATGAATGCTCCTCATCGTCTTATTTGGTCGGGCCCAGGTCGGCGTCGATGCCTTCCCGGACCAGCAGTTCCTTGTACCATTTGCAAAAGGCGTACATGCCCCGATGCCTTTCCGAACCGTTCATGACGCCCATGCAGACTTCCCAGGCCCCCTTGGCGAATTCATCGGACATGCCGGGGGTGACGGCCAGGAATTCGGACACGAGCTGCTGGCCGGTGCGGCGCGAGGCGTCCTCGCGCATATCGAGGGGGTCGTTGGGCTCCTGGAAGGGGTCCCAGGCGTCATAGCCGATCTTGTCGATAAACCGCCGGCGCCGGGGATTGAGCTTTTCGTAGATGGCGCGCTTGAGCGTCGCCAGCTCTTCGGGAGAATGGGGCACGAGTCCTCCTTACTTGTCCTGCTCGGGCGACCCGTCCGGTCCCGGCAGCACCCAGGTCGTCTGGGACGAGGCGCACGAGGCGCAGGCGTCGGAGCCGGCCTGCTCGCTGCACGAACCGCAGGCCGAGGTCCCGGGACCGGCGGCCGGCGCGGGCGGCTCGGGCAGCTGCACCATGTCGTCCTCGGTGACGATGCCGAGATATTCCTCGTCGTATTCCGTAATGAGCGCCAGGGAAACCGGGGCCAGGATGTCGCCCATCAGCGGCAGCTTGGTGGGCAGCGAGGCCACGACTTCCTGGGACAGCTCCATGAGCCGGTCCTGGAGCTTCTCGATTTTCACGGTGGGATAGCGTCCGCCCTGAAGGAAGCCGGACTGGCCGCAGGTGTGGGCCGCGCCGCCGATCTCCAGGGGCACGCCGTACAGGCGGCAGGTCACGGGGCGGTGGGGATAGAGCACGCAGCGGTCATCGTCGCCAAGCAGCGGACAGCGGATGCGCTCCTTGGCCAGATCGGCCAGGATTTCACTGGTCGGCACGCCCTTCTCGCCGGCCCGGAAGGCCTTGCGCTTGAGCTTGTAATGTTCGCGATCGGCCACATTGGCCCGCTCCAGGATGGCGTCGCGCGCCGCGCCGGGAGGGAAGGCCTTGTTGAACTGGTGATTGAGGTAGAGCGCCTCGATAAACGTCAGGTCGAACAGGGCGTGGCAGCAGTCGCTGCAACCCGCGCCGCAGGACACCAGTCCCGGGCAGGCGGTCGAGACCTTGGCGAAGGCGGCATCGGCCTCGGCGGCGATGGCTTCGTACCGGGCAAAGGCGGGAGAAAAATCCAGGGGCATCAAAGGACTCCGAAACCGTCCCGCGCCGCCTGCCCGTCACGCGGCGTTGCGCGGGGTCTTGCGGCCCGGGCCGGAGGCGGCAGCGGGAGCGGACGACGACCGCCCACTCCCGCTACCGGTTGAATATTTTGAAATATCTACTCTTCTTCGACGACGATGGCGTCCTGGTCGCAGACTTCGACGCAGGACTCGCAGCCGAGGCACTCCTCCATGTGGACAGGCACGGCCTTGCCGCCCTGCAACGCATAGACCTCGACCGGGCACACGTCCACGCACTCGCCGTCGCCAATGCATTTTTGCGTGTCAACGATCACCTTGTATCCCATGGCCAACCTCCAGAACTCCTGCCAGCGAAACGTCCTTCTTGAATGATTTCAATAGATTGAATCAAAGCAATCCGAACGCCTCAAACAGCATACGCAGCCTTAGCCCCGGTGTGGATTCGTGTCAAGGCGAGGCCGGATCGCCGGCGGATGGACCGTCCCGGCGGCAAAATGTCCGGCGCTTTTTTTCGATTTTTTTGTGTCCGACCGGCTCCCGGTCATGGACCTGTAACCGCGCCTTCGCCAGACCGTCCTCCCTATCCATCTCAAAAAAATACGGTTTTTTTTCAAAGACCACACTAAAGATCCTGGAGGGGATTGCCGAAAAGGGTGATGTAGGCCTTTTATAACCTTTTACGCAGGGATGCCTGAAAGCCAGGGACGGCCATGGGCAAGCTCACCTATTTACAACCGCGACGCGGCGATATCCGGCCGGTTCTGCTGCTGCTCACCTCGCACAGGCTCGACTGCTTCCTGATCTGCATCCGCTGTCTCGAACGCTTCACCGACCTCGGCCGGCTCAAGCATGTCTATGTCGTGGCCAATGCCGTCAGCCCGGAACATCTGGCCGTGGCCCGACGCTTCGTGGCCCGGCACGGCAACGCCACCCTGATCGAACGCGGTCCGCGCGGTCTCGTCCCGGCCGTGCACGCCGCCCAGAACGAAATCCTGGCCGCCCATCTCGACGACGTCGTCATCAAGATCGACGAGGACCTCTTCGTCACCCCGCACTGGCTGGACCACCTCATAAACGGCTACATCGACCATGCCGAACGGCCCGACGTGCCGCTTGTCATGCCCCTTGTGCCCATCAGTCCGCCCGGCCGGCACGTGCTCAACCGCTTTTTGCGCGTGTCCTACCCGTCCGAACGGCACATGTACGCCGGACCGCCCATCGAGGAAAACTGGGTCTACCACCGCTGGATGTGGGAAAAGCTGCTCCACGAGAATCTGGCCGAGGTCTACCTGCGCGACGCGCCGGTCAAGTACGCCTACGTCGGCTACCTGACCATCAACTGCGTGATCTTCGACGCGCGCATCATGCGGCTGGTGCTGCCCTTCCCCACCACGCCCACGGCCGGACAGCCGACCACGGACGAAAAGGCCTTCAACCTGGCCCTGGCCGCCGGCAAGATGAAGGTGGCCGTGCTCGGCAGGAGCCTCGCCCATCACTACAGTTTTTCGCGCTGCGAGGAATACCTGCGCTCCCACGTGCCCCTGGACGAGGTCTGGCGCTATATGCAGGGCATTCACGACGTCCCGGTCGTTGGCCGGCGCTGCCCCGGCCCGGCCAACTCCGGCGAACTGAAACTGCTGCGCGCGGGCAGCTAGCCGGGAGAAGGGAAGAGAAGATGCCTCCGGCGGCCGGGAGGGGGACTATCCCCCTCCCGGATCCTCCCGAAAGGGGGACGCGGGCGTCGGTTGGTCGTAGCGGTGCCTCGAACGTTTGTCGGCGCCTTTTTGCCCTGAAAAGGCGCCGACAAGGTGCGCCAGCGTCGC
>JAFABC010000081.1 GCA_023426275.1 Pseudomonadota bacterium | reverse complement strand
GGCAAAGACACGTCGAGGGGGTCCGGGGGGCATCATGCCCCCCGGCCGCCGGAGGCATCTTTAGAGGTTTTCGGTGTTGCGTTCGAACACGCGCATTTCGTTCACGACCAGATTGCCCAGGTCCCGGATCTCCTGGTTGTCCTGGTTTTCCACCAGATCGGCCAGCAGTTTGACGTCCTGGGGCAGACCCGACAGGATCGCCCGCTTGACGTCGGCCAGCCGGTCGCTCACATAGCGCTTGTCGCGTTTGGAAACCATGTGTTCGAGGATGTCGGTCAGGTTCATGACCACGAAGGCCTTTTCGGCATAGATGGCGGAGATGGCGGTCAGGTGGGACAGAATGTTCTTGCCGGCCGAGGAGCCGGACCGGAAATACAGGTCGGCCGCCTTGGCCGCGTAGTCGTTGAAATGCTCGTGGGAAACACGAAAATGTTTGCTTGCGCCGAGCGCCGGAGGCACGGCGGTCAAAAGCATGGCCAGGCACAGGAGGTAGGGCGTGGCAATGGTGGTGCGCATGGGAACTCCGTAAAAAGGTCAGACCGGCTGGATACGCGCTCCGGACCGGCAAAGGCCACATACCAGTTTTTGACAGGCCGTCAAAGCGGGCCTGTCCGGGCGCGACCGGGCCGCCGGCTTCAAACCCCACCTTTTGGCTCTTGTCGCTGTGTTGTTTCCGTTCGCTGATCGTTGTTGTCCGGCCTCGCTTGTCGCTAGGCCGTGTCACGCTTGGGATTTATCATGAGACACCTTCGTTTTCTGGCGCTTTTCGGGTTGGCCATCCTGTTGTTTTGGAAAACAACAGGGCTGTGCGCCTCCACCGGCATGGTGACCTTTGTTTTCGATGATGGACTGGAAAGCGTCTATCAGTACGCCTACCCGGTCTTGTCCGGTTTCGGGCTGCCGGCGACGGTCGGCGTCATTGCCAACCGCATGGAATCGGCTGATCCGGAATTCATGGGCGAGTCGCAATTGCATGCGTTGCAAAAGGCCGGCTGGGAAATCGCCTCGCATGGTCTGAACCATAAGCGGCCTATCGATATCCCGAAATTTTTCTCCGACGAAAATTGCCTGCCCTTGCGGCGTATTCCTGGTGAACATGGCTTGTTCGACGCCAAGTACCAGTATGAACAACTGGCCGGCATCCTGGAGCATGATCGACCGCTTACGGCCAGGGCCAGCGCCCGGGAAGTCCGCAGCGAGCCGGGCACCTATTATTTCGACCAGCTCATCGGCGAGGTCACCGTGCATCCCTTCGATCCGGAGCACGCCGAAAAAGAAGGGCTGCGGGCCGTGTCCTACCAGCGGGAGCTGGCCGACTCCAAGGCTCTGCTCGCGGCCAGGGGTTTTGCCGTGACCACCTTTGTCACGCCGCACAACTACTGGACCCCGGAGATGAGCCGGCTGTCGCAGCAATACTACGGCCAGGTGACCAACGGCGGCGACGACTGCAACCGCCGGGGCCAAAGCAACCGTTTCTGGCTCAAGCGTTTCGTGGTCCACTCCGACGATTCGGCCGGGTCCATCATTGCCCTGGTCAAGGAACACGCCATTGGTGAAAACGCCTGGGTTATTTTCTGCATGCATGGCGTTGGTTCGCAACTGGGCTGGGAGCCCTGGGATGCGGCCAAGCTGTCCAGGCTGGCGGCGTTTCTCAAGGAGCAGGGCGTGCCCGTGGTCACCGTGGCCGAGGGCGCGAAACGCTGGTTCGCGGGTGGGGATGCGCCCGGGCTGGAGGCGCGTCCATGAAGCGGCCGTTGCGTATCGTGATCGGCGGCTTTGCCGTCGGCTTCCCCCTGGGCGGCCAGTTGTGGATGATGCTGCATTTCGCCGAGGGACTGGCCCGGCTGGGCCATCACGTGGTGTTTCTGGAAGACACCTCCAACTGGGCCTATCCCTTTGATCCGGTCCTCGGCTATCCCGTGACCGACTCCTCACGCGGCCGGCAAACCGTGGACGCCATGTTCCGCCGCGTCGGCCTGGAAGGCCGCTGGGCCTACGTCAGCGAGATCGAGGACAAGCTGTACGGCATGGACCGGGCCACCCTGGACCGGCATCTGGCCGAGGCGGATTTCTTCCTCAACGTCTCCGGCGTGCTGCCGCCCAAGGAGGAGTACTTCCAGGCCCCGGTCAAGGCGGTCATCGACACCGATCCGGTCTTCACCCAGATCAAGGTGGACCGGGACGCCTGGACCCACGACTATTACACGGCCCACGACGTGTGCTTCACCTACGGCTACAACCTGCCCCGGGGCAAAACCGAGGTGCCGCTGTCGGACATCGACTGGAAGCCGCTGTTGCCGCCGGTCGTGCTCGACGAGTGGCCGGTCGGCCAGGGGCGCGGCGAAGCCTACTCCACCATCGGCACCTGGGAGGCCCGGGACCGGGATGTGGAAATCGGCGGGCGCAAACTGTCCTGGCGCAAGAACGTCAAATACGAGGCCATGCTCGACCTGCCGTCCAGCCTGCGCGACATCCCGCTGGCCATGGCCATGGGCGGCATGTGCGACGACGCCTGGCGCTACGCCAATGCCGGCTGGGCCGTGCGCGACGCCCTGGACGTGTCCCGGGACCTCGACGTCTACCGCGAGTACATCCGGGGCTCGCGCGGCGAATTCACCATCGCCAAGGACCAGAACGTGGTGCTCAAAAGCGGCTGGTTTTCCGACCGCACGGCCACCTATCTGGCGGCCGGGCGTCCGGCCGTGGTCGAGGATACCGGATTTGGCGAGTATCTGCCCGTGGGGGAAGGGCTTTTCCCCTTCGAGGGGCGCGAGCAGGCCGAAGCGGCCCTGCGCGCGGCCGAGGCCGATCCGGTCCGGGCCGGCAAGGCGGCCCGGGAGATCGCCGGAGACTACTTTGACAGCGACAAGGTGCTGGCCGGACTGTTGCGCGAATGCGGTCTGGACTGAGCCGATTGCGACGTTTATGGGGAATTGCTCCGGAAGCGATTGAAAAGCGTTTGACTTCGGGCTAATAGGTCGCCGATGGCGGAAAAGGCAATTCTTTTTGTCGCCCCGGCGCAGGCGGTGACCGAATTCTTCCCCTTTTTCAAGGAAGCGGGAGTGGCCGCCGGCATTGCCGACAGCTTGCAGGCGGCCCTGGCTTCCATTCGCAAGTCTCCGCCGTGTCTTGTTTTTTCCCAAGCCAAAATGGGCATCTACACCGCCGAGGCCCTGCTTGAAGCCGGGCAGAAGGACGGGCCGTTGCCGCCGGTCATCGTGTTCACCGACCGGGGCACGGCCGCCGAGGCGGCCCGGTGCCTGGAGCTCGGCGCCCGGGATTACTGGCTGGAGCCGCTGACCTGGGAGAAGATCCAGGCCGTGCTGCCGGGCAACCACCAGCCCGCGCCGGCCGCCGGTCCGGCCCCGCCCACGGCGGCGTCCCCGGCCGCCTCCGGCGCGGCCGGCTCCCGGGACGTGTCCGGCCGGGGCTTTGCCATTGTCGGCGAACACCCGCTCATCCGCCGGGTCCTGGCCCTGGCCCGGCAGGTGGCCCGGTCCAAGGCCACGGTGCTCATTTCCGGCGAATCCGGCACCGGCAAGGAAATGTTCGCCCGCTATCTGCACGCCTGCTCCGACCGGGCCGACGGCCCGTTCGTGGCCATCAACTGCGCCGCCTTGCCCGAACATCTGCTCGAATCGGAGCTGTTCGGCCACGAGAAGGGGGCGTTTACCGGGGCCATCGCCCGCAAGCTCGGCAAATTCGAGATGGCCTCGGGCGGAACCATCCTGCTCGACGAGATTTCCGAGATGGACCTGGGCCTGCAGGCCAAGCTCCTGCGCGTGCTCCAGGAAAGCGAGTTCGACCGCGTCGGCGGTTCCGAGACCGTCCACGTGGACGTCCGTGTGCTGGCCACCACCAACCGGCAGATGGAAGACGCCGTGGCCGAGGGCAAGTTCCGCCAGGACCTCTATTACCGCCTCAATGTCATTCCGCTCAAACTCCCGCCCCTGCGTGAACGCGGCCAGGACGTGCCGCGGCTGGCCCTTTTTTTCGTGGACAAGTTCCGCAAGGCCTACAACCTGCCGCCCCTGACCTTCGCCCCCGACGCCAAGGAGTGGCTCATGGGCTACGACTGGCCGGGCAACGTGCGCGAGTTGCAAAATCTCATGGAGCGGGCCGTGCTGCTGGCCGGCGGCGGTCCCATCCGCAAGGCCCATTTCCTCCTGGACGGCGAGGGCTGGCAGGAGGAGGACACCGAGGCCGAAAACGCCTTCCGCGACGGGCCGGAAGGCGGGGAGGCCGACGCGGCGGGCGACGTCTTCGAGCAGGCGGCCGCGCCCAGCGCCGTGGACGGGCAGGCCCTGTCCGTGCCGGGCGAAGTGGTGCCCCTGGACGTCATGGAGCGCCACATGATCATCAAAAGCCTCGATCGGACCGAGGGCAACCGCACCCAGGCGGCCCAACTGCTCGGCATTTCCGTGCGTACCCTGCGCAACAAGCTCAACGAATACCGCAAGCTCGGCATCGACGTTCCCTGATTGTCCTGATGGCTTCGTCTTCCACCTATAACATTCTCATGTATTCCCATGACTCCTATGGTCTGGGACACTTGCGGCGCACCATGGTCATTGCCGAGCATCTGCGCCAGCGCGGGGTCAACATTCTCATCCTCACCGGCTCCCCCCTGGCCGGACGCTACGAAACACCGGAAGGCGTGGATTTCGTCCGCATTCCGGGTATGATCAAGAAGACCAACGAAGAATACCTGCCCCTGTCCATCAAGATCAACGCGCGCCATGCGCTCAATATCCGGCGCAACATCATCGTGGCCACGGCCAAGGCCTTTCAGCCGCACCTGTTCATCGTGGACAAGGCCCCCATGGGCCTGCGCCGCGAGGTCATGCCCACGCTCAAATGGCTCAAGCGCCGGATGCCCGCCACCCGCACCATCCTCGGCCTGCGCGACATCATGGACGACGCCGCCTCCACCAGCCGCGAATGGCGCGAAAAGGGCGTCTACGATGTGCTCGAACACTACTATTCGGAAATCTGGGTCTACGGAAATCAGGATCTCTACGATCCCGTGGCCGAATACGCCATCCCGCCCTGCATCAGTCGCAAGATGATTTTCACCGGCTATCTGCCCCGGCACGCCCCCACGCCCCAGGCCATGGCCCGGACCCGGCGCGAGGAGCGGCTTGCGGCCGACGACCGGCTGGTGGTGGTGACCACGGGCGGCGGCGGGGACGGCTATCCCCTCATGGACGCCTATCTGTCCATGCTGGAATCGGGCGACGCGCCCCGGCATCGGGTGATTTTCGTGACCGGGCCGTTCATGCCCCGGCCCCAGCGCGAGGAGGTGGCCCGCCGGGCGGCGCGGCTGCGGGCGCGGTTTTATCATTTCTACCGTCGCATGGAGACGCTTATCGGCCTGGCCGACGTGGTGGTCACCATGGGCGGCTACAACACAACCTGCGAGATTTTGTCCCAGGGCCGGCCCTGTCTGGTGGTTCCCCGGGAGACGCCGCGCCTGGAGCAGCGCATCCGGGCCGAAGCCATGTGCGCGCGCGGCCTCATCGAGTATCTGCCCTGGGGCAGGCTCTCGGCCGGGGCCATCCGCGCCATGCTCGAACGCCTGCTGGAACACCCCGGGCCCTATGAAAAGGCCATGGCCGCCTTTCCCTTTACCGGCCTGTCGGTCATCTCCGACCGCTTGAACGTTTTTCGCAATTCCTGACGCGCCCGCTCATCCCGCCCAGAACACCGCCCACAGCCCGAAGATCGCGATCATCCCGCCCGAGACGCGCTTGATGGTGCGCATCCGCGACAGCAGGCGCAGCCGCAGCAGCTTGCCGCCAAAGGCGATGGCCGCCCACCAGACCATGGAGCCGCAAAAGACCCCGGCCACCACGGCCGAGGCCTCGCTGACCCGGGTTTCGACCTGTCCCAGGCCGAAGCCGGCGAAAATGGCCAGAAAGCCGACCACGGTCAGGGGATTGGTGAGCGTGAGCAGGAACACGGAGAGAAACGCGCCGGCGTAGCGCCGTTGGGGCACGTCGGCCGGTTTGGGCGGGGCCGTGTCCAGGGCCAGCCGCAGCCCCATGCCGACCAGGAACAGCCCGCCGCCGATTTGCAGCAGCCGGGCGTGGGTGGCCAGGAAGTCGGAGACGAACGTCAGCCCAAAGGCGGCCACGGCGCCGTAAAAGGCGTCGGCCGCGGCCGCGCCCACGCCCGACAGCAGGCCCACCCGCAGCCCCATGGCGATGGCCCGGCTCAGGCACAACATGCCGACCGGTCCGAAGGGCATGGCGATGATGGCGCCGATGGCCAGCCCCTTGAAGAAAAAGCCAAGCATGAATTTGGGGTACAGGGTTTCCCGGAGCCCGGCAAGGCGCGGCGCTCCCGGCGCGTCCGTTAGCCGGTCAGTCCGGCAAAGGTCCCGGTTTCCCGCTCGAATTCGAGCAGATCGATGTCCCGGGCCTTGATGCCGTGGATGCCGAGCAGGCCGTGGATCTGTCCCCGGTGGTGGGTCTGGTGGTTGAAAAAATGGGTCAGGCACAGGGCAAAGGGCAGGCGCGACGGGGTGCCCTCGGTGGTGACGAAGGCCAGCGTTTGTTCCAGACGGGCGGGATCGAGGTCGCGGCACAGGGCGATGGCGCGTTCTTCCTCCAGGCTGTGGGCGGCGATGAGGTCGGCCAGGGCCGGGTAGGGCACGGCGTCGACCGTGGTCACGGGATCGCCCCGGCCGGTCAGGCGGTTGAGCCACAGCCGGTCGGCCAGCAGGAGGTGGTTGGCGATGGCCAGGATGGAGCCGAAGTTGACGGCGCTGGTCGCGGTGAGCTGGTCGGGCGTGAGTTTGGCCAGTTCGGCGTAGAGGCGCGCATTGGCCCAGCGGGCGTAGAGGGCCTGGGTGAGATACACGGACTGCATGGAAACCTCCGATGATCGTGGCGCGGTCATACCAGCATCAGGGGCGTGTTGTCTGCATCACCCGGGCGATGGCCGCGCGCAGCTCCTCCTTGTCCACGGGCTTGGCCACATGGGCGTCCATGCCGGCGGCCAGACAGCGTTCCTTGTCGCTGGCCATGGCGTAGGCCGTCATGGCGATGATGGGCGTGCGGGCCTTGTCGCCAAATGTGCCTTGATCGCGCATGGCCGCCGTGGCTTCGAGGCCGTTGAGGCCGGGCAGGCCGATATCCATGAGCACGAGATCGAAGCTGCCGGCGGCAAAGGCGTCCAGGGCCTGCCGGCCGTCGGCGACGAGGGTGACGGTGTTGCCCAGCTGCTGGAGCAGGTGCTTGCCGGCGATGGCGCTGATTTTGTCGTCCTCGGCCACGAGCACGCGCAGTCCCCGGGGCAGGTCCGGACCGGCGGGGCGGACCGTCCGGGCGGTTTTGGCCGCGTCCGTCCGGCCGGCTTCGGCAAGGGCCAGGGGCAGGGAGACGAAGACCTCGACGCCCTGGCCCGGCCGGCTGTCGATGGAGATTTCGCCGTCCATGAGCGCGGCGAGTTTGGCCACGATGGAAAGGCCCAGTCCGGCCCCCTCCGTGGTGCGCCCAAGCTCGCCTGTCGCCCGGGAAAACGGCTGGCACAGGCGGCCGATGAGTTCCTCGGACAGGCCCGGCCCGTTGTCGCGCACGCAAAAAAGCAGGCGGCAGCGGGCCGTGTCCAGGCGCAGTGGCGCGATGGTCAGGCTGACCGTGCCCTGCCGGGTGAATTTGATGGCGTTGCCGACGAGATTGAACAGAATCTGCCGGATTCTGACCTCGTCGCCGATCACCGTGTCGGGCGTGCCCGGGGCCAGGGAACAGCGCAGGCTGACAGCGTGTTCGGCGGCGGCGGTCCGGAAGATGTCCTCGATGGCGGTGACGAGCTCGGGCAGGGAAAAGGGGGCCAGGGTGATGCGCATCTGGCCGGCCTCGACCCGGGACAGGTCGAGCAGGTCGCTAAGCAGCCGCGTCAGCCGCCGGGACGCGCCGATGGCTGAAGCGAGGAAATGGCGCTGCCGGGGGCCGAGGCTCGTGGCCTCCAGGGTCTGGAGCATCCCGAGGATGCCGTTTAGGGGCGTGCGGATCTCGTGGCTCATGTTGGCCAGGAATTCGCTTTTGGCCCGGTTGGCCAGTTCGGCCTTTTCCCGGGACTGGAGCAGGTCGGCCTCGACGTCCTTGCGCACCGTGATGTTTTGAATGGTGCCGAAGATCTTCCGGGTGGCGGGATCGTAGGTGGCCCGGGATTGGATGTCGACGATCGCGCTGTCCGTGGGCCGGGCGATCTTGAATTCGAGGTTGTAGGGCTGCTCTTCCTCGATAAGCTGCCGCATGGCCGCGTCAAGCGGCTTGCGGTATTCGGGCAGGGGAATGTCCTGCACCTGGCGCAGGGAGGTGTAGCTGTCGTCGATGCCGTAGATGGCCTGCGCGCCGTCCGAGGCATAGAGGGAGCCGTTGGCGAGATCGATTTCCCAGTTGCCGATTTCGGCCACGAGTTCCGCCCGTTGCAGGCGTCGTTTGCTTTCCTGCAACTGTCGGCTTTTGTCCTCGACTTCCCGGAGCCGGGTTCTGTTTTTTCGTTCCAGGGTCCCGACCAGCGCGGCCAGTGTGGGCATCGTGACCAGGAACACCCCGAGCCGGATCAGATTATGGGCGTGATACGTAAACGGATGGCCCGGGACTGACCAGGCTATAAGAATATAGAGGAAGGACAGGACGACACTGATGCCGCCGGAGGCGTAGCCGCCGATATAGGCGGACAGGACAATACCGACGGAGAGAAACAATACGGGGTTGGGAATGTTGTATCCATGCATGGAAAAAAGGGCCAGGGTGCCCTCAATGCACAGGACAAGGGCCGGGCCGGTCAGCGTCTTCTTCCATGCCGGAAACAGGTGCATCGTGTCCTCGGCAACGTGGCGGAACGATCCTGGCTGCCTGGCGTTGCAGCGTCGCTCCAGTGTGAGTTGGTAAATATAGTGAAATATCTTCTAGCGAAAACCCGGGGAAAGGGGAAGGACCTTCGCGCCGATCCGGGCCGGCTTTGTCCGGCCTTCCGCCGGACCGGCGCAACAGCGAGGCCGTCCCGGGCCTTGGCGCAACCGGTTCGGCTTCGGGATGGCCGGGGTTGGCCTCCCCCTCTTGACCGCCTTCCCGGGAGGCATCAAAATACGCCCCCCGCGCCCGGTCGGGCGTTGCCACACAAAAGGAGTGCCCGTCGATGCCCACCCGCTATGTCCACACCAACCTCATCGCCCGCGATTGGCGCGCCCTGGCCGCGTTCTATGTCCGTCTGTTCGACTGCCGGGCCGTGCCGCCCGAGCGCGACCTGTCCGGCGACTGGCTCGACGACGCCACCGGCCTGGAAAACGCCCACATCACCGGCGTGCACCTGCGCCTGCCCGGACATGGCGACACCGGCCCGACCCTTGAAATTTTTTCCTACGACGCCCTGGACGAGCGGGACGAGGTCCTGCCCAACACGCCGGGATTCGGTCACATCGCCTTCCTCGTCGATGACGTGGCCGCAATGACCGAAGCCGTGCTGGCCGCCGGCGGTTCGGCCGCCGGCGAGGCCGCCTCGCGCGACGTGCCCGGCGTCGGCCGGCTGGAATTTCGCTATCTGCGCGATCCCGAAGGCAATATTCTCGAGGTCCAGACCTGGAAGTAGGGCGGCCCCGGCGCTTTCCCAACGATATCCGGGCCGTTTTCAGGCGCGGCCATGTGCGCTATGACACGGGGGCGGAACGTCCCGCGTGTCGCTGATTTTTTACCACCCGAGTCCCATGTCCGATTTCGTACATCTGCATTGCCATACCGAGTACAGTCTGCTCGACGGCGCCATCCGCATCGGCGACCTCGTCAAGACCGCCCAGGGGTTCGGCTGTCCGGCCGCGGCCATCACCGACCACGGCAACCTCCACGGCGCCCTCGTCTTTTACGATTACGCCAAAAAGGCCGGCCTCAAGCCTATCATCGGCTGCGAGGTCTACGTGGCCAAGGGCAGCCGGAGCGACAAGGACGCCCGTTCCCCCCGGGATGCCGGCTACCATCTGGTGCTGTTGGCCAAGGACCTGACCGGCTACCACAACCTGCTCAAGCTCGTGTCCCGCGGCTATATCGAGGGCTTCCACTACAAGCCGCGCGTGGACAAGGAGTTGCTCGGCCAGTACGGCGAGGGGCTCATTGCCCTTTCCGCCTGCCTCAAGGGGGAGATCAACCAGAAGCTGCTGCGGGAAGGCAGGGATCAGGCCGTGGCCACGGCCAGGCAGTACGCGTCCCTGTTCCCGGACCGCTTTTATCTGGAAATCCAGTCCAACGGCATTCCCGAGCAGACCACGGTCAACAATTTCCTTATCGAGCTTTCCGACGACCTCAAGCTGCCGCTGGTCGCCACCAACGACTGCCATTACCTGCACGCCGACGACGCCGAGGCCCACGACATCCTGCTGTGCATCCAGACCGCCGCCTGCGTGGACGACGCCAAGCGGATGCGCTTTACCTCCAACGACCTCTATTACCGCTCCCCCGAGGAGATGGCCGAGGCCTTCAAGGATGTGCCGCAAGCCCTGGCCAACACCTGCGAGATCGCCGACCGCATCGACGTGAAGCTCGATTTCGACGGCTACCATTTTCCGGTCTACAAGGCCCCGCCCGGCAAGTCCCTGGACGACACCATGTCCGACATGGCCCGCGAGGGCCTCAGGAAGCGGCTGGCCAAGATGCCGGACGTGGACCCGAAGAAATACTGGGAACGTCTGGAGTACGAACTCGGCGTCATCAAGCAGATGGGGTTTCCGGGCTATTTCCTCATCGTCCAGGACTTCATCAACTGGGCCAAGGACCACGACATTCCGGTCGGACCGGGACGCGGCTCGGCGGCCGGCTCGCTGGTCGCCTATTCGCTTCGCATCACCAACCTCGACCCGATGCCGTATGATCTGTTCTTCGAGCGCTTCCTCAATATCGAACGCGTGAGCATGCCCGATATCGACGTCGACTTCTGCGAACGTCGCCGGCACGAGGTCATCCGCTACGTCACCGAGCATTACGGCGCGGACGCCGTGGCCCAGATCACCACCTTCGGCACCATGAAGGCCAAGGGCGTGGTGCGCGACGTGGGCCGGGCGCTCGGCATGACCTTTGGCGAGACCGACCGCATCGCCAAGCTCATCCCCGAAGACCTCAAGATGACCATCGACAAGGCGCTGGAGCTTGAGCCGGAACTGAAAACGCTCATGCGCACCGATCCGCGCATCGCCCGCCTCATCGATATTTCGCGCCGCCTGGAAGGGCTGGCCCGCCATGCCTCGACCCATGCCGCCGGCGTGGTCGTGTCCGACAAGGCCATGACCGAGTACGTGCCGCTGTATAAGGGGAAGAACAACGAAACCGTGACCCAGTGGGACATGAAGCGCGTGGAGAAGTCCGGACTGGTCAAGTTCGACTTCCTCGGCCTCAAGACCATCACGGTCATCGACGACGCCCTCAAGATCATCCGCGAGATGGGGGCCGAGCCGCCCGACTTCGAAACCCTGCCCATGACCGACCCGGCCACCTACGAACTGTTCGCCCGGGGCGACACCGACGGCATCTTCCAGGTGGAAAGCCAGGGCATGCGCAAATACCTGCGCATGCTCAAGCCCAACTGCTTTGAAGACCTCATCGCCATGCTCGCCCTCTACCGGCCGGGACCGCTCGGTTCGGGCATGGTTGAACTGTTCATCCGCCGCAAGCACGGCCTGGACCCGGTCGAATATCCGCATCCGCTCCTGGAAGAGACCCTGAAATCCACCTACGGGGTCATCGTCTACCAGGAACAGGTCATGAAGATCGCCCAGGTGCTGGCCAACTACTCCCTGGGCGGTGGTGACCTGCTGCGCCGGGCCATGGGCAAGAAGAACGCCGAGGAAATGTCCCGGCAGCGCGGCATTTTTGTGGAAGGCTGTGCCAAAAACGATATCGACGCCAAGAAAGCCAACGAAATCTTCGACTTGATGGAGAAGTTCGCGGAGTACGGCTTCAACAAGTCCCACAGCGCCGCCTATGCCCAGATTTCCTATCAGACGGCCTACCTGAAGGCGCATTTCCCGGTTGCCTTCATGGCCGCGCTGATGACCTCGGACATGGAAAACCAGGACAAGCTCCTGCAATACATCGCCGCCTGCCGCGACAACGACATCGAGCTGTGCCCGCCCGACGTCAATGCCGGACAACCCCACTTTTCCGTCAAGGATAACAAGATCCTGTACGGGCTGGCCGCCGTTAAGAACATCGGCCGCGACGCCGTGCTCGAAATCGTGGCCGAGCGCGAAGCCAACGGCCCCTTCACCTCGCTGCTCGACTTCACCAGCCGGGTGAACATGCGCAAGGTGACCAAGCGCGTCATCGAATATCTCATCAAATGCGGGGCCTGCGACGGCTTCGGCTGCTCCCGGGCCGGACTTGTCGCCGGCCTGGATCAGGCCGCGACCGTGGGTCAGCGGCGGGCGGCGGAAAAAAACGACGGCCGCCTGTCGCTCATGGAGCTGATGCCCGAAAAGCCCAAACCCACCGTGGGTCTGGGCCTGTCCTGCCCCGAGGCCGAGATGCCCGAATGGCTCCACGAGGAGATGATGGGCTACGAAAAGGAGGCACTGGGGTTTTACCTCACCAGCCATCCGCTTCTGGCCTACGAGCGCGACCTGCGGGCCATGCGCATGACGACACTCGCCCAGTGCGCCGGCCTGGACCCCGGCGTCGAGGTCAAGGTGGCCTGCATCTGCGTGTCCACCAAGGAAATCATCACCAAGAAAGGCCAGAAGATGGCCTTCTGCAAGCTGGAGGACCACCAGGGCGGCGAGGCCGAGGTGGTGGTCTTCTCGGATTGCTACGCCGAATCGCGCGAGCATCTCACCGGTGACGCGCCGCTTTTTCTCACGGCCAAGGTCGGTGCCTCGGACCAGGAAGAAGTCGAAGGCAAAAAGCTCATCAAGCTGCAAGCCGTGCGCATCGATCCCTTGGCCAAGATCATCGGCGGCAGCGACGAACCCGTGGAAGTGCTGCTCGCCTGTCCCGAGAACAAGCCCGTGGCCCTGGACCCCCTGGCCGACATCCTGCGACGCTATCCCGGGCCTTGCACCGTTCATCTGGTGCTGTCCCTGCCCAAGGCCGTGTGCCGGCTGCGGCTGGGCCACGAGTACGGCGTCAAGCGCTGCCCGGAACTGCGCCGGGAACTGGACGATTTCGAACACGGCCTCCCGCCCGTGCGCCGCGAAGCCCGCTAGGGCGAGCGGGCGCGGCGGGGAGAAGAGAAGAGGAAGACGCCTCCGGCGGCCGGGGGGCATGATGCCCCCCGGACCCCCTCGATGGGGGAGCGCCGGGGGACAACAATGGCCCCTTTGGGGGGACCGGGGGATGATTCCCCCCGGCGGAGAGGTCCGGGAGAGGCGCGGCCTCTCCCGGCCATCGGAGGCACATCTGCATGACGACAAAACGCGGCATCTGGCGGTTGACGGTAACGGAGGCATTTAGCGCCTCCCACTGCCTGCGCGGCTACGAAGGCCCGTGCGAGAATCTGCACGGCCACAACTTCGGCGTCGAGGTCGTGGTCGAGGGCGAACGGCTCGATCCCAAGGTCGAGTATCTGGTCGATTTCAAGAAACTGCGCGGCAAGCTCCGCGAAATTCTGGCCGGCCTGGATCATCGGCACCTCAACGAGGTGCCGCCCTTTGACGCGGAAAATCCCTCGTCGGAGAATCTGGCCCGGTATCTCTACCGCCAGCTCGAACCGGCCCTGGAAGGCGAGGCGGCCCGGCTCGTCAGCGTCTCGGTCTCCGAAAAGGACGCCAGCAAGGCGACCTACATGGAAGTATAAATCTGCCTACGTCCCTTTCGAGGGGGACCGGGGGGCATCATGCCCCCCGGCCGCCGGAGGCTCTTCTTCGTCTCAATACCTTGGTGATCCATGTATAATCTTTTCTCAAGGACTTGGCGCTAGCCATGCGGCTGGTGTTGCAGCGCGTGGGCCGGGCTTCGGTGTCGGTTGCGGGCGAGGACGTGGCTTCCATCGGGGCAGGGCTGCTGGTGCTGGTGGGGTTTGGCGGGCAGGACGGGCCGGATTTCGCCGAGGGGCCGACCTGCCGCTTGCTGCTCGAAAAGATGCTCGATCTGCGCATCTTCCCGGACGCGGCCGGCAAGCTCAATTTGAGCCTGCGCGAGACCGGCGGGGAGTTGCTGCTCGTTTCCCAGTTCACGCTCTACGCCGCCTGTCGCAAGGGACGTCGGCCCTCGTTTTCGGACGCGGTCGCCCCGGCTGTGGCGGAGGGGCTTTTCGCCCGTTTCGTGGAGCTGGCCCGGGAGGCCTTGCCGGGCCGGGTGGCCTCGGGCGTTTTCGGCGCGGACATGGACGTGTCCCTGGTCAATCAGGGACCGGTGACCATCCTGCTGGACAGCCAGGATTTTACGCAGCCCCGTCGGTCCGCTTGACGCGGCGGCCGGTTTCGTCGCAAAGCGTTAGGCGAGGTCACGACGGGGTGCCTTGGCCGCAACGGCACGTGGAGCAGGTTTTGGAGCAGTCGGTTGTCAGCAGGGTCTTTCGGACCACCTCCCATCCCGGCGACAGCCGTCGACTGGCCAAGGATGTCGTGGAATACCTCGCGCGCGAACATCTTGCCGATGACGACGCCCTGCACGACCTGGACATCATTTTGACCGAGGCCTGCGCCAATGTCTGCCGCCATGCCTATGGCGGGGCGCCGGGCGAGCTGGAAGTGCGCCTGGCCGTCAATCCCGGCGCATGGGTGGAGTTGGAAATCGTGGACTGGGGCAAGGGCTTTGCCTCGGACGCGCGCTTTGAAAATCCCGGCCCCGATTCCGAGGGCGGCCGGGGACTGTACCTCATGCACATGCTGTCTGATCGTTGCCGGGTCTACAGACAAGGCGACGAAAACGTTGTCTTCATTCATAAGGATATAGGGACGACGCGGTGGAAAAGCTGACTCTTTCGCGCATCGGCCATGCGATCATGCTGCACTACGCCGGGGAAATCACGCTGGAGATCACCGGCGACCTCAAGCATCGCCTGGACGCCGAGCTGGAGGACGATGGCATTCGCGTGGTCGTCATCGACCTGGGCGATGTGTCCTTCATGGATTCCTCCGGCATCGGTTTCCTGGTGTCGGTCAACACCCGGATGCGCAGCGCCGGCCGGGCCTTTTACCTCTACAGACTGAGCCAGGCGGTGGAGCGGACCCTGGGGCTCGTCCAGCTGCTCGAGTTCTTCCAGATCCTTTCGGACCAGGCCGCCCTGACCGCCGCTTGCGGCGACGACGAGTAACAGGCGCGGTGTCCGGCCCGGAGATCGTCGCCACACCCGTACGGGACGCCGCGGGGCGTCTGATCGATGTCCGTCTGGACGTGGGCGGTCGCACCTGGAGTCTGGCCGGCCGGGCCGGCCGGGCCGCCGAGAAGCGCGTCGCCTTCTCGCGCATTGCCGCCGGCGGATTGCCGGTGTTCCTGGGAGCCGGGCTCGGCTGCGCCGTGGCCGCCTGCCGGGCGGCCGGCCTGCCCGTGGC
>JAFABC010000064.1 GCA_023426275.1 Pseudomonadota bacterium | reverse complement strand
CCCCCGGCCGCCGGAGGCGTCTTCTCCTAATAAACGAGCACGGGATCGGGGAAGCGTACGGTTTCGGGCGGCTGGTCGGAAGCGTCCACCAGCCGTTGCAGCAGGTAGACGCCGCGCAAAAAGAGTTCCTGGGCGAAGACGCGGTTCATCTCGAACCGGGCCGAGGTGGCCAGGGCCCGGGCCACGCCGAAGGTCAGCCGCGCCTCGAAGGTGCCGTCGTCCTGCTCGGCGGCGAATCCCCGGGCGAATTCCAGAAATCGCGCCATGACCAGCCGGATGCGGTCGCGAAGCCGCGTTTCGAACACCGGCAGCCGGAAGTTGGAGGCCAGGAACACGGCCGTGTCCAGGGCGTAGTCGCCCTGCCGGGAGCGGTGCAGGTCGATATAGTGGATACGCTGGGCGGTGTGGTCGTAGACGATGTTGTTGAGATTGAAATCGCCGTGCAGGAACACGGAAAAGGGCGCGGTCAGCCCGGCCTCCATGTCCGTGGCCAGGGCGATGAGTTCCGACAGGGCCGGGATGTCCACGCCGCACAGGCGTTTGTGGCCCGTGGCGAAGCCGGGGTAGAGCCGGAAGACGTCGTCGAGGCGGGCGCGCATCTGCCCCATGAAATCCGCGCGCACGGGCGTGCGTTCGAGGGTCTGTTCCCACACGCCGCCCACGGTCTGGGTGATGAGGAAGCAGGCGTTTTCCACCACATCGCGGTCGGCGGTGAGCACCACTTCCTGGAAATTGCAGCCGCCCAGGTATTCGAGCAGCATGGAGGCCGAATCGCCGTCGGTCTGAAAGGCCTGGATGTTGGGCGGCAGCCCCGGGGACAGCCGTTCCCAACGTTCGATGTTTTCCTTTTCCTTGGCCAGCTTCTCGGCGTTGCCTTCCTTGAACAACACGCCCTTGGAGCGCGGGCCGTGCTCCTCGACCCGGCCGATGCGGCAGCCCGAGCGGGTGCCCCAGATGGAGCTGAAATCTCCGGGGGAGAGGGGGATGTCCTCCCCGCCCTGGCCCAGGGAGTCCTGCAGGGCCTGGTATTGGTGGATTTTGAGCTTCTCTCCGAGGGCGGCGAAGATGACCGCCTCGCCGATGTTGAGCAGCGCGTCGCCCATGCGTTCCAGGTAGCGGAAGATATTGAAGCTGGAGATGGCGTTTTCCGGGGATTCGCCCCGGCGCAGGTCGGCCAGGATGGCGTCGAAGGCGGCCTTGAACCGGTCGTCCAGGGAAAATTCCGCCCGGCAGATGCGCAGCGCCAGCCGCACGTCCTGGCGGGTCAGTGCCGGAAACACCAATCCCAGCGCCTTGTCCACGTCCACGAAGGGATCGCGGTAGTCGTAGCGCCGGATAAAGAGCGGATCGGTCAGGTATTGGACCTGGGAGACGATGTTGACGGCGTAGTCGGCGATGCGTTCGAGATTGATATTGATGATGTTGGCGGCGCGCACGAGGTCGAGGGTGCGCTTGTTGCCGTCGCGCGAACCGTGGATGCGGCCCCAGCAGGCGTTCTCGATGACGCTTTTGAGGTTGTCGATGTAGTCGTCGCGGCTTTCGATGCGCTTGATGCGGTCGGGATCGGGCCGTTCGACCACGAGCAGGGCGCTCGAAACCTGCTTGGACACTTCGAGCACCATGAACCGGAAATTTTCCTCGATGCCTTCGAGAATACGCATGTCGCTTTCCGCCGTTTGCCCCGCCGTCCGCCTTGCGACGGGCCGGGGGCGTCGTGGAGGCTGCGGGGGTGGCCCGGGCTAGTCCTCGGGCCCGCCCGGGGCGATGGTCAGCCCCATGTCCTCCGCGTCCGTTTCGCCCTCCTCGCGCCAGGAGAACTTCAGGTGCAGCTTCATGCGTCCGCCCATGGATTTGGCCTCGACCAGAAAGCCGATGATATCCCTGGGGTGCAGCACGACTTCGCCCTCACGGCTGGAAAAGCGCAGTTCGCCGGATTCGAAACCGGCGAGCACGGCCTGCAGGTAACGCCGCAGCGTTGTCGCGTCCTGGACGGACTCGTATTTAAACCGCGTTTCCTTTTCCACCTTGCGCTCCTTGCCGGCCCGCCGGGCGTCGCGTCCCCACGAGCCGGGAACGGGCAGGCGGGGCGATAGGGAACTCTTTTTTACTTTCCAACGGAAACATTGTCATGCGTTTTCGATCCCGGCGCGGGGACGGTGCCGTTTTTCGCGTTTTTGCGAAAAAACGACGCCGCTCCCTGTCCGGGGAAGGCGCTCCCTTCACCCGTGCGCGCGACGCGGCCGGACAACGGGCTAGGCCCCCAGCCGGGCCCGGTATTCGCCGATGATCTTGCGCCGGCTGACGCCGTTGATGATCAGGCTCTTGCGGATGGCGAAATCGTGCCAGGCCGGCTGGAGTCCGATTTCCCGGGCCGCCTTGGCCGGGTCCTGCTCCCGGGGATCGCGGGTCTTCTCGCTCATGTGGCAATCGTCGCCCATAAAGATGAGCAGCGGCCGCTTGCCGTGCCAGCCCATGCGGTTGCGCCGGTTGACCACGTTGATGAGAAATTCCGTGTACTGCTGGGACTGGGGATTCCAGACCTCGATGCCGTCCACGTCGTAGTCGGCGAGCAGGATGGGCCAGAACTGTTCCGGGTGGGGGATGACGATGCCGGCCCCGAGGGACCGGGCTTCCTCGATGACCTCCGAGGCCCGGTAGAAGTAGGACAGGGAAAAGCCTTCCTTGACCAGATCCTTGACGGCCTTGGCGTAGACCTGCGCCTTGTTGATGATGCGGTTGCCGAAGCGCCCGCGCAAGGTGTCGATGAAGTTGCGCACCAGCTTGTTTTTGTACGCGTCTTCCGGGATGTCGGCCTCGTGGACGAGGATGAGTTCCTTGATCTTCGCGGCCTGGATGGCGACGAAGGCGACGAGTTCCTCCTCGGCGTTGGTCCGGGAGGCGGCCAGCTGGCGGCGGGTTTCGCCGTCGGGCTCGCACAGGGCATCGAGATATTCGAAGAGCTGGGAGGCGCGGTAGCGGTGGGTGTGGCGCAGCATGGAGGCGAGCACTTCGGCCTTTTCCATGTCGAGGCCCTTGAAATGCAACAGCAGCTGCACCTTGCGGTTAAATCCGCTGGAATAGCAATCCACCTCCACGCCCTGGTAGCCGTCGTAGTCCATCAGGACGTTGTGCTGGGTGGGGATGATGAGTTCGTCCACGCGGTTGGGGTAGAGCTTGTCGAAGCGCCGATGCAAAAGCTCCATGGGCACGTGCTCGGGGTGCCAGTGGGTGGCCAGCACGTATTCCTGGCGCGGATAGGTGCGCGTGGGCGAGACGATACGTTCCACCTGCTCCGGGGACAGGCTGGTGTCGTTGATGCGGGCGAAGGCCCGCTCGTCTTCCTCGGTGACGGCCCGCTCCACCTGGGACAGGTCGATTTCCACGCATCGGGTTTCGTCGGGCGCGAGGGAGCGCGGGCCGTCGGACGGGACCGGAATCTGGGCGGCATCAGGCATGGCGGCTGTGGCACTCCTTTTTCATGCGGTCGAGCGCCGCGACGGAAGCCGTCATGGCTTCGAGATCGCCGGCCGCGGCCGCGGCTTCCAGGCGGTCCACCTCGGCGTCATAGGCCGGATAGAACTCGTCGCCCTTGCCGGGGTAGGACGTCATCATCCGGCTGTCGGCGATGAAGGCGGCAAGCACGTCGGCGGCCGGAGCCTGCCCCGCCCGCAGGGAGATGACGATGGTCTTGAAAAAATGCTTCATGCGTTTTTTGAGGCTCTTGTACCTGGGCTTTCCATTGGCGTCCACGCTTTCGGGCAGGCCTTCATGGGGGTGCTCCAGGGCGGCGTCCTCGGCGTCCATGCCGCTTGGCGTCGGCAGGGCGGCCAGGCCCACGGCCGGGTATTTGAGGCTGACCTTGAGCATGGACGACGCGCCGAAATGTTTGATGCCGATCTTGAGGCTGGTGAAATCCTCCAGGGGCACGGTTTCGCCGTTGATGACCAGATTGCCCTGGGCGGCCTGGGCCGTGAGATCGGCCAGGGCCTGCATGGCCTCGACCCGGGGCAGGACCATTTCAAATTTGCGCTTGCGGGATCCGGACATGGTGGTGTTTCTCCTCGGGCGCGGCTTCTTTCGGGGCTTGGCGGGCCGGCCCTATTGCGACGATCCTATGCTAGACGATTGACGGTTTCGTGGCAAAGCCCTTTCCCGAAAAGATGCGGAATGCCTCCGGCGGCCGGGAGGGGGTCACCCCCTCCCGGACCCTCCCGAAAGGGGCGGGCGGACGTCGGGTTGGCCGGGTGGTCGTGCGTCTGATGGCGGGAGCCCCGAACATTTGTCGGCGCATTTTTCCCCTGGCAAGGCCAGGGG
>JAFABC010000061.1 GCA_023426275.1 Pseudomonadota bacterium | reverse complement strand
ATTTTGCCCAGGCAAAGCCTGGGCAAAATTGCGCCGACAAGGGTGCGCCAGCGTCGCTCCGCGCCGCCAAAGACACGTCGAGGGGGTCCGGGGGGCATCATGCCCCCGGCCGCCGGAGGCATCTTTGTCTTGTTTTGGTTCCCGCTAGGGCAGCGGTTTTTTCAGGTAGCGGTAGTAGCTGTCGTATTGCTGGATGGCGGCCAGGGGATTGTGGCCGAGCAGCCGGTCCTTGGCCGCGAGCACCGTGCCCATGGCCGTGGCGTGTTTGAAGAAAAGCGAATCGTGGCCGACGCACAGCCCGAGCAGCACGTTGAAGTCCGTGGCCGCCTCGTTGACGACCATGGCTTGCAGCACCGGGTTGCACATGGTTTCGTGGGCCGCGCCGGGATCGACCTGTTCGGCCGGTTCGATGCCGAGCACGGCCTTGGAGACGCCGCCGACCTTGCAGGAGACCGAGGCCACCTCGAAGCCGTTGGTGGCCAGGATTTCGTGCACCACCGCCGCTTCCTTGCGCAGGCCGATGCAGAAGACCAGTCCCAGGCGTTTATAGTCCATGCGCCGGGCGAATTCCACGATCTCGACGATGCGGGGTTTCAGCGGCCTGACCGTGCCATAGCCGTCCTCGCGGCCGCCGTAGCAGGTGGCTTCCTGGAGCGAGGCCGCCTTGGCGAAGGCGCCGCATTCCCGGGAGACGGTGCGCTCCACGGCCGGTTCGGTCAGTTCGCGCATCCGCAGGGACGGGCAGTCCTTGGGGGCCTTGCCCTTGCCCTGGCGGCAGTACCGCTCGGACCAATCGTAGGGGCAAAGGGCGCATTGGGGCAGGGGGGGACGATCGGCCATGGCTGACTCCTCGTATGACGCGCCCGATGTGCGGGCACGCGTCTTTGTCAAGCGGCCCGGGCAAGCAACCTGGAGGAACTTACGTGCGGCGCAGGAAGTTCCACCAGTTGCGAAATTCGAAGAAGCGTTCGGCCTCTTCCCGGGTCTGGCATTTGACGTGGAGCACCGGGTCCATTTCATCGAACTCGGCGTCGGTAAAATAGAGGTTCTCTTCGCGAAGCACGGCGTCGCGGCCTTCCGCGCCGTCGGCCATATAGAGCTTGTCGCGCAGCTTCTTGTCCGTGCCGATGCGCTCATAGAGCTTGCGCACATTGTCCAGCGTCATCCGGTGTTCTCCTTGCTCCCCCCGGAACGGTTTTCCGGGAGTGAGGGCGCGGGGAGGGACCTCCTTTTGGCAAAGAAGGGCCGCCTCCCCGTTTTTTCTTTCCTAGGGCATCATCGGGGCCATGTGCAGGCCGGTGTCCAGGGGCAGGCCGGCCAGCAGATTGGCGCAGGCCACGGCCTGTCCGGAGGCGCCCCGGCACAGGTTGTCGATGGCCGAGACGATGATGAGCCGGTTGGTGCGGGGATCGATGACCAGTCCGATGTCGCAGAACATGGTGCCGCGCACGTACCGGGTTTCCGGCAGCCGGCCGAGCGGCAACACCCGCACCCAGGGCTTGTCGGCGTAGTGCCGGTCGTAGAGGGCATGGACCTCTTCCACCGTGGCCTGTCGTTTGAGGCGGGTGTAGATGGTGGAGAGGATGCCCCGGTCGATGGGCAGCAGGTGGGGATTGAACGACACGGTCAGGTCCGCGCCGGAAATCCTGGACAGCTCCTGCTCGATCTCCGGGGTGTGGCGGTGCTTGCCCAGGTTGTAGGCCTTGAAGCTGTCGTGGACTTCGCAAAAAAGCGTGCCCACGGCGGCCTTGCGTCCCGCGCCCGAGGCTCCGGACTTGCTGTCGGCCACGATGTCGCCGGTTTCCACGAGGCCGGCGGCCAGGGCCGGGGCCAGCCCCAGGATGATGGACGTGGGGTAGCAACCGGGGTTGGCCACGAGCGAAGCCTTCTTGATGGCCGGGCCGTAGAGCTCCGGCAGGCCGTAGACGGCCTGCGGCAGCAGGTCGGGATGGCGGTGCTCCAGGCCGTACCACGAGGCGTAGACGTCCTTGTCGGCCAGACGGAAATCGGCGGAAAGGTCGACGACCTTGAGCCCGGCCGCCAGCAGTTCGGCGGCGTAGTCCATGGCCGCGCCGTGGGGGACGGCCAGAAAGACCAGGGCGCAGGCCTTGGCCAGATCGTCGGCATCGGGCTCGGTGACGCGCACGTCGCCGGCCATGAAGCCCTGCAGAAAAGGGTAGAGCCCGGACAGGGGCTTGCCGGCCTCGGCCCGGGACGTGGCCCGGGTCAGGCGCAGCACGGGATGGGTGGCCAGGATGCGGGCCAGCTCCATGCCGGTATAGCCCGTGACGCCGACCAGGCCGACGGGAATCGTTTGCATGGCGTTCTCCGGATTACTGCTTTTTGACGAAGGCCATGCGCAGTTCGCACAGGACGTTGTCCAGGACCGCATGCTCCTCGGGTGTGAGATTGCCGCGTGTCTTGCAGTCGAGCATGGCCAGAATGTCGATGGTGTGTTTGGCCTGGGGCAGGTTTTGCATGTACCCGCCCGTGTCCGGGTCCGCGGCCTCGCCCATGAGCACCATGGCCGACTGGGCCAGGGAAAGGATGAAAGTGATAAAGGACGCGGGCGGGAAGCAGGGTTCCTGCCCCGAACGGGAGCCTTTGCAGCCGCCGGATGCGCCGGTCCCGGTGTGTGCCGTGTCGCTGCCCATGAAACGTGTTCCTCCTTGCGCGAGCCTTCGGCCTTGTCCTTCTCGCGAGTCCCCAGTAGACAGGGGAATGTCGCGAAATGGCAATCAGCCAGGGATTAGCCTATCGCAAACCCGTCCGGCATGCATCCGCTTTTTCCCGCCGGGATCAGGCGAAATCGGCCGGACATGCCTGGAGGCAAGCATGCATACCAAGATCGTGGCCACTCTCGGTCCCGCGTCGATCGCGCCGGACACCATGCGTGAAATGGTGCGGCACGGCGTGCGGATCTTCCGTCTCAATTTCTCCCATGCCGATGCCGCCTATTTCGAGCCCATCATCAAGACCATCCGCTCGCTGGAAGGCGAGTTCGGCTTCCCCCTCACCGCGCTTGGCGACCTGTGCGGCCCCAAGACGCGCATCGGCGAGGTGGTCGATTCGCCGCGCACCGTGGACAAGGGCGAATGCCTGCTTTTGGGCCTGCCCGACGAGCGCCCCGACCCGGCCAAGGACGAACGCGTGTTCATCTCCCTGGCCATGCCCGAACTGCTGTCCGGGCTGCGGGTGGGAATGCCGGTCAATTTGAGCGACGGCCTGCTCCAGTTCCACGTGACCCGGGAACTCAAGGCCGACCGGCTCTACGAGATCGAGGCCCAAAACGCCGGCCTGCTCTCGTCCAACAAGGGCATCGCCTTCCCGGGCAAGCACCATCCGCTGCCGGCGCTCACGGCCAAGGACATCAAGGACCTTCACGAGGGCATCGACGTCGGGGTGGACGCCCTGGCCATCTCCTTCGTGCAAAACGCCGACGACGTGCGCATGACCAAGGAGGAGATCAAAAAACACGGCGTCTGGGTGCCGGTGGTGTCCAAGCTCGAACGGCAAAACGCCGTGGAAAATCTTGACGAGATCCTGAAGGTCACGGACGCCGTCATGGTGGCCCGGGGTGACCTGGGACTCGAATGCCCCATCCCCGAACTGCCCATCCTGCAAAAAAAGATCATCCGGGCCTGCCGGCACGCCCAGCGGCCGGTCATCGTGGCCACGCAGATGCTGCTGTCCATGGTCAAGAACCCCATCCCGACCCGGGCGGAATCGACTGACGTGGCCAACGCCATCCTGGACGGCGCGGATTGCGTCATGCTGTCCGAGGAGACGGCCATCGGCGACCATGTGGTCGAAACGGTGCGGGTGATGCGGGAGATCTCCGACAACGCCCTGGAATACTATCTGGAGCGCATCCCCTCGCCCTACGCGCCCAAGCGCGAGAAGAACCCGGGCAAGTTCGTGGCCTACTCGGCCTGTCTGATCGCCGACAACATGGATGCCAAGGCCATCATGTGCCACTCCATGAGCGGCTACAACGTGCGGATCACTTCCAGCCGCCGGCCGCGCCAGCATATCTTCGGCCTCACCCCCGATCCGCGCGTGCTGCACTTTCTCAACTTCGCCTGGGGCGTGCGCCCGCGGCACATCGAAGGTTCGGGCGAGGATCACCTGGAGCGGGTGGAGGAGTTCGTGGAAAATTGCCCGGACATCGCGCCGGGCGAGCCCGTGGTCATCACCGCCGGCCGGCCCACGCCTGGCAACGAGACCTTCGGCACCAACGAGATTAAGATCTATTGTAAATAGCCGGAGAAGAATAAGAATTGCCTCCGGCGGCCGGGAGGGGGGCACCCCCTCCCGGACCCTCCCGAAAGGGGTTGGCGGACAGACGGTTGCTTGGTCGCGTGGGGCTTCGAACGTTTGGCGGCGCATTTTTCCCCTGGCAAGGCCAGGGG
>JAFABC010000329.1 GCA_023426275.1 Pseudomonadota bacterium | reverse complement strand
AGGGGGTGCCCCCCTCCCGGCCGCCGGAGGCATTCCTCCTCTCAGTGCCTGCCGGTTTCCCGGCGGCGTTTGGCTTCGAGCCGCCAAGTGATCGCGGCCAGGGTCATGGCCACGAGCAGCAGGCCGGCCAGCCAGCGGAACACGCCGGCCACGCCGGCGGCGAGCACGTCCGGCGCGGCGCTCGTGAAGTCGGCCCGCGTCCCCACATGGCCCGAGGACAGGACCAGGGAGGCGAAAATCGCGCCCACCAGCGGCAGCCCCGTGGATTGGCCGAACACCCGGGCGTAGTTGGCCAGTCCCGAGCCCACGCCCAGCCGGTGGGGCGGCATTTCCCCCATGATGGCCGAGTTGTTGGGGGCCTGGAAGATGCCGATGCCAAGCCCGACCGGCATGGTGCGCAGCAGATAGCCCCACCATGGCGTGGCCACCGTCAGGCCGCCAAGGGCCAGACACCCGCCGCACAACACCGACAGGCCGATGAGCCGGATGCGGCTCGACCCGTAGCGGTCGGCCAGGGAGCCGGAGACCGGCGCGGTGATGGCCATGGAGGCCGGCAGGATCATCATGAGCAGGCCCATTTCGGTCACGCTGTGTCCCTGGGCCGATTGCAGGAAAAACGGCATGATAAAGCCGCTGGCCCCGGTGATGAACACGAGCACCGACATGGCCAGGGACAGGCTGACGAACGGGTTGGCGAAAAGGCTCAGATCGAGCATGGGCGCGGCCACCCGGCGTTCGATGCCGATAAAAAGCGCCAGCCCGGCCAGGGAGATTCCCAACAGGCCCAGAGCCAGCGGGTCCGCGATGCCGTGGCGCTGCACCAGGGTCATGCCCAGGCAGTAGCTGCCGAGCGTCAGGCTGGCCGTGATCGCGCCGGGCAGGTCGAAGCGTTCGCCGTGCCTGGCCGGCGGCAGGGCCGGCATGAACCGGCGGACCACGTAGAGCGCCGCGATGCCGATGGGGACATTGAGGAGGAACATGGCGCGCCAGCCGGCCAGCCCGATGAGCAGGCCGCCCAGGGGCGGGCCGAGCATGAGTCCCATGGCCACGGTGCCGCCGATGAAGCCGAGGGCCCGGCCCCGGCTGGACGGCGGCGCGATCTGCGTGACGATGGCCATGCCGAGGGACTGGCTCATGGCCGCGCCGATGCCCTGCAGGGCCCGGAAGCCGATCAGCCAGGAAACCGACGGGGCCAGCCCGCAGCACAGGGAGGCGCTGACGAACAGCACCAGCCCCAGGGAAAAGATGCGTTTTTTATCCCGCATGTCGCCGAGGCGGGAGATGAGCAGGAGCAGGCTGGCGATGACCAGGATGTAGCTGAGGATGACCCACTGGATGGCGGCGAAATCCGTATGGAGCGCCTCGACCAGGGTGGGCAGGGCCACGTTGACGATGCTCATGTCGAGGGTGGCCATGAACACCATGAGGTTGACGCCGAGCATGGCCAGGGCGGGAGACGTGGGGCGCGCCTGGGGCGGCGTCCCGCAAAGGCTGTCGTTCATAACGGGGATATCCTTTGGGCGACGTGAAAGTCCGGTCCCCATACGACAATGCGCCCCGGGGGGAAAGGGGCGTCAGGGCCGGGCGGTCCCCTGGCGGTGGTCGAGGTCGCCGTGGGTGACGGCGGCGAAGATCCATTGGGTGATGGCGGCAAGGCCGGGCAGGTCGGGATTGCGGCGCAGGGGATGGCCGGCCAGCCGGGCGGCCAGTCCGGGCGGCAGCGCGCCGGGAACGGGCAGGTCCAGGGCGGTGGCCTGCCGGGCGAGCTTTTGGGCCACGAGGTTCACCCCCCGGTCGATGACCAGTTGCAGCGGGATGTCGCAGGCCAGCTGCCATTCCAGGTCGATGTAGCGGATATCACCCGTGGCCGGGTGGCGCAGCACGTTGCCGGGATGGGCGTCGAGCAGGCTGCCGGGCAGCCAGGGTTCGCGTTCCCGTCCGGAGTAGATCGCGCGCCCCAGCCGCTCCCGGCAAAAGGCGGCAAAACCGTCCGGTCCCTGGGCCGTGGCCGGCCTCGCCCGGGCGGCCACCTGCTCCATCCAAGCCGTAAGCGTTCCGGCGGCACGCTCCGTGTCGCCGTCCTCCACGGCGTCGAGCACGGTTTCAAGGAAACTGGCGTAGCCCAGGTGGCAGGCCTCCCGGGCCTTGAGGTGCTGGCGGCCGGCGGCGAAGACGGCCGGGGGCAGGCCATGCAGGTTCTTGCGGGAGACGATCACGCCGGCGTCCGTGGCTTCGAAGCGGGTCATGGTCTGGAAACGCGGCGGGCAGGAGTCGGCGTTGACGGCCACGGCCAGGGTGCCCTCGTTGGCCAGGAGCAGGGGGGCGGTTTCCTTCTTGGCGGCCAGGACCAGGAAGGCGTTCATGAAGTGCCCGGCCACGCCGCCGGCCAGGACCGAACGCAGGAAGGCCCGCTCGCCAAAAGCCGGCGCGGCGTCGCCGTCGTGGTCCGGAGACGGCAGTTCAAGCAGGGGCAGCACGGGAAATCCGCCCAGAGCCAGGGCGCGTTCGGACACGATGCTGTCCGGCAACACGACGTCCGGGGAGGGGAAAAACCAGCGCCCGGCCGGCAGCCCCACCCGGGTGAGCAGCGCGCGCAGGCTGGGCCGGTCGCAGGTCCGGGCCGGAGAGTCGCCGGGAAATCCGTTGACGCCATGGTAGGGCCGGCCGGTGTGTTCCTCGGGCAGCCCGGCCAGATACTTGTGCCCCATGCGGTTGGGCACGGCCAGGATCAGGCAGCCGTCGTCAGCCAGGGCGCGCACGGCCGCCCGAAGGCGCGTCTCCAGCGGGCACGGACCGCCGTCTTCTTCAGCGGCGGCGTCTTCCACCGGCCCGGCAACAATCACCACGTCGTAGCCGCTTCTGTCCGGCGGCGTCGCCGTCAGGATTTCGAGATCTCTCGCTTCGCGGCAACGGTCCCGGATGATGGCCGCTTCTTCCGGCGTGGCGGCCACCGCCGTAATGGCATGAGGCAGGGTGGCCAGATGGGCGGTCAGCGCGCCACAGCCGGAGGTCAGTTCCAGGATGCGTCCGCCCGGTCCGAAATCGATCCAGGACAGCAACGTCTTGCGCCGGGGGGAGAGTTCGCGGCGGATGGGCCAGGGCGCGTCCTTGGGAAACAGTTCGTACTCATTGACGCGGTGCTCGGCGAAAAATCGTCGTAAGTACGCTGTTGCCGCTTTTCCCCGCATCATGCACAGACTTCCGCGTTATCCAAGGGGGCTTGAAAGATGCCTCCGGCGGCCGGGAGGGGCACTGCCCCTCCCGGACCCTCCCGAAAGGGGCGGGCGGAGGTTGGGCTGGTTGTGCGGTCCTGCTGCGGGCTTCGAACGTTTGTCGGCGCATTTTCTTCCCTGGCAAAGCCAGGGA
>JAFABC010000314.1 GCA_023426275.1 Pseudomonadota bacterium | reverse complement strand
CTGGCTTGCCCTGGCCGGGGTGCGGCTTTTCTCCCGGCCCCTGCCGCGCGGGCCGGTGCGGGCGGCAGGGGCGCTTGTGGCCGCGCTGTGGCTGGCCGTGTCGTGGACGGCGTTTGTCCCGACGCTTTGCCCCCGGGGCGTGGTGTTGTCCGGCGGGCCGGCCCGCAGCGCGCCCGAGCCGGACGCCGAGGCCGTGGGCGAGTTGCCGGCCGGCAGCCTTGTCCGGCTCGGCCCGAAGCGGGGCGGGGACGTCCGGGTCGAAACGGCCGACGGTCTGGCCGGCTGGGTCGCCCGTGACGCTGTTGCCACTTTCTTGCCGTAACACCCGGTCTGCCTCTTGCCGCTTCTTGTCAAAAGCAGGTACGTTGCCTTCGCGATGGAAGCGTCGTGGACAGGATGTTTGTCGTGAATGATGCCCTCACACCCGTGTTGCGCACGTGCCTGGACCTGCATTTCGGCAGGGTATGTCCGCTATGCTCCGCCCCGGACGAGCAGGGCGCCCATTTTGCAGCCTGTCGCGGCCTTGTGCGCCACATCGCGCAGCATTTCCAAAAAAAACGGTCCACGCAGCATTGCGATGCCGCCATGGTGGCCAGGGCCATGGATCGCGAGTCCGCCTTGCCCCGGTGGCTGGTCAACAAGGCCATTGTGGCCTGCGAAAATGACCGGACCGCCCTGGAAGGGGCCGTGTGCGACTTGCTGCGGGAACAGTTCAATGCGCGGCGCTTCTTCGACTATGTTTGCGGTGAGCTGCTGCTGCACTGCTGGGATTGTCTGGCAGAGGACGAAAAAAGGCACTGGATCGTGCACCGCTGCGGCGACGCCCGGGACAATACCTATTGCATGTCGCTCAATTCGCTTGATTTCGTGCTGAAGCTGGATGGCAACGTCATCGAAGCCCTGTTCTCCCAGGAGGACGTCTTTCGCTGGTATGTCAAATCCATCGGCTCCGTCTGCCTGCTGCGTCTGACGAGCAAGTCCGTGTACGCGTTTACGAGCAAGCTGATCGAGACCAAGTACAAGACGCAGCTGATCTCCTCGCTTTTTCACAAGCTTTTTGCCCGGGCCAGCCAGGCCGCGGCCGTGGACCGGCATGGCGTGCTGGTGCTCGGCGAGATCCCCAAGGCCTTCGGGCTGCGGGACTATCTGAGCGCGGTCCGGCCCGGGCAGTCCCGTGCCGCCGGCGGCGAGGACGCGGAGGACATCGGGGCCCTCGAACTTTTCGCGGACGTGCTCGACAGCTTTGACGGGCCGGGGGCCTGCCAGGGACCGGACTCCCGGTTCCGCATGGGCGACGAGCCGCCCCAGGCCGTGGCGGAGCGGGTCGCGGCCCTGTACTGGCTGCGCCGGACCCTGGACGCGGCCAAGGCCATCCAAAGCCGCAAGGCCGCCGCCACCCGGGGCCTGCGCGTGGAGGAACAGTCGGGACTGCTGGCCGCGCTCAAGCAGAAAAGCATCCTCTATTTCCGCCTGTGCGACGACCCCGACGATCTGGCCATCAGCCCCTGCCACCTCAAAGCCGTCGGCCAGGACACCATGACCGTCCAGTCGCCGCGCGGCAACCATCTCAACGCGGCCACGCCCGGCCAGATGGTCCACGGGTCGTTTTCCATTGTCGGCCCGGGGCGCAGGAGCACCTACCTGGATTTCCAAAGCGCCGTGCGCCGCGTGACCGTGGGCGGGGAGAGCCATGTGCTGGTGGAGCTGGGCCTGCCCGAGGCCTTCGAACTGACCCGGCGCAGCCATCAGCGTCTGCGGCTCGACCCGAGCCAGCTTGGCGCGTTCGAGTTGTGCGCCCCGGCCCCGGAAGCCGACTGGGCCCGGTTCGGCTCCCTGGAAAAGTGGCCGGCGCCCTTTTGCTTCATTCCCGACAGCGCCTCCCTGTGCCAGTTGCGGGACCTGTCCGCCGGCGGGCTGATGCTGGAAATTCATCGGGACGCGCCGGCCTACGAATATTTCCTCGACCGCAACAAGGACGATCCGCTCCTGGCGCTCATGCACCTGACCGGGCGGGGCAACGTGCCGGACCTCAAGCTCGGCCTGCGTCTGGCCGTCAAGCGCATCCGCGATTTCCCGCCGCTGCGCAAGAAATACGTCGGCTGCCAGTTCCTCGAGGCCGGCGAAGTGCGGCAGGACCGGTTGGTGCGGTTCACGCCGGTCGGCAAGGATGGTATCTTCCTCATCAATGACTGGATATTCCGCAATTCCATCGGGCGCTGACCACGCGCCGGAGTATTTTCATGACCATCATTGATTCCGGGCGGTTGGCCGAGGCCGCCTGCCGTGTCTCGGCCTTTCGCGAGGCCATGGCCAAGGTGCTCGTCGGCCGGGACGTTCTGGCCGACCGGTTGCTCGTGGCGTTGTTGTGCCGGGGACACGCCCTGCTCGAAGGCGTGCCCGGGCTGGCCAAGACCCTGGCCGTCAAGACCCTGGCCGGAGCCATCTGGGCCGACTTCCGCCGGGTGCAGTTCACCCCGGACCTGCTGCCGGCCGATATCGCCGGCACCGAGGTCTACCAGCCGGCCACGGGCGATTTTGCCGTGCGCCGGGGGCCGGTCTTCACCAACATCCTGCTCGCCGACGAGATCAACCGCGCTCCGTCCAAGGTCCAGTCGGCCCTGCTCGAAGCCATGGCCGAACGCCGGGTGACCATCGGCGGCGAGACGTTTTCCCTGCCCGAACCCTTTTTCGTCCTGGCCACCCAGAACCCCATCGAGCAGGAGGGCACCTATCCGCTGCCCGAAGCCCAGGTGGACCGGTTCCTGCTCTCCCTGGTCCTCGGCTACCCCGGGGCCGAGGAGGAAAAGGAGATCGTGCGGCGGGCCTGTCGCCGGGACGCGCCCGAGCCCACGCCGGTGCTGGAAGCCGCCGATGTGCTGGAACTGTCCGGACTGGCCGGGGAGGTGCATCTGGACGAGCGGCTGCTCGACTACATCGTGGCCCTGGTCGGGGCCAGCCGCGATCCCGCCGCCGCCGGCATTGGCGATCTTGCCGGCCGCATCGCCTACGGGGCCTCGCCCCGGGCCGCCATCGCCCTGGCCCAGACCTCCCGGGCCATGGCCCTGCTGTCCGGCCGGGGCTACGTCACGCCCGACGACGTCAAGGCGCTGGCCCCGGACGTGCTGCGCCACCGCGTGCTGTTGGCCTACGAGGCCCAGGCCGAAGGCCTGACCCCGGACGCCG
>JAFABC010000288.1 GCA_023426275.1 Pseudomonadota bacterium | reverse complement strand
GCCCGGCATCAAGGGGGTCCGGGGGGGATTATCCCCCCCGGCCGCCGGAGGCTCTTCTCTTGTCCTCAGTCCGCCGCTTCGCCGGCCACGGTCGCGGCCAGGGCGGCGTAGTCGCGCGCGCCGGGCGAGCGGGGGGCGTATTCGAAGATGGTCTGGCCTTCGGCCGGAGCCTCGGAGAGCTTGACGTTGTAGCGGATGGGCGGGGTGATCCGGTCGGGGTAGAGTTCGGCCAGCTCCTCGTAGAGGGCCAGGGGGCCGCGCACGCGCTTGTCCAGAAATGTCGGCACGATATGGGACAGGGTCAGTTCCGGCCGGTAGTGCGACACCGCGGCGAAGCTCTGGAGGAATTCGGAAAAGCCCTGCAACGACATGGCTTCCAGGGCCACGGGCACGAGCACCTCGCCGACGTAGAACAGCACGTTGACCGACAGGGCGTCCCAGCCCGGGGCGCAGTCCACGATGACCACGTCGAACCGGGCGTCGAGGGGGGCCAGCGCTTCGAGCAGGGTGCGTTCGCCGCCGAAATCCTTGCGGCTGATCAGCCGTTTGAGCCCGGACAGGCCCTTGCCGCCGGCCAGCAGCCACAGGTTGTCGCGGGCCGGGCACAGGGCCGTTTCCGCGTCCGCCGTGCCTTCGACGAACTCGGCCAGTCCCAGGCGCGGCGTCACGCCCAGGGCATAGGCGGCCTGCCCCTGGGTGTCGGCGTCGATGAGCAGCGTGCGTCGGCCGGCCCGGGCCAGGGCGGCGGCCAGATTGACGGCCGTGGTGGTCTTGCCCACGCCCCCCTTGCTGAGCATCACGCCGATGCGTCGGGCCGGGGTGATGGCCGATGCGGTTGGGGCCTTGGGGGCGGGCTGCGGCGCGGCGGCCGGCGCGGCGGCGATTTGCCGGCGGATGGCCGACAGGGCCGCCTCGGCCATGCGCTGCTCCTCGGGATCGGGCTCGGCCATGACCGGCGGCTCCGGCGCATCCTCGGGCTTGGGGGCGAAGGCGGTTTCGGCCACCGCGGCCGTGGCCGCCGTCCTGATCCGGCGCTCGACCACGGCCGGCCGGTCGAACACGCCATGGGGGCGTTCGATGCGGTACACGGCCGCGGCCGCGACCGGGGCGGCTTCCGCTTCCTCCGCCAGCTCCAGGGCGACTTCGGCCGGGGCCGGGACCGCGACGGGAGCCGGTCGGGAACCGGCGACGGCAAAACGCCGGTGGCAGCTTGGACAGGTCACCCCGGAAGCCGGGGCAGGGTCGGCGATGTTGTGTCTGGCACGGCAAAACGGGCAGATGGCGAGCATGGGGCCCTCCGGGAATGGCTTACTTGCTGCGGGAAGGACGGTCGGCGCCGTCGGCCTGGGCCACGCCCAGGCGGCGGGCCAGGGGACTTTCGCCCCTGTCGGCCTCGAAGGCGTCCAGGGCCAGGGTCAGGGCCGCTTCCACGATGCCGGACTTGGTGGTGCGGCCCGGGCGGCCGACGGCCAGGGCGGTCCTGGCCCGGTCGAGCCGGGCGGCGGTCGCCACGGCGAAATACTGGGTGGTCTTGCGCTTGCGCCGTCTGGGCGTCGGGGCCGCGACCGGCGCGCTGGCGACGGCTTCGGACGGCGGCGGGGCCGCCGGGGCCGCCGGGATTGGTGTCGCCGGGGGTGTCGGCGCGGCCGGCTTTCGTGGTTCGCCCCGGGATCGGGCTCCGGCCCGGCGCAGCAGGTCGGCCAGGGCGCGCTGGTTGGGAAAGCGCTCCGTGACCTCGTCGTGCGGCGCGACCGCCGGCGGGGCGGTCAGCAGCGCCTCCAGGATATCGACACAGGCGGCTTTGGCATCGGATGACATGGGCTGCTCCTCGGGGTTGCGGGCCCGGACGGCGGTCCGGCTGGCCCGACCGGTCCAACTGGCTTGACTCGTAGCAAAAACTTTGCCAGATACTGCCGCCTCGCCCTCCCATGCGATGGCCCGGCTGTCCGGCCATCCAGATCAGGCCCGAAACGGGCCGACGAGGTCCTCCGTCATGCAACGCTGGCATGGCCCGGGCGGCTACGCCCACGTGTTGCGCGTGGGGCTGCCGCTTCTGGCCGGCATGGCCTCCATCACCGCCATGCACCTGACCGACCGTCTGTTTCTCGGCTGGTACAGCCAGGACGCCCTGGCCGCGGCCATGCCGGCCGGGGCCGCCTTTTTCCTGTGCACGTCCTTTTTCCTGGGCACGGCCGGCTATGTCGGCGTGCTCATCGCCCAGAACGTGGGCGCGGGCCGGCCCCGGGCCATCGGCGCGGTGCTGTGGCAGGGCATCCACTTCGCCGCGCTTGCCACCGTGTGCCTGTGCGCCCTGGCCCTGGCCGCCGACGCCGTGTTCGCCCTCATGGACCACGCCCCGGCCGTGCGCCGGCTGGAGGCGGTCTATTTCCGGGTGCTCATGTTCGGGGCCGGGCTCATGGTGCTGGAGTCCGCCCTGGCCGCCTTTTTCAGCGGCCGGGGCCTGACCAGGGCCGTGATGCTGGTCAATTTCGGCGGGGCGCTTCTCAACATCCCCCTCGACTACCTGCTCATCTTCGGCGGCCCCGGAGTGCCGTCCCTGGGCGTGGCCGGCTCGGCCATCGCCACGGTCGCGGCCTGGGCGGCCATGGCCGGCACCTACGCCGTGCTCGTCTTCACCCGGCGAAACGACCGGCTCTTTGCCGTGCGGCGCGCCTTTCGGCCGGACGCGGCCGTGTTCAAAAAACTCGTGCTGCTCGGCGCGCCGGGCGGGGCGCAGATTTTTCTCGACATGTTCGCGGTCACCTTCTTCATCGCCCTGGCCGGGCAGCTCGGCACCACGGAGCTGGCGGCCACAAGCCTCGTGCTCTCGGCCAACACCCCGGCCTTCATGCCGCTGCTCGGCCTGTCCTCGGGGCTGGCCGTGGTGGTGGGGCAGGCCATGGGCGCGGGCCGGCCCGACGAGGCCCGCCGGGCCGCCGGCAGCGCCTTGCGCCTCATGGCCGTGTACATGGCCGTGATGGCCGCCATGTTCCTGGGTCTGCCCGAGACGCTGGCCGGGTTTTTCCGGCCGCGCGGCGACGACGCCGGTTTTTCCGCCGTGGTGGCGCTGTGCCGGCCGCTTTTCGCCTGCGGCGTGGGCCTTGGCGCCTGCGACATCGTGCTGCACACCTGCTTCGGCGTGCTGCGCGGCGCCGGGGACACGCGCTTTCTCATGCTGTCCGCCGCCGCGGTCTCCTGGGGCGCCCTGATCTTACCGGCCTGGCTGGCCGTGCACGTGCTGCATGGCGGCATCGTCGGGCTGTGGGGGGTGTTCGTGTTCTACGCCTTCGTGCTGGCCGTGACCCTGGCCTTGCGCTACCGGGCCGGGACGTGGCAGAAATTGCGGCTGGTCGAGCCGGCGCAGGCCGCTTCGACTGAAGGAGCTCCCCATGCGTGACGTGCTCGTGCGGCGGATGTTCGAGGACATCGCCTTTTCCTACGATTTCCAAAACAGCGCTCTGTCCCTTGGCGTGGACATTTACTGGCGGCGGCGCTTCGTCAATATGCTCGCCCCGCGCGAAGGGCTGGTGCTCGACGCGGCCACGGGCACGGGCGAGGTGGCCCTGGCCATCCGTCGCCGCCGGCCCGGACTGCGCGTGCTCGGGCTCGATTTCTCCCCGGCCATGATCGAGGTGGCCCGGCAAAAGATCGCCAAACGCGGCGTGACCGGCTACCGGCTGGCCGTGGCCGACTGCCGCGACGTGCCCGTGCGCGACGCCTGCGTCGACGCCGTGACCATGGCCTTCGGCATCCGCAACATCGCCGAGCGGGTGGCGGTCATGCGGGAGTTTCACCGCGTGCTGGTCCCGGGCGGGCGGATGCACATCATGGAATTCGGGATGCCGCGCAACGAACTCGGCAGGGCGGCCTATCGTTTCTATTTCGACCGCGTGCTGCCGCCGTTCGGCAACTTTCTGTCGCGTACCGATTACGCCTACAGCTATCTGGTCGAGTCCGTGGACGCCTTTCCAAGCGACGCGCACTTCCTGGCCCACATGGCCGAGGCCGGGTTCGCCGAGTGCCGGGTGACGGACCTGACCTTCGGGCTGGCGCGGGTGTTCACCGGTCGCAAGGTCTAGCCGCGTATAGAGATTTTCCTTGACAGCGCCCCCGGCTGTCTGGTGCAACATGGAACGGTCGCCTCGTGCGACGGCAAGGGGAAGCATGGAAGTCAACTGGCCGGAACGGTTTTATTGTCGCAGTTTCGTGCGCAAGATCGCCCAATGGCGCGAGGTGCGCTATTTTCGGGCCACCCGGCCCATCCCGGCCGGGGCCAGGGTGCTGGAAATCGGCTGCGGCGACGGCGGCGGGGCGGGCATCTTCGCCCGGACCTTCGCCCCGGGGCTCTACCACGGCCTGGACGTGGACCCGGCCATGATCCGGGTGGCCTCGCGCCGGCCCAAGACCGGCCCCCTGGCCAACAGCCTGTTCGTGCTGGGCGACGCCGAGCGCCTGCCCTACGGCGACAACGCCTTTGACGCGGTGGTCAACTTCGGCATCATCCACCACCTGCCCGACTGGCGGCGGGGCGTGGCCGAGGTGGCCCGGGTGCTGCGTCCGGGCGGCACGTTCTATTTCGAGGAAATCTATCCGCCGCTGTACGCCAATCCCGTGTTTCGCGTCATGCTGGCCCATCCCAGGGAAAACCGGTTTCACGACGCCGAGTTCCGGGCCGCCCTGGCCGAAGAGGGACTGGGCCTTCTGCCGGGATTTCACGCCTCGTGCCTCTACATTCTGGGCGTGGCCGTCAAAAGCCCGCGCCCGTAGGCCCCTGGAGCCGCCATGGTGGAATACCTGACCGATCCCGTTTTCCTGTCCCGGGTGCAATTCGCCCTCACGACCGCCTTTCACATCACCTTTCCCACCCTGACCATCGGGCTGGCCCTGTATCTGGTGCTGGTGGAATGGCTGTGGCTGCGTTCCGGCGACCTGCTCTATTACCGCCAGTTCCGTTTCTGGTCGAAGCTGTTCGCCGTCAACTTCGCCGTGGGCGTGGTTTCGGGCATCCCCCTGGAATTCCAGTTCGGCACCAACTGGGGGCCGTTTTCCGCCACGGTGGGCAACTTTTTCGGCCAGGTCCTCGGCTTCGAGGGCACCATGGCCTTCATGCTCGAATCCGCCTTCCTTTACATCATGCTTTTCGGCTGGAAGCGGGTCGGGCCCAGGATGCATTTCCTCTCCACCATCATGGTGGCCTTTGGCTCGTCGCTGTCCGCCTTCTGGATCCTGGTGGCCAATTCCTGGATGCAGACCCCGGCCGGCGGCCATGTCGCCAACGGCATCTTCGTGGTGGACAACTATCTGGCCGCCATCTTCTCGCCGGACCTGCCCCTGGCCTTTTCCCACATGTATCTGGCCTGCCTGGAGCTGACGGTGTTCGTCATCGGCGCGGTCTCGGGCGTCAACATCCTGCTCGGGCGAAACGTCCCCTTTTACCTCAAATCGTTTAAGATCGCGGCCATCGCCGCCATTGTCTTCGCGCCGCTCCAGGCCCTTGTCGGCGATTCCAACGGCCAGGAGATCGGCCGGCTCCAGCCGGCCAAGGTGGCGGCCATCGAAGCCCACTGGGACACCAACAAGCCCGGCACCGGCGCGCCCTGGAACATGCTGGCCTGGCCGGACCCGGAAAACGAGCGCAACGCCTTCCAGATCGAGATTCCCTATGCCTTGAGCCTGCTCATCACCCATTCGATGACCGGCACCGTGCCCGGGCTCAAGGATTTCCCCAAGGAAGACCGGCCGCCCATCGTGCTGCCGTTTTACGCCTTCCGGCTCATGGTCGGCATTGGCTTCGCCATGATCGCCATCATGGCCTGGACGCTGCTCGAATGGCGGCGGGGACGGCTGACCCCGGAAACGGCCCCGAAACGGCGCTACCTCTTTTACGCCTGGGTCATCATGGCCGGCGGGGCCTATCTGGCCGTGCTCATGGGCTGGATCACCCGCGAGGTGGGACGCCAGCCCTGGCTGGCCTACGGACTCATCCGCGTCGACCACGGCCATTCGGCCCTGCGCGCCGGCGAGGTCTGGGTGTCGCTGGCCGGTTTTCTGGCCGTGTACGCCGTGCTGTTCGTCCTCTTCGCGTATTTCATGGGCAAACTGCTGCGCAAAGGCCCGGACCTGGACGAACTGCCGCCCGGAAACCACGGGCGCGACCGGCGTCAACCCGTTGCGTGAGCAAAGGCGACTGACATGAATGGACAAATGGACATTGCCAGCGTCTGGTACTGGATCATGGCCCTGCTGCTGTGGCTGTATGTCTTCACCGACGGCTTCGACCTCGGGGTCGGCATCCTGTGCCTGTTTACCGGGGACGAGTCCTGGCGCGGCGTCATGGCCGAATCCATCGAAAGCGTCTGGCACGCCAACCAGACCTGGCTGGTGATGCTTGGCGGCGTGCTGTTCGGCGCGTTTCCGCTGGTCTACGGCACGGTGCTGCCGGCCCTGTACCTGCCGGCCGGATTTTTGCTGTTCGCCCTCATCGCCCGGGGCATCGGGCTGGAATACCGGGCCGAGGCCCGGCACAAGCGGCCCTGGTCCCGGCTGTTCGGCTGGGGCAGCGTGGCCGTGACCCTGGCCCACGGCTTTCTGCTCGGCGGCATCCTGCAGGGCATGCGTTTCGACGGCTTGCGCTATGTCGGCGGCCCGTTCGACTGGGTGGCCCCGTTTCCCCTGCTGGCCGCGGCCACGCTGCTGTGCCTGTACGCCCTGCTCGGCGCGGCCTGGCTCGTGCTCAAGACCTCCGGGCCGCTCCAGGACAAGGCCCGGCAGTGGGGAACGCGCGCCGGGGGCGCGGCCGTGGCCATGCTGGTGCTGGTCGTCGGCCTGATCGCCCTGGACGGCAGCCTGTCCCATCTGGCCGGCCGGGCCGGGCGGGGCGGCCTGTCGGGATCGTTTCTCGGGCTGGCCGTGCTGGCCGTGCTGTGCGCCGCCGCCGCGCTGCGGGCGCTGGCCCGGGGCGGGGAGCGTTCGCCGCTTCTGTGGTGCGCCGCCATGCTGGTTTTTGTCTTCGCCGCCTTTGGCGCGAACATCTACCCGGTCATCGTGCCGCCGGACGTGACCGCCATGCGGGCCGCCTCGCCCGCCGGGATGCTGCGCATCATGCTGGCCGTGGTCGGCGGCCTGCTGCCCGTGCTCATTTTTTACAACGCCTACCAATACCGGGTCTTCAGCGGCAAGGTCGCGCCGGAAGACGAGGCTCACTAGCATTGGTTACCACAGGTTCGTCCGCGTCGGATGCCGCCGGTCCCCGCGGCCGGTTCGCCTTTACGGTCTATCTGGCCCTGTCCCGCACGCCCCACGGCCTGCTCGATCTGGCCGGCCCCTTTTGCGCCGCCCTGCTGTGCCGGGGCGGGCTGCCGTCCCTGTCCGTGGTGGTGCTCGGCTGCCTGACGGTCTTTGCCGGCTACACCGCCGTGTACGCCCTCAACGACATCGTGGATTACCGCTCGGACAGGCGGCAGGTGGAAAAAAGCGGCCAGGACGCGCGCTGCAACTACCTGGACGCGGCCTTTATCCGCCATCCCCTGGCCCACGGCTGCCTGTCCCTGCCGGCGGCCATCGTCTGGTTTCTCTGCTGGGCCGTGATCGCCTTTGCCGGGGCCTACGCCCTCAATCCCGTGTGCGCCTGGCTGCTGGTGCTCGGCTGTTTCCTGGAAACCGCCTATTGCCTGCTGCTCACCGTCACCCACCTGCGGGCGCTCATCAACGGCGTGGTCAAGTCCCTGGGGCCGCTGGCCGCGGCCTATGCCGTGGTGCCCGATCCCTCGCCCTGGTTCATTGCCGGCCTGTTCGCCTGGGTCTTCACCTGGGAGATCGGCGGCCAGAACATCCCGGCCGACTGGCATGACGCCGCCCGCGACGCCATCACCGGCGCGCGCACCGTGCCCGTGGTCCTGGGCTATCGCCGGGCCAGCCGGCTGGCCGTGGTCACCCTGGCCGCCAGCCTGCTTTTTTCCGCGCCGCTGCTGGCCGCCTCGCCCCTGGCCGTGTCCGCGCCGCTGTGGCTGCTGGCCCTGCTGGCCGGAAGCTGGCTGCTGCTGCCGCCGGCCATCCGTCTGGCGGCCGGCCTGGACGACGCCGACGCCTCGGCCCTGTTCAACCGGGCCAGCTTTTATCCCGCCCTGGTGCTCGGCGTCCTCGTCCTCCATCTGCTCGTCCGGTAGAAAACCGGGCGAGGCGCTGCCTCTCCCGGACCCGCACCATTGGGGGGCATGATGCTCCCCAAACCCCCTCGATAAAAAGGCAAGCAGTTCTCTCTTCCGGACCCTTTGATTCCGGAGGCCTCTTCCTCCGGGAATTGACGCGGTCGTGGCTTTGGGCAATCATGTGCCGACGTTATTCGCCGGAGGGGATATGGCCTCCCTGCCCGACACGCCCGAAATCGCCTTGGACCACGCGGAGCCGCCGGAACAGGCCCGGGCGCGCCTTGCCGACCGGGTGCGCAAACTCGAGGCCGATCTGGCCCGCAGCGAGGAGCGCTACCACACCCTGGTCGATCTCATGCACCAGGGGCTGGTCATTTTTTCTCCTGACGGCCGCATCGACTTCGCCAACGAAACCCTGGCCGACATGCTCGGATGCACGCTGGCGGACATTGTCGGCCGGCCGGCCACGGACCGCATCCGGGCCGACGATCACGCCCGATTCTTCGCCAGTCTGGCCGCCCGGCGCGACGGGTTGGCCGAACCCTACGAAATCACCCTGCGCCGCACCGACGGCCGGCCGGTCTGCGTCATGGCCTCGCCGTCGCCTATCGTCGGCCGGGACGGCGATTTCCAGGGCAGTCTGGAAGTCTTCACCGACATCACCCGGCTGCGGCAACTGGAAGCCCAGCTGGCCACGGCCAAGCGCCTGGAAGCCATCGGCCATCTTGCCGGCGGCGTGGCCCACGAGATCAACACCCCGCTGCAATATGTGGCCGGCAACCTCGATTTCATCAAAACCAACCTGGACCGCGTCCTGACGCTGCTCGACACGTACGCGGCTGCCCTGGCCCAGGTCGCCGATGTCCCGGCGGTGGAGGCGGCCAGGCGTGAAATCGAACGCTACCGACGCGAACATGATCTGGAAACCGTGGTGACGGAATTGCCGCAGGCGCTGGAGGAAAGTCTCGTCGGCGTCGAGCGCGTGGCCGGGTTCGTGCACTCCATCAAGCGCTTCGCCCGGGCCGAAAGCCTGGGGCGGCAGGCCATCGACGTCAACGAGGCCATCCGGGCCACCGTCGAGATCGCCAGGAGCGCCCAGTCGCATCCCGTCCGCCTGGAACTGCGTCTGGCCGAGGATCTGCCGCCGCTGCCCTGCGTGCCCGGCGACTTCAACCAGCTGCTGCTGTGCCTGATCGTCAACGCCATGCAGGCCATGGAGCGCTCCGACCGGGAAAACGGCTGCGTGCGTATCGACAGCCGTCAGGACGCGCACACCGTGGTCATCGCCATCAGCGACCAGGGGCCGGGCATCCCGCCGGAAATCCAGGACAAGATCTTCAACCCGTTCTACACCACCCGCGATGTCGGCCAGGGCGTCGGCCAGGGACTGAGCATCGTGCTCTCCATCGTCGAAAAGCACAAAGGCACCATCCACTTCTTCACCGACCCCGGCCAGGGCACCACGTTCCAGGTCGGGTTTCCGTTGGAATAAGGGAAGAGGGGAAAGCGAAGAGCCTCCGGCGGCCGGGGGGGATAATCCCCCCCCGGCCCCCCTTGACGCCGGATGTTTTTCGGTTCGCCGCAAAGCCGGCTAACCGAAAAACATCCGGAATCAAAGGGACCGGAAGAGAGAACTACTTGCCTTTTTATCGAGGGGGCTTGGGGGGCATCATGCCCCCCAATGGTGCAGGTCCGGGAGAGGTAAGGCCTCGCCCGGTTCTTCGTCTTTTTTTCTATTCGTCGGCGTGCGGGGGGAAGGTCAGGGCCGCGCCGAACCAGCCGATGACGGACACCAGCGGCAGCAGCGCCAGGACCACGATGATGTAGGCGAGGTGCTGGCCGGGGGCGGCGAGCAGGTCCGGCGTCCGGAGATGGGTGACGAAGGCCCACAGCACGGCCAGGAAAAGCAGCGGCGTGGCGATGAGCTTGACGATGATCGGCTTGATCACGGCCGTGGCGTAGTTGAGCCACCAGGTGAACAGGCCGGTGACGATGGCGACGGGGGTGAAAAGCGTGGCCGCGCCGAGCAGCACGATCATGGCCGCGTCGAAGCCGGACCAGCCCGTGACCAGGGCCAGGATCAGACACAGGGGAATGATGACGCAAAAGGCGATGGGGAAGTGCACGGTCATGGGGTGCGGATGGCGCTTGAGCATGGGGAAGCGCTTCATGAAGCGCGACAGCCAGGCCGGCACGCGGTCGGCCGCGGGTTCGGGGGCCAGGGCCGGGGCTTCGAGGATGCCCACGCGCGGGAAGCGTTCGAGCACATCCGGGGCATGGGGGGCCTGGGACAGGTCGAGGCCCATGTCGGAGCCGGCGTGGTGCCGGTTCATGTGCTTGCCGGCCTTCCACATGCGGCTGGCGCTGATGTCGTAGACCACGCCCTTGTAGGCCACGTAGGTGGGCTTGCCGTCGGAGCCGTCGAAACCGGCCAGCTCCTGGGGCGTGAAACGTTTATCGGGCGTCTGGCTCATGCGTGGCTCCTTGGGCGTTGTGGTCCGGGTGGATGATGTCGAATTTGCGTAGTTCGTTGAGCACGGAATCGCAGGTGAAGGGCTTGGCCAGAAACGACAGGGCCTGTCCCTCGAAAAAGGCCCGGTACACGGTGCGCGTGTCGTCCAGGGCCGAGATCATGATGACCTTGGCCGCCCCGGACGAGGAGATGCCCTGTTCGTGTTCCAGGTGGCGCATGCGCTCGAGGGCCTGATGCCCGTCCATGCCGGGCATCATCACATCGACGAAGATGACGTCGTAGGGGTGGCCGGAGCGCAGGGCCTGGTCAAAGGCGTTCAGACCATCCTGTCCGTTCCTGGCCGTGTCGCACGCGGCGTAGGGGGACAGGATTTCCAGAAGGAAGCGGCTGTTGACCGGGTCGTCGTCGACGATGAGTGCTCGCAACATGGGGTACTCGGGTTGCGGGAGACAATATGCTCGCCTGAACCCATTCGGGTTTTAACACAACAACCCGTCGCGTCAACACATTCGCGCGACGCAACGGGCGTCTCGGCTGGGTTGGCCGGCCGGGCTGGGACGTCAGCTCCGAACCGGCGGAGGCAGCATGGGACCGGCCAAGCCGCAGTAGCCGGCGTCCGGCCCGGCCTCGCGCCACATCATGCACATGGAGCCCTGGCAGAACTTGAGCTTGTCGTCATGGGTGGTCAGCAGCGGACAATACTTGAATTTGGCTTCCTTTTCGCTGACGGGCATCGTCGTTTCTCCTTTGAATTTATGGAAAAGATGGGGAAAGACGCCTCCGGCGGCCGGGGGGCATGATGCCCCCCGGACCCCCTCGATGGGGGATGCGGCGCGAAGCGACGCTGGCGCACCCTTGTCGGCGCATTTTCTTCCCTGGCAGAGCCAGGGAAGAAAATACGCCGACAAA
>JAFABC010000287.1 GCA_023426275.1 Pseudomonadota bacterium | reverse complement strand
GGGGGCATCATGCCCCCCGGCCGCCGGAGGCATTCTTCTCTTCTCCGAGTCGCTCCGCCCGTTACAGGCCGAAAAAGCGCATGGCGTTTTCGCCGGTGACGCGCCAGACCTCGGCCGGCTCGCGGCCCATGAGCTCCGCCACGCGCTGGCAGATGAAGGCCAGAAAGGCCGGCTCGTTGCGTTTGCCCCGCCAGGGCTCGGGCGCGAGATAGGGGGAGTCGGTTTCGAGCAGCACCCGGGACAGGTCCATGGCCGCCACGGCTTCCGCCAGGGTGGTGTTCTTGCGATAGGTGACCGGCCCGGGGATCGAGACCTGCCAGCCGCGCGAAAAGACTTCGTGCGCCAGATCGAGGCCGCCGCCGAAGCAGTGCCAGACCAGCGGCCGGTCGCGAAAGCCCATGTCGTCGAGCACGGCCAGGGTGTCGGCCTCGGCGTCGCGGCTGTGAATGGCCACGGGTTTGTCGAGTTCCCGGGCCAGGGCCAGCTGGTCGCGCAACAGCCGCTTTTGGGCCTCGGCCGTGGAGGCGTCCCAATGATAATCCAGCCCGATCTCGCCCACGGCCCGCAGCCGGGGATCGGTGGCAAAGGCGGCGGCCATGGCCGGCAGGTCGTCCGGCGCGACCTTGTCCGTGTCGCAGGGGTGTAGCCCGAGGAGGAAAAAGACCTCCGGCCGGTCGGCGAAAAGCGCCTGTCCGGTCCGGTAGGCGGCCGGCCCCAGAAACACGTTGCCCACGCGGACAACGCCGGCGGCCGCCGCCCGGTCGAGGACCGCGGCGACGCCGTCTTCCACAAACTCCTCCATGTCCAGATGGGCATGGCTTTCGACCCCTTCCCGGGGCAGGCCAAGGCTGGCCGGCTCCGGGCGCGGGCGTGATTTCTTCTTGGACACCCGTTCGTCCTTTCTCGTAAATTGCGTCCCTGCGTTGACGCAGTGTCAACGGCCACGTAGGAAATGGCGACCTCGGGAAGGCGCGTCAAGGGGCTTGGCGCGTGCGGCCGCGCTGTCCGCCACCTGGAAAACGGCCGTCGGCCAACGCCCGAGGCTTCCCCGACCATCCTTTCGCAAGGTGTGCCACAAATCCTATGAACGACTGTCCCAGCCCCACGGGCCGGCCCGGACCGGCCGCCCTGGCCCTCGGTTTTGCCGGCGCGGGCGCGCTGTGCCTGTTGCTGCGCGATCTGCTGCTGGCCTTTTGCGGCAACGAGGCCGCCCTGTGCGCCGCCACCAGCCTGCTCCCCCTGGCCATGCTCGGCGGCGTGGCCCTGTGCCGCCGGTTCCTGCCGGGACGCGAGCCGGCCGACCTGCTGGCCCCGGCGCTCGGGCTGCTGGCCTTGTGCCTGCCCCTTGCCCTTACGGGCGTGCGGCTTGTCCATCCGCTGCTGGCCCCGGGCCTCGACCCGGCCGACGGCGTGTCCGTTCCCCTCACCCTGGGCTGCGGGTTGGCTGCTTTCGCGTTGTTGGGACTGTGCCTGGGCGCGGTCGCCTGGTTGACCGCCCGGACAGCCGCCCGGCGGCAGGTCCCGGGGGACCGGCGCTTGCGGGCCTTTCTGGCCGTGGGCGCCTGTCTGGGCGGCCTGTTCGTGCAGTTCGTGGCCATTCCCAAGCTCACGCCCGTCAACGCCAGCCTGGACCTGGCCATCGCCTGCTGCGTGGCCGGCGTGCTGTGCGCTTCCGGCGCGCCCGGCGGACGGGGACTTGAAACCTGGCTGTCGCTGCTGGCCATCGGTTTCGTGCTGCTGTTGCCGCTTTCGGGCCTGCTCGACGCGCGGCTGGCGGCCTTTTCCTGGCAGTGTCCCGTGGACGCCGCCCCGGCCATTCCGGCCGGACGCGGCTTGCTGCCCGCCATCGGCCCCATGCTGCTCCTCCGCACCTTCGGCCCGACGTTTCTGCTGGCCCTCTGGCTTGTCTGGGATGGGCGGCGACGTGGCGCCGAAACCGGACGCACCGACCGTGGCGGCCTGGGCGCGGGCATGATCGAGGCGGCGTTGCCGTTCTGTCTGCTGTTTGGTTTCGCGGCCGTCGGCGGCGACCTGTTCGCCCGGCTGGCCGCGCTGCTGGCCGCCTACGCCGGCGGGCAGGCGCTGGTCTTGTTTCGAACCGCCTCCCGGCAGGGATCGGGACTCGACGCCGTGGTTTCCCCGGCGCATCTGACCGGCGCGGTCCTGGGGCTCGCCCTGCCGGCCGTGCTCTTCCTGGTGTAATCGGCCGGCCGTTCCCCGGCGAACCGCCCGGGCGGCACGCCCATACGCCGGCGAAACTGCCGGCTCAAATGGCTTTGGTCGCAAAACCCCGCGGCCAGGGCCGCCTCGCACAAGGGCGCGCCCGCAATGATGCAGGCCGCCGCCCGGTCAACCCGCCGCGACAGAACATATTGCCCCGGAGATACGCCGAGATCGTGGCCAAAAAGCCGTTCCAGGCGAAACGGGCTCACGCCGGCCGCCTCGGCCAGCCCGGCGAGCGTCAGCGACGCGTCCGGCGCGGCGTCCACCAGGGCCTTGGCCCGCAGTGTGGCCGGATGCGGCGCAGGCAGCGGCGCAAGACGCACATCCAGAGTTTCGACCAGGGCCACGGCCAGGGACGCGGCCCGCAACGGCGCGTCGCGCAGGGCCCCGGCCACGGCGACAAGGAGTTCGGCCCCGACGGCGTCCCGCCACAACCACGGCCGATCCCGGGCCCCGTCCACTCCCCGGCGGCCGGCCGGCAGCAGGCCCGGATCGAGCGCCAGGACAAGATAGGCCGGCGTCGTCCCACCCCGGGCCGGGCAGGCGTGGGGGACGCCCGGGGGAATAACGAATCCCTCCCCCGGGGCCACGGTCCACTGCCGGCTGCCTGAAACGATGCGCCGCGCGCCGTCCAGACACAGCCCCACCACCAATCCGGCGTGGGCGTGCCGCACGATGTCCGCCGGCACACGGCGGCCATGCACCGCTTCGATTCCCGGTACGGCCGGATGCCGCACCACCGACAGCCATGGCGGGGCCATGTCGTCCTCCTTGCCCGCGAATATCCTTCCCCGGCCTATAACAGGGCAGGGAAGAACTTGGCAAAAAGCGTCAGCCCCTCGGGTCCGGCCGCGACGGCGTGCCCCTGCCCGCTGGGAATGACGGCCATCACGCCGGGCGCATACACAGCGGCACACCCGTCTATGACGGCCTCCCCCGATCCGGCAACGACCTCGTGCAGTTCCCACTGCACGGCATGCACATGGCTTTCCAACCGTGCGCCCGGCGCAACCCGGACCAGATGGCAGCTCAACGCCCCGTCCGTGTCCGCGCCGGTGAGCAGGTGTTTGAGCGACACGCCCGGAAAGGCGGGATGAGGATTCCAGGGAAGCGCGACGGCGTCACGCGCGCCGCCGGGCGTCAGAATTTCGCGACCGTCCAACAGCGCACTCTGGGTATCGACCGACATGGGCAACCTCCTTGTGGTTGCCCGCACCGTGTCATGGCCCGTCCCACAATTCTTGGACGATCTTGCGCTTCGGGCGCAACAACCCTTTACGTGCCCGTGACGCCTTGATATGCTTGACGTACTTTTTTTCACAAAAAGACAAGGCGCGGGTTTCGTCATGCTCATCTCCGACATCATGCGCACCACGCTCATCAAGGTCCGGCCCGAAGCGCCCATCGGGCACGTGCTCATCTGGTACGGCGGCATGGCCCACGTGTTCCGCAACACCTACGTGGTGGACCACCATGACCGGCTGCTCGGCGTGGTCACCATCCACAATTTCCTGTCGATCATCGTCTCGCCCACGGTGACCGAGCAGGCCAAGGCCGGCATGCTCAACGGCCGCGAACAGCTCCTCGACGCCCTGCGGCACAACATGGCCACCATCTCCGACACCACCGTCGGCAGCCTCATGGACACCGATTATCCCTTCGCCCACCCCGAAGACCTCTTTGTCATGGCCAGCGAACTGATCGTGGAAAAGGGCATCAACGCCCTGCCGGTCATCGACCAGAACGGCGTGCTCGTCGGCGAAATCAGCCGCCGTATGATCCTGCATTTTTTGGTGCAAAATCTTTAGGGGAGAAAGACGAAGATGCCTCCGGCGGCCGGGAGGGGCACGGCCCCTCCCGGACCCTCCCGAA
>JAFABC010000283.1 GCA_023426275.1 Pseudomonadota bacterium | reverse complement strand
GGCAAAGCCAGGGAAGAAATGCGCCGCCAAATGTTCGAAGCCCACCACCGGACCGTCCGACCAACACAACATCCGCCCGCCCCTTTCGGGAGGGTCCGGGAGGGGGTGACCCCCTCCCGGCCGCCGGAGGCATTCTTCCTCTTCCTCCCTGCCTACCAGTCCCGTCCGGGCAGTCCCATGAGCGTCCGGAACCGGTCCTCGGTCGCACGCAGGTAGCGCATGGCGGCGTCCGGGTCCTCACCGGACGGGGCGAAGGGAGCGAAGTCCTTGTCATCGACCGGCGAATAGGGGCCGGGCTTGACTTCGAAGAGCGTGGTGTCGGGAACCAGGGCGAGGATGGCGTGCCAGCCGCCGGCCGGGGCATCCAGGGCGTAGACGCCGGCGTCGCGGTCGAGGACGACGCAGTCCTCGCGGTCGAAGGAGCCGTCGTCCTTGAAACAGATAAAGCCCATCCGGCCCGTGAGCAGCACGAAGGATTCGTCCTTGGGCGGATTGCGGTGGCGGTGGGGCCGGACGTAGGTGCCGGGCTGCACGGCATTGATCATGCGGTGCAGGGCGGCCGCATCGTCGGCGTGAAAACGGTGGATTTCGCGACGGCGGGCGTTGGCTGCGGCGTCGCGCGACTTTTGGGCGAGCAGCGCCGCATCCACCACGGCGAACCGGTCATGTTCCGACTGGGTGGCCAGGGGCGAGATGCGGCGCAGGGGAATGTCGGGGCGATCAGCCATGCAGCGGGATGCCGGCGGCGCTCAGGCGATGGTAGGCGGCGACGAGCTGGCCGGACAGACACATGTCGCGCAGCAGGAAGGCGACGATGATGATCCAGTAGCCCCAGTCGCAGGCTTTTTTCTCCAGCCCTTCGGTCTGGCCGCGCTGGATGGTGAACAGCAGGAAGCTGACAATGGCCAGCGGCAGCATGATCCACCAGCGGATGGTGGTGGCTTCGAAGAACAGAAAAACCACGAACAGCAGGCCAAGCCCCATGGCGGTGAGCGTCAGGGGAGCGAACTCACTGCACGGGCAGCCGCATTTACGATCGGACATGGTGTAGCTCCTTTAGGGTTTCCGCCCGTATAGCCACGGAAACGGGCACCTGTCCAGACGCGGCGGCGATCAGGCGAGGCGGGCGTAGGCGTCGGCCAGGGCCCGGGCGGCGGCGGCCGGCGAGAAACGCCCGGCCACGGCTTCCCGGCCGCCGCGCCCCAGCCGGTCGCGCCAGGCGGCATCGGCCAGCAGGCCGGTCAGGGCCCGGGCGAGCGCCGGGGCATCGCCGGGCGGCACGACCAGGCCGGTTTCCCCGTGGCGGTTGACCCAGGGCACGCCCGAGCCCGGGATATCGGTGGAGACGACCGGTTTGCCGAAGGCCATGGCTTCGAGCTGGACGATGCCGAACATTTCGGCCCGGGTGACCGAGGGCAGGCAGAAGATGTCACAGGCGGCCAGCCAGTCGGCCAGGGCCGCGTCCGGGATACGACCGGCCAGCCGCACCCGGTCGGCCAGCCCGGCCGCGTCGATGCGCCGGCGCAGGGCGTCCCGTTGCGGCCCGTCGCCGCCGATGACCACGACCGTCTCCGGGGGGAGCATGGCGGCCGCGTCGATGAGCAGGTCAAAGCCCTTGTAGGGCACCAGCCGGCCCAGGGCGAACACGAGGGGCCGATTGCCGCAGCCCTCCCGGATGGCGGCCACGCCGGCCGGATCGGCCTTGTCCGGCCCGGCCATGGTCGCGTCCACGCAAAACGGCACGACCGCGCCCTTGCCGGCGAAGCGCCCGGCCTGATTCGAGGCGGCCAGATGCACGGGGCTCGGGCCGATGACCAGATCGGCCCGGCGGCACAGCCAGGATTCCAGCGGCCGGGTGACGGCGGCCAGGGCGCCCTTGCCGATGACGTCGCTGTGCCAGTGCAGCACGACCCGGGCCCGGGGTCTGGCCAGGAAAACGGCCAGGGCGGCCAGGGGATTGGGCAGATGGACGTGGAGCACGTCGCAGCGCGGGGCCAGCCGGGAAAACGCCGCCAGATAGGCCGGGGAAAGGGGCTGGGAAGCCACGGCGGCCAGCACCCGGGCGCGGTGGACCGGACAGGCGGCGTCGGCGTCATGATAGGGCCCCGGCCCGGCGAAGCACAACACCTCGACCGCCGCGTCGAGCGCCAGCAGGTGTTCGACGCATTGGCGCGTGGCCGTTTCGATGCCGCCGGGATCGGGTGGATAGAACTTGCCGACCTGCAACACCCTCATGGCTTTGCCGTGAGCGCCTCCAGGGACGCCGTGACCGTGCGCCGCAAATTCTCGACCCGGCGCAGGGTGAATTCGTTAAGGGGATCGTCGGCCAGATTCTTGAGCAGCCACAGCGTGCCAAGCACCCGGCCGTCCTTGCCGAGCAGGGGCAGCTCCAGCTTCATGACCGAGGGCGAGCACAAAAGTTCCATGTCCGCGCCGCCCTCCCGGTCGCGCCGCCAGCGAAACGAGGCGTCCCCGGGACGGACCCCGCCCACGGCGGTTGGCGGATCGGGCCGCAGGCGACAGGTGGCGGCTCCGGTTGCGGACAGCACCATCTCGGCCCTGTCGAAGCGCAGATGCTCCAGGGCGTCGGTCACGCGGGCCCAGAGATCGGGCAGGGTCCCGGCCTGGGAAATCTCGATCTGGTAATTGAGAAACGAGCGCCGCTCCCGGGCGATGCCCGTGTCGTCGGAGACGTCGCGCAGCCAGCCGAGAATCTTGTCCACGGCGAAATAGCTGCAATAGCCGGCCTTGCGCACGAGCAGCACCAACGCCGCGCCAACGGCCAGTAAGAACAGCCCGGCCGGGGCGTTGCGCAAATTGACCAGCACCAGGGCGGACAGGGCCAGGAAGATGGTGATGGCGTAGAGAAACAGCACCACCTTGCGCTGGGACCAGCCGCGGCTCAGGAGCTTGTGGTGCACATGGCGCTTGTCGGGCTCGAACATGTCCCGGCCGCGCAAAAAACGGCGCAGCGGCGCGGTGATGGTGTCGAGCAGCGGCACGCCCAGGGCGATGACCGGCATGAGCAGCGTCGCGCCGACCTGGCTTTTGACCGATCCCGACACCGACAGGGCCGCCAGCATGTAGCCGAGGAAATAGCTGCCGCCGTCGCCGAGAAACAGGCTGGCCGGATTGAAGTTGTAGCGCAAAAATCCAAGCGTCGCCCCGGCCATGACCGCGAACAGCGCGGCCGTGTGGGCCTCGCCGCGCATGACCGCCAGCACCGCCTGCACGGCCGTGGCAAAGAAAACCACCCCCGCCGCCAGCCCGTCCAGGCCGTCGATGAGGTTGATGGCGTTTATGAGCAGCACGAACCAGAAGACCGTGACCGCGTAGGACAGCAGATCGAAGTGGATGATGACATGGCCGGGGATGGCGAAGGTGGCGATGCGCGCCCCGCCGTAACAGGCCACGCAGGCGGCCACGATCTGGGCCACGAGCTTGAGTCGCGACGGCAGGGTCCATTTGTCGTCGGCGAACCCGATCGCGAAGATCAGGCAGGCCCCGGCATAGATGTAACGCATGCTGCGGTCGAACAGGATCGCGGTCGCGGACGCGGGCAGCACCCGGGAGGCCAGGGCCAGACAGGCGAAAAACGTCATGAAAAGCGCCAGCCCGCCGCTTCTGGGCATGGGCGTGGTGTGGACCGTGCGGGCCTGCGGCATGGCCAGGATGGAAAACCGCCGCCCCAGCCAGCGCGACACCGGCGTCAGCACGAGGGACAGCCCAAGGGCGGCCAGAAAAAGGGAAAAAATCGGGGTCATGGCGTTCATGCGTTCAACGCGGTTTGCTTCTGTCCGCCGACGCACACACCAAAGGGCATGCCCGCTGCGTCGTCCATGCGCCCGACGGCCGGGAAAGCTCCGGTCGCCATCGCGCCTGCAACCGCCCCGCTCCCCGCGCCGGGAGAAGGACTAGTCCGTCTTGCTCCCGGAAACGGATTCGCCGCCCACGAGCTTCCAGCCCAACATGCCCCAGGGCAGATTCGAGGCGTCGAAGCCCTGATCGGCCAGCCGCTTGGCCACAAATGGCGAGCGGTGCCCGGTCATGCAGACCACCACCACCGGCCGCTTGGGGTCGAGCCCCAGGTCCTGCGGCGCGGCAAGCATGGCGTCGGGCCGGTTGATCGCGCCGGGGATGTGGAACATGGCATATTCGGCGGAGGTGCGCACGTCGAGCACCTGCGGCTTGTCCGGTTCCTGCCGCATCCGGCGAAGCCGCCAGGGCGGCGTCTGCTTGAGGCCGGCCACGGCCCAGCCCAGATCCCAGACCACAAAAAAAAGTACGACAACGAGAACGAGCGCCTTCATGGTCGCCTCCCTACCCGGCCAGGAACACCGCCAGCAGCGTGCCCAGGCCAAGCAGCACGGCGATGATTCCGTTGAGCGTGAAAAAGGCCACGTTGATGCGCGACAAATCGTTTTCCCCGATCAGCCGGTGCTCGACCAGAAGCACCGCCGAACACACGGCCCAGAACAGGTAGTAGATCCAGGACAGCCCGGCGGCCCAGCCGGCCAGCAGGAAGAACAGTGCTGCGTCCACATGGGAAAAGGCCGCCAGCCGCAACGCCGTCCCCACGCCGAAACGCGCCGGCATGGACCACAGCTTGTGTTCCTTATCGAAGGCCACATCCTGGCAGGCGTAGAGGATGTCGAACCCGGCCGTCCAGCAGGTCACGCCCAGGCCAAACAGGATCGCCGGCAAGGTGAATGTCGGATGCACGGCCAGCCAGCCGGCCACCGGCGCCAGTCCCAGCACCGAGCCGAGCACGAAATGGCACAGCCAGGTGAAGCGCTTGGTCAGGCTGTAAAACGCGCCCCAGGCCAGGGCAATGGGCGAAAGCGCCAGACACAGGCTGTTGAGCCCCGCGCAGGCGGCAACGAACACCACGGCGCACACGGCCGTAAACGCCCAGGCCTGCCCGACCGACACCTCGCCCGTGACCAGCTCCCGGTTGCCCGTGCGGGGATTGACCCGGTCGTAGCGCACGTCGGCCAGCCGGTTGACGGCCATGGCAAAAGACCGCATGGCCACCATGGCCAGCGTCAGCAGCAGCAACGCCCGCCAGCCCGGCCAGCCCCGGGCCGCCACAAACAAGCCGATATACGCGAACGGCAGGGCGAACACCGAATGCTCCACCTTCACCAGCCGCGCCAACGCCGCGATCATACCTGTTGCCTCCCAGCGGGAAAAAGACCGTTTGCGGGGGAGAGGGAACCCCTTTTTGAAAAAAGGGGTTCCCTCTCC
>JAFABC010000282.1 GCA_023426275.1 Pseudomonadota bacterium | reverse complement strand
TTCGGGAGGGTCCGGGAGGGGGTGACCCCCTCCCGGCCGCCGGAGGCATCTTCTCTTCGTCGCCTTCCCGCCCTAACGGACGAGCGGGCTGCCGAAACCGGTGCCGTCCTGGGGCTGCGGCTGGGTGCCGTCGCCGTAGCCCAGGCCCAGACCGAGGCCCAGGGCGGGTTGCGTGCCATCACCCAGGCACGTGCCCGCAAAAGCGCCTTGCGCGCCCTGCGGCGTCTCGTCGCCATCCATCCACCACGAGCCCAGGCCGAAACCGAAACCGGCAAAAGCCTGTCCGGCGGCCAACACCACCCCGGCCAACAACAATGCGGCGATACCTTTTTTCATGCGACTTCCCCCTATGCTGTTTTCATGCATGGGAAGCAAGAGCGATGCCAAAAGGAAAATACCCACACTATGCGGTTTTTCCTGTTCATGTCAAAGCAGACAGGATGAAAAATATCCACTTCACTGTGCTATATCTGTTCCTGTGCGTCTGTTTTTCATACATAATTTCAGAGCATTGGCATCAACAATAGAGCAACGCACCCAATTCCGGCCCAGGTCCGTTTTCCCCCGGGCCGGCCGGATGGCATGCCTTGACGCCGCCCGGCCCTTGGTCCACTCTTGGTGGATATCTTCTTTTTTCGGAGCCAATACTCATGGACAAACGCATGCCCTGGCCGGACTATTTCATGCGCATCGCCTATCTCGTGGCCGAGCGCAGCACCTGTCTGCGCCGCAAGGTCGGCGCCGTGGCCGTCAAGGACCGCCGCATCCTGGCCACGGGGTACAACGGCGCGCCAACCGGCACCGCCCACTGCCTGGACATCGGCTGCCTGCGCGAGGAAATGGGCATTCCCTCGGGCGAACGCCACGAATTGTGCCGGGGGCTGCACGCCGAGCAAAACGTCATCATCCAGTGCGCCCTGCACGGCGTGCCCATTGCCGGGGCCGACATCTACTGCACCACCCAGCCCTGCCTCATCTGCACCAAGATGCTCATCAACTGCCAGGTCAACCATATCTACTACAGTCAGGGCTATCCCGATCCCCTTTCGGCCAAAATGGTCGCCGAGGCCGACATCGGCTTCGATCTGCTGGAGTCCTCCGATGACTGCTGACACGACGTTCATGGCCCGGGCCCTGGAGCTGGCCGAACGCGGCCGGGGCAGCGTCACGCCCAACCCGCGCGTGGGCGCGGTGCTCGTGCGCCAGGGTGAAATCGTGGCCGAGGGCTGGCACAAGGTCTTTGGCGGCCCCCATGCCGAGGTGGAATGTCTGCGCGACGCCGAAGCCAAGGGCGTCGATCCGGCCGGGGGCACGATGTACGTGACCCTGGAGCCGTGCAACCATTTCGGCAAGACGCCGCCGTGTTCGCGCCGGCTGCTGGAATCGGGCGTGGCCCGGGTGGTGGTCGGCTGTCTCGATCCCAATCCCGAGGCCGGGGGCGGGGCCGAGCTGCTGCGCCAACACGGCGTCGCCGTGACGGTCGGCGTGCTGGAAGCGGCCTGCCGCGACGCCATCGCCGATTTCGTGACCTGGAAGACCAAGGGACGGCCCTTTGTCTCCCTCAAGCTGGCCATGACCCTTGACGGCCGCATCGCCACGCGCACCGGCGATTCCGGCTGGGTCAGCGGCGAGGCCTCCCGGGCCCGGGTCCACGCCATGCGCGCCGCCAGCCAGGCCGTCATGGTCGGCGGCGGCACCCTGCGCGCCGACAATCCCCGCCTGACCCACCGGCTGCCTGCCGGGCACGCCCTGTCGCGCAATCCCCAGCCCCTGGCCGTGGTGGTCACGCGCAAGCTGCCCGCGCCAAAAGCGCCCTTGGCCCTGCTGGCCGACCGGCCGGACAGGCTCGTGCTGCTGACGGACGAGGCCACGGCGGCCGGCGCGGCCGCGGCCAAACTCGCCGCCGTGGGCGTGCGGGTCTGGGGGCTGCCCCGGAGCGCGGACGGCAAACTGTCCCTGCTGCCGGGCCTGGCCCGCCTGCGCCAGGACGCAAGCGTCTACACCCTGCTGTGCGAGGGCGGCGGCGGGCTGGCCGGCAGCCTGCTCACCCAGGGTCTTGTGGACGAACTGACGATTTTCTACGCGCCCAAGGTGCTTGGCGACGCCGAAGCCCGGCCGGGCTTTTCCGGGCGCGTGGCGCCGCGCATGGCGCAGGCCGCCGGCTTTCGTTTCGACCGCACCGAACGGGTGGGCGAGGACCTCATGGTCACGGCCCGGCCGCTGGCCGGGGACGCGGCCGGGGCTACTCCATCCGGGTCAGGTACTCGGTGACGCTGGCCTGATCGAGGGCAAGCACGGCCCCGGCCTCGGTCTGCTGCAACAGCGGCGAATGGAATGGGTCGAACTCGTGGGCCGCGATCAGGCCGTTGAAAATCTCACGCAGGGCGCGCGCGCCGATGCGGCTGTTCTTGGCCGCCGCCTCGGCAATGGCCGTCACCGCCTCGGGCGAGACGCGCAGCTCGATGCCCATGTGGTGGAAATAGGCGGCGCACAGGGCCAGCGGCGAATTGGGCGCGGTGAGAAAAATCTGGCGCAACTCGTCCCGGCCCAGATCGTCGAGCATGGCGATGGAGCCGAAACGCGAGATGAACTGCGGCATCATGCCGTAGATGAAAAGATCGGCCAGCCGCAGATAATCCCGCAGCTTGAACCGCGTGACCGTGCGCACGGAGACCGAGCCGTCCGGCCGGCGCTGCACTTCCGAGACTTCCTTGAGCCGGCGTTCGTCGCGCCGGTTGACCAGACACGTGTAGACCTGATCGTAGAGCTCCTCGAAGGCGCCGCCGCAAATGAAAAGCAGCTTGCCCGTGTTGAGCGCCAGTTCCACCTCCACCTCGCGCCCGTCCTCGTTGACCGTGGCCCGGTACAGGAACTGCTCGCCTTCCAGCAGCGTGAGCAGGGCGTACTGGGTGGTGATGCCGGCCACGTTGGCCTTGCCCGACACCCGGCCCGAAATCTTGTCCACCTCGTCCACGCACACGGTGGCGTTTTCCAGGTAGTGGGCCAGCTCCCGCGCCGTGAGCCCCGAACCAAAGAGCACCTTGGCCCGGGCCTCCAGCTTGCGGAAGAGCCGGGTGGTGCGGTCCTCGCCCTCCACCTCGGCCGACAGGGTGTTGGCGTTGATGATGACCATGACCCGAAACCGGGTCAGGGCCTCGTGGGCGTCGTAGAGCTCGGTGATGGCCTGCATGAGCGTGGTCTTGCCCGTGCCGGAGTTGCCGACGAGCAGCACGTTGGGCGCGGGCAGGCCATGGATATGCTTGTAGAGGGAAACGCTGATGCGCCGCAGCAGGTCCTCCTGGCCGAGCACCCGTTTGGCCAGGAAAGCCTCGATATCCACCGGAAGAAGCGACTGGTCCATCCGCACGTCCTTGGGAAGTTTTCTCCGTCCTACCCGCTTCCGCCGCGCCGGACAAGGCGACGGGACGGCCGCGCGGACGCGCCTTGGTTTTTGAAAAGGCATTTGCTAAGAGGCGGGTGCGCACGGCCGCGCGGCAACACCAACACACATGAACATGCCGACGCTCAATATCGCCGATCTGTCCCTGGCCATCGTCTGGCTCTACTTCGGGATTCGCGGCTACCTGCGCGGTCTGGTGAAGGAAGCCGGCTCGCTGGCGGCCGTGGTGCTGGCCTTTTACTGCGCCGGGACCTACCACAGGACCCTGACCCCGCACCTGACCAAATACATTTCCGGCGACTATGCCGGCACGGCCTCCTATCTGCTCCTGTTCACCGTCACCCTGCTCGGCGTGTGGTTTCTGGCCCTGGCCATCTCCGGAATCGTCAAAGTGACCATGACCCAGTGGGCCGACCGCCTGTTCGGCGGCGCCTTCGGCCTGGGCAAGGGCGTGGCCCTGACGGCCGTGCTGCTGTTTCTGATCCATCTGGCCGCGCCGCACCCCGATTTCCTCAAGGATTCCCGTCTGGTGCCGGTCATCGACCAGCTCAGCGCCAAGCTCATCCGCTTCATCCCCCCGGACATCAACGAAAAGTTGCGCCGGCTCGGCAAAAAAAATCCCTTCAAGGCCGCCGCCACGCAAAGCGAGCAAAAACCGGCCCCGGCCAAGGCCGCCGTGGAAACAAAAGCCAGGGACGCGGCCGCGAGTCCGGAAAAAAAGCCCGCGCCGGCGGCCAAGGCGACCGAAAAGGCCAAAACCGAGGCGCAACACAAGGACGCGAAAGCGCAGGGGCCGGACAAGAAGACGCCGGCCGCCGACACCCATGCCGCAAAATCCGACGGCAAGCCCAAGGGGGCGTCCGCCGGCAAAACGGCCGCCAAGGCCGAAAGCACAGAGAAGAAACCATGAACGAGAACTCTCCGGCCGAAGCCCTGGCCAAGCTCCAGGGCGTGCTCGACACCCTGCTCGGCCCGGACGGCTGTCCCTGGGACAAGACCCAGACCCGGCAAACGCTTTGCGATTACATCACCGAGGAATCCTTCGAGCTGGTGGACTGCATCCGCTCGGACGATCCCCCGGGCATGGCCGAGGAGCTCGGGGACGTCATGTTCCTGCTGCTGTTCGTGGCCACCCTGTCCGAAAAGGCCGGCGACTTCACCCTGGCCGACGCCCTGGAAACGGCCTCGGCCAAGATGGTGCGCCGCCATCCCCACGTCTTCGCCGACGTGAAGGTGGAAAACCGCGAACAGCTCCTGCGCAACTGGGAGCGCATCAAACGGGCGGAAAAGGACAAGGACGCCGGACTCTACGCCACCCTGCCCAAGGGGCTGCCCACGCTGCTCAAAGCCTACCGCATCCACTCCAAGGCGGCCCGGGCCGGCTTTACCTGGGAATCCGACGCGGCCATGAAGGACAGCCTGACGGCCGAATGGGACGAGTTCCAGGCGGCCGTGACCGCCGGCGACGAGGCGGCCATGGCCGAGGAGTTCGGGGACTACCTGTTCACCCTGACCGAATACGGCCGGCGGCTGGGCCTGAAGGCCAACGCCTGCCTGGATATGGCCAACAACAAGTTCCTGACGCGCTACAAGGCCATGGAAGCCCTGGCCGGGCAGCGCGGCCTCGACCTCGACGCCCTGGACATGACGGCCAGGAACGCCTTGTGGGAGGAAGTCAAAAAGGGGTGAGGGGGCGAAAAGGCGGCGGAAGCCTCCGGCGGCCACGGGGCCGCGCCCTTGGGAAACCCGCTTCGCAAAACGGCCCGCCAGCACGCTTGTGTGCTGGCGGGCCGTTGTCGTTGCGGCCTGCGGCGCAGCGACTACTCCGTGTAGGGCAGGAAGACGAAGGGCTTGGCCGGGACGAACTGGTCCGTGGCATTGCCGGAATAAAGCCGGCCGCTTGTCAGTTCCAGCTTCCTGACCGGCGCGCCCTTGGACAAATCCATTTTCGCCAGCTCGACCCAGAGGATCGAAGGGCTGGTGGCGCTGTCGAAAAAATAGACCAGATCCTTCTGGTCGCTGAAGGTGCGCCAGCGGGTGGGCGAGATGTTGGGCTGCCCGGGATCGGACACGCCAAGCGGCACGGACACGGTGCGCAGCACGCCAACGATGCCGGCCAGCGCTTCCCGCGCGTCGGCCGTGCGGGGGAGCAACCCCAGGAAATAGGAGGCGCGCACAAACCGGTCCGCCGCCCGGACCGTGCCCGGCAGAAAGGCCCGGCCGCCCACGGTATTCCAATAGGTGTTCAGCGCCAGTTGCTGGTCGAAGGTCGGCGAATTGGTCATCACCTGGTACTGGCGGCCGTGGTGGATGACGAGCTTGCCGTCGACGTATTCGAAAATGGCCGAATCACCGCTGGCGTCCGACAGGGACAGGTGCAGGGTGGAGGCCTTGCCGTTTGGCAGGTGCGGGGCCACCACGGCAAAGGGTTCCGGGGCCAGGGCCGCGACGGCCTCGGCCACGGTGGCGAAATTGTCCAGCACGTACTGAGCCCAGGCGCCGATGTTGAGCAGCTTCTTGTCCTTCGGCGGCGTGCCGTAATCGGACTCGGCCAGATACAGGATATTGGCCACCAGCCCCTTTTCGTTCATGCCATCGGCGGTGCCGATATCGTAGCCCGTGGCCACGACGCTGCCGTATTTCGAGGTCCAGGTCACGGAACGCGCCCCGGCCGCGCCGTCCCGGGCCATGCCCCGGGGAAACACCCACAAATTGGATCTGATGTCCTCGGACCAGTCCATGGACCGGCTGGTGACGACCATGCCATCCTCGCCGAGATACACGGCCCGCGTGCACGCCCGGGCGTTCGTGGACAAAAGCAGAACCGGAACCACGACCGCAACGGCCGCGGCCAGATGCAACAGGATGCTCATCGTGAAAGGACCTCCGCATTGGAATTGACCGCCGGCCGGCAAGCGGAAACGACGGGAAAGCAGACGATCCCTTCCTTACGCCAGGAGGCGATGCAGGAGCAAGCTGTATCAGGAATCTTCGCCACGACTTGCCACGACACGGCCAACGGCCTACAAGGGGAAAATGCAGGTCCATCCCGCCCGCGTCACGCCGCTTGGCGACAATGCCCCGCGTTCGGGGCCGGTCGTCTACTGGATGAGCCGCGACCAGCGCGTGGCCGACAACTGGGCCCTGCTGCACGCCGCCGATCTGGCCGCGCGCTCCGGCGCGCCGCTGCTTGTGCTTTTCGCCCTGGCCCCGACCTTCCCCGGGGCCACCCTGCGGCACTACGCCTTCATGCTGGCCGGGCTGGCCGAAACCGAAGCCGGGCTGCGCCAGCGCAACATTCCCCTGCTCCTGCGCCCGGGCGAGCCGGCCGCGACCGTGCCCGCCGTGTTGCGCGAGCTTGGAGCCGGCGCCTGCGTGACCGACTTCGATCCCATGCCGGTCAAGCGTCCCTGGCGGCTGGCCGTGACCGTGGGCTTTGACGGCGCGTTTGACGAGGTCGACGCCCACAACGTGGTGCCCTGCCGGGCCGCCTCGCCCAAGCGCGAGTACACCGCCGCCACCTTGCGCCCGAAGCTCCACCGCCGGCTGGACGAATTTCTGGAACCGTTCCCCGAACCGCCCGTGCTTCCGGCCGGCAACCTGACCGGCTTTGCCCCGGTGGACTGGGGCGCGGCCGCGGCGTTCGTTGCCGGCGATCCGACCGTGCCCCCGGTGGCCTCGGCCGTAGCCGGGGCGGCGGCAGCCACGGCCCGGCTGACGGCCTTCGTGGCCGAACGGCTTGGCGACTACGCCGCAAAGCGCAACGATCCCAATGCCGGCGCGACCTCGGGCCTTTCGCCCTATTTCCACTTCGGCCAGCTCGCGCCCCAGCGGGCCGCCCTGGCCACCCGGGCGCTCATGACGGCGCGCGGCGCGGCCCGGGCCGGAGCCGAATCCTTTTTCGAGGAACTGGTGGTGCGCCGGGAGCTGGCCGACAACTTCTGCCTGCACGAACCCGGCCCCGACCTGTACGCCGCCCTGCCCGACTGGGCGCGCCGCACCCTGCGCGACCATGCCGCCGACCGACGTCCGTATCTCTACGACCGGGAGGCCTTCGAGGCCGCCGCCACCCACAGCGCCCTGTGGAACGCCGCCCAGCGGCAACTGACGCGCACCGGTCACATGCACGGCTATTTACGCATGTACTGGGCCAAAAAGATCCTGGAATGGTCGGCCACGCCGGAGCAGGCCCTGGACACGGCCCTGTGGCTCAACGACCGCTACTCCCTGGACGGACGCGACCCGAACGGCGTGGTCGGCGTGCTGTGGTCGGTCGGGGGGCTGCACGACCGTCCCTGGCCCGAACGGCCGGTCTTCGGCAAGATACGGTGTATGCGGGAAAGCGGCTGCCGTCGCAAATTCGATGTGGACGCCTACATCGCCCGTTTTTCGAAGGAGGCCGCGTGACGCGCAAGACGCTTGGCAAAATCGGGCTGGTGGTCGTGGTGCTGGCCCTGGTCGCCGCCTTTTTCGGCTTCGGCCTGCACCGCCATCTGACCCTTGATGCCCTCAAGACGTCGCGCGCCTCCCTGGCCGACGCCTACGCCGCCGCGCCGGCCCGGTTCCTGATCGGCTATTTCGTCCTCTACGTGCTCGTGGCCGCCCTGAGCCTGCCCGGGGCCACGGTGCTGACCCTGGCCGGGGGCGCGCTGTTCGGCTTCTGGACCACCCTCGTGCTCGTCTCCTTCGCCAGCACCATCGGGGCCACGGCCGCCTGCGCCCTGGCCCGCACCCTTTTTCGCGACGCCATCGCCAGACGCCTGACCGGCAGGCTCAAGGCCATCGACGAGGGCATCCGCCGCGAAGGCGCGTTTTATCTCTTCACGCTGCGCCTGATCCCGCTGTTTCCCTTCTTCGTGGTCAACGCGGCCATGGGGCTGACCGCCATGCCGCTTGGAACCTTCTACGCCGTGTCCCAGCTCGGGATGCTTCCGGGCACGGCCGTGTACGTCAACGCCGGCGCCCAGCTCGGCCATCTGGACTCCCTGGCCGGCATCCTGTCGCCCGGCCTGCTGTTGTCCTTCGCCCTGCTCGGCGTCTTTCCCCTGGCGGCCAAACGCGCCGTCGCCCTTGTCCGGTCCCGCCGGGCGAAAACGGCCCGCAAGGGCGAAACCTCTCGCGGAGAACCCTCATGAAAATCGGAATGATCGGTCTTGGACGCATGGGCCTCAACATGGCCAGACGGCTGGTCCGGGGCGGCATCGAGGTCGTCGCCTACAACCGCACCGTGCAAAAGGCCAAGGACTTCGCCGGCGAAGAAGGCGAAAAGGCCGAGGCGGCCGAAAGCCTGGCCGAACTCGTGGCCAAACTGCCCGCCCCGCGCGTGGTCTGGCTCATGCTGCCGGCCGGCGCCCCCACCGACGAGCACATCGAGGAGTTGTTGCCCCTGCTCGCCGCCGGCGACACCATCGTCGACGGCGGCAACACCATGTACCGCGACGACCTGCGCCGCCACGCCGCCGCCGGCAAGCACGGCGTGCGCTACTGCGACGCCGGCGTCAGCGGCGGCATCTGGGGACTGGCCGAGGGCTACTGCATCATGATCGGCGGCGAACCCGAAGCGGTCGGCCCCATCAAGCCCGCCCTGGACGTGCTGACCGGCCCGGGCGGCAACCTGCACACCGGCCCCATCGGCTCCGGGCATTTCGTCAAGATGGTCCACAACGGCATCGAATACGGCATGATGCAGGCCTACGCCGAGGGCTTCGAAATCCTGGCCGCCTCGCAGTTCGGGGAAAAACTCGACTTTCCGGCCATCTGCGACCTGTGGAACCACGGCTCGGTGGTGCGCTCCTGGCTGCTCGAACTGGCCCAGCGCGCCTTCACCGAGGACCCGCGCCTGGAATCGCTCAAGCCCTATGTGGACGATTCCGGCGAAGGCCGCTGGACCGTGGCCGCGGCCGTGGAAACGGCCGTGCCCGCGCCGGTGATCACCATGTCGCTGTTCGAGCGCTTCCGTTCCCGGCAGGACAACTCCTTCCAGGACCGGGTGCTGGCCGCCCTGCGCAACCAGTTCGGCGGACACGCGGTCAAGAGGAGGGACGGCAATGGCTGATGTCCAAGACCCGGCCCTGGCCGAGGTCGTGCTCGGCCGGCCGAAAAATCCCGCGCCGGACGCCAGCTGCCGCTTCGATCAGGTCGAGGAGCCGGTGACCTTCGTCATCTTCGGCGTCACGGGCGATCTGGCCGGAAGGATGCTCATGCCGGCCCTGGCCGATCTGTACGCCGGGGGCAACATGCCGGAAAACTTCGCCATTGTCGGGGCCAGCCGCACCGAACTCAATGACGACACCTTCCGGGAGCGCATGCGCGCCGCCCTGGAGGAACACGGCAGCCGGGAGGCCAACGGGCTGTGGGAAAAGCTCGCCCCGCGCCTGTCCTACCGGCAGGTCCACTACGACGATCCGGCCTCCTTCACCGCCCTGGCCACGGCCCTGGACGAGCTGGCCGAAGCCCGGAACCTCGGCGGCAACCGTGTCTTCTATCTGGCCGTGCCGCCCACGGTCTATGAGGACATCGCCGTCAATCTGGCCATGGCCGGGCTGGCCGACGAGACCAGGGGACACTCGCGGCTGGTCATCGAAAAGCCCTTCGGCCGCGATCTGGCCACGGCACGCGTGCTGGAACAGGCGCTGCACACGCGGTTTTCCGAACACCAGATTTTCCGCATCGACCATTATCTGGCCAAGGAAACCGTGCAGAACATCCTGATGCTGCGCTTTGCCAATGCCATCTTCGAGCCGGTCTGGAACCGGCGCTACGTCGATTACGTGAGCATCATCGCGGCCGAGTCCATCGGCGTCGAGCATCGGGCCTCGTATTACGACCACTTCGGCGTGCTGCGCGACATGTTCCAAAACCACATGATGCAGCTGCTTTCCCTGTGCGCCATCGAACCGCCGTCCCTGTTCGAGGCCGAACTCGTGCGCGACGAAAAAAGCAAGGTCTTCCGGGCCCTGCGCCCCTTCAGCGAGGCCGACCTGGAAAAAAACCTCGTGCTCGGCCAATACGCCTCGGGCACCTGTGACGGCGAGCGCGCCCCGGCCTACCTCGACGAGGAGGGCGTGCCCGGCGATTCGCTCACCCCCACCTTCGCGGCCATGAAGGTCTACGTGGACAACTGGCGCTGGCAGGGCGTGCCGTTCTACATGATCTCGGGCAAGCGCCTGCCGGAAAAACGCACCGAAATCGCCGTGCAGTTCAAACCCGTGCCGTACTCCATGTTCCGGGAAATCTTCGGCGACCACATCAAGGCCAACCGGCTGACGCTGCGCATCCAGCCCGACGAACAGGTCAGCCTGACCTTCCAGGCCAAGGCCCCGGGGCCCATGTGCCTGCGGTCGGTGACCATGAACTTCAACTATTACCAAGGCTACGAAGGACCGGCCCTGTCGGCCTACGCCAAGGTGCTGCTCGATTGCATGTTGGGCGACCAGACGCTCTTCTGGCGGCAGGACGGGGTGGAACTGTGCTGGAAATTCCTGGCCCCCATGCTGGGCGGCCCCGATCCCAGCCGGCTCTTTCTCTACAAGGCCGGGTCCTGGGGGCCGCAGGAGGCCGGCAAGCTGCTCAAGGGACACGGACTCAAGCCATGAACGCCGCCATCCGACGCCTTCCCGACGCGACGGCCCTGACCCGGGCCGCCCTGGACCTTGTCGCCGCCGCCGCCAGGGAAGCCGTTTCGCAGCGGGGCCGGTTCACCATCGCCCTTTCCGGCGGTTCGACCCCGCTGCCGCTCTACGCGGCCATGGCCCGGGAGGGCTTTGGCGCGCCGTTCGCCGCCACCCAGTTTTTCTTCGGCGACGAGCGGCTGGTGCCCGTGGCCGACCGGCGCAACACCTTTGGCGCGGTGTCGCCCGTCCTTTTCACGCCAACCGCCGTGCCCGTCGGCAACATCCACCCCATGCCCGTGGAACTGCGGCCCGCCGAACTGGCCGCCGAAACCTACGAGGCCGAGGTGTGCGACACCCTGGACGCGCAGCCCGGGGAAATCCCCCGCTTCGACCTGATCCTGCTCGGCGTGGGGCCGGACGGACACACGGCCTCGCTGTTCCCGGACAGCCCGGCCTTGGGCGAAACGAAAAAACTGGTGGCGGCCGTACCCCCGCCCACCACGGTCGAACCCCACGTGCCCCGGCTGACCTTCACCCTGCCACTGCTCAACGCCGCCCGCCACGTCCTGTTCCTGGCCTCGGCCAAGGGCAAGGAAGCCGCCCTGCAAAAGGCCCTCGGCCCGACGCCCGACCCGGCCGTGCCGGCCTCGCTGGTGCGCCCGACGGACGGCGACCTCACCTGGCTTGTGGCCGATCCCGCAGTCTAAACGACGAAGAGGCCTCCGGCGGCCGGGAGGGTCACTGACCCTCCCGGACCCTCCCGAAAGGGGCTGGTGGCCGGACGTCCGGCTGGTCGGGTGG
>JAFABC010000276.1 GCA_023426275.1 Pseudomonadota bacterium | reverse complement strand
CTTTGCCAGGGCAAAAATGCGCCGCCAACCGTTCGAAACCCCGCCCGACCAGCCAGACGTCCGGCCGCCCGCCCCTTTCGGGAGGGTCCGGGAGGGGGTGACCCCCTCCCGGCCGCCGGAGGCATCTTCTCTTCTTTTTACCTTACACCTTACACCTTACACCTTCCCATTTCCATCCGGCGGCGCCATGAACTCGGGGCCGACGGGCGAGGTGACGGTTTCCCGCAGGATGTCGTCGATGGCCTCCATGTCCGCGGCGTCGAGTTTCCAGCCGAAGACGTCGGGCAGCGGGTCCATCTGCTCCGGCCGCCGGCCGCCCCACAGCGCGATGCTCGCCCCCTTGTCCAGCACGAACCGGACCGCCAGCTGGAGCACGCCCTTGCCGTGCCGGTCACGGGCCAGTTCGTCCAGCCGGCGCACGGCCTCCAGGTACTGTTCGTAGCGCGGGGGATTGAACTTGGGATCGACCTTGCGCAGGTCGTCGCCCTGAAACTGCCGGTCCCGGGACATCTTGCCCGAGAGCATCCCCCGGCACAGCGCCCCGTAGGTCAGGGTGGCGATGCCGTTGATCTGGCAGTAGGGCAGGATCTCCGCCTCGATTTGCCGCTCGAAGAGGTTGTAGGGCGGCTGGCAGGTGTCGAGCCGGGCGGTCTCCCGGAAGGTGTCCATCTGCCGGGGCGAATAGTTGGACACGCCGATGGCCCCGATTTTTCCTTCGGCCCGAAGCGCCTCCAGGGTGGCGGCCGTTTCCTCAAAGGGCGTCAGCGGGGCCGGCCAGTGCACCTGATAGATGTCGATGCGCTCCACCCGCAGGCGGCGCAGGGAATCCTCGACCTCCTTGCGGATGCGCGCGGGCGAGGAATCGCGCCAGACCTTGTTGTTCGCGGCGTCGAAATTGAGGGCGACCTTGGTGGCCAGGGCCGGTTTTTCGCCGGGATAGCCGGCCACGGCCTTGCCCACGATTTCCTCGGACGTGCCGAAGCCGTAGACCGGGGCCGTGTCGATGATGTTGATGCCCTTGTCCAGGGCCGCGTGGATGGTGGCGATGGCCTCCTTTTCATCGACGCCGCCCCACATCCAGCCGCCAATGGCCCAGGTGCCGAGGGCCACGCGGGACAGTTTGCGATCAACGCCCGAAACCGAAACGTATTCCATGTCTGTTTCCTCCAAGAGGGTCCGCGCAAAGGGACCCCCGAGATGGTACCGGCATACCAACGCCCAGGCCTTGCGGCAAGGCGACGGGCCACATGCCTTGACTTCGATGGAATCGGCCCCATGTTCGCACACAGGAGGAATCAGCCATGGCCAGCGGTTGGGCCGGCGACGGCGCGGTCCAGGATCAGATCGCCCACTCCATCGAGGACGAGGTCGCCCGGGCGCGCAGTCTGCTGCCCCGGGGCGAAAGTCTGACCGAGTGTGAGGAATGCGGCGAGGAAATCCCCCTGGCGCGGCGCAAGGCCCTGCCCGGGGTGCGTTTATGCGTCGCCTGCCAGCAGGAACACGAAAAAGAGCACAGCGTGACCGCACCGTACAATCGTCGGGGCAATAAAAGCAGTCAGTTGAAATGACGGGCCATTGTCTGGTTGCCGACGAACCTTGTCAGCCCTCGCCCGTGGTTTCGCGCCAGGCGTCGATGCCGGCCAGCAGGCGGACAAAACTCATTTCCGCGCTCTCCCCGGCCGTGTCGATGCGCAGCCGGGGACCGTTGTCCCAGACCTCGTACTGCCGGCGGCACACGTCGTCCCAGCCGGGCAGAATGAAATTGGGAATGTCCGGCCTGCGATTTTCGATGCGCCGCCGGTGCTCCGTCGCGTCGCCGCAGCACACCTCGATGTTGCAGCAGGCTCCCCCGGCGTCGATCGCCACCTGGTTCCACTCCTGCCGGGTCAGGCGGATGGGATTGCAGGAGTCCGCCACCACGCTGACGCCGACCGCCAGATTGTCCGCGGCCAGGCGATAGGCCAACCGGTAGCCCTCCCCCTCCACCGCCAGCCGGCACAGCTCCCGAAGCCCCTGCTCGATGGTGTCGATGCGCAGATAGGCCGCGTGCAGCCGCCCGGCCAGCCGTCTGGCCAGGGTCGTCTTGCCCGCGCCGGGCAGTCCGGAAAAAATATAGAGCGCCGGTCGCATGGAAACCGCATCCTCCTTCCCCGCGTCGAGACGTCAGATGATGCCGGCGGCCAGCAAAGCCGAGAGCGCCAGCAACATGCCGCCCACCAGCCGGTGCAGCGTCCCGATGGTCATCTTGCGCACCAGCCGTGCTCCGGCAAAAGCCCCGACAAAGGCACACCCCGTGGCCGCTGCCAGAAGCGGCAGATTGCCCGAGACTTCCGGCGCGGCCAGATGGCCGGCATACACGGTCAGGCGCGTGGCATCCACCAGACAGGCCACCACCACGCCCGTGGCGATGAACGCTTCCTTGGACAGGCCAAGGCGCAGTAGGAAGGCACTGCGAAACGCGCCCTGATGCCCGGACAGACCGCCGAAAAAGCCGGAAACCAACCCGCCAAAGGCCAGCCAGGAAGGCGGCAGCCCCCGCCCCTTAAGCGCCTGCCCCAGCTCCAGCAGGGAAAACGCGCCAATGAGCACCCCGACCACCAGCTTCACCGGCGTAACCACCATGGTCCGGCCCCAAAGCGCATAGCTGCCAAGGGCCGGCAGATCGGACAGCCATACCAGCAGGGCCGCTCCGCCGAAACTGGCCGCCACGGCCGGCAGCCCGAAACGCAGGCAGACCCCGCGATCCGCCTTGCGGGCGAACAAAACCAGCTTGAACAGGTTGTTGGCGAAATGCACCAGCGCCGTCATGGCCACGGCCGCCTCGATGGGAAAGAAAATGGCCATCACAGGCGTCAAAATGGTGCCCAGGCCGAAGCCGGAAAAAAGGGTCAGGCCGGAAGCCACAAGGGCCGTGGCGCACACGGCGAGGTACATGGCAATCATGGACGCTCCACTACCACACGCTCCACGTCGATCAAACGACACCTGAAGAAAAAAGAGAAGATGCCTCCGGCGGCCGGGAGGGGGTCACCCCCTCCCGGACCCTCCCGAA
>JAFABC010000274.1 GCA_023426275.1 Pseudomonadota bacterium | reverse complement strand
TTCGGGAGGGTCCGGGAGGGGGTGACCCCCTCCCGGCCGCCGGAGGCATTCTTCTCTTCCCGCCCTTAGTTACGGTCCAGCGAATCCTCGGGCTCGGGCTGGGTCCTGGGGCGCAGGGGCTCGTAGTAGATGGCCGACTTGGTGGCCTTGGTCGCCTTGTTGTACTTGAGCTTCATCCGCATGCGCTTTTCCGGGAAGTCCCAACGCATGACAAGCCAGTCGCCTTCGGTTGTGGTCACGGGCGTACCGGCCAGTTTGGTGGTCACGGACTTGATGATGTCGATGTCGTCATGTTCCGTGCGCATGATGCGACTGTAGAGCTTGCCGTCCACAACGCCGTAAACAATGACCGGGGCCAGACGTTCATGCACGCCGAGCCGGCAGGGACCTGTGTAATTGTAATACGTCACGTGATCTTTCTCCATGAACTTCACGAAGTAGTCGTGATCGTCCATGGAAGACAGATCCTTGCCGTAGGGCGGCTTGGCGCAATCGAAGCCGCCGGCCTGGGCCGGAAGGCAAACGCAAAGGGACAGGAGTACAACAAAGGCTGGCAGCAGACGTCGAATCATGAGGGCCTCCCGGTTGACGTGGCAAGAACTCTGTTAGAATGGGGAGTTTTGTCACAAAACCGAAGAGCCCGCAAGACAAGGGCGCGCCGCATTGGACATACGGCGACGCCGCGTTGCGAAGGCGCGCGCCGCGGGCTCAGGCGGCCCGGACGCGGGCCGGTTGGACGCCGACCAGGGCCGTAAGCATGACGCGCAGATTGGCCGCCCGCACCGATGGGGGCGTCAGGGACAGGCGCACCGTGCCGACGAGCACGCTGACGATGCGCTCCGCCGTTTCCGGGGAGGTTTCGCGCAACGACCCGTCGAGCCGGCCCAGACGCAACAGCAATTCGAACTGGCTGACGATGCGGGCCAGGAACCGGGCCTGCTCCCGGCCGCTCTCCCCGGCAAGCGCCCCCCGGATGGCGCTGCTGAGCACTTCGCCGTAGGCCGGCGACCGTTCTTCCAGGAAGCGGCAATAGGCCTCGGCCAGACGCAGCAGCGAAACCAGCGCCGTTTCCCCGGGCTCCACCGGACAGGCGGCCTCAAGGTAGGCGAAAAGCTCCGCCTGCACCTGGGCAAGCACGGCCGCGAACAATTCGTCGCGATTTTTGAAATGCCGAAACACGGCCTCGGGCGCGAACGCCCGACGCCGGACGAGCTGGCGCGGCCTGACCCCCTCGCGTCCGAAACGCGTAAAAAGCTCCACCGCCGCCTCGACCACCTGCTGTCTGGATGTGTCCATGCCATCCTCCGCTGTCCGCCGCCGCGTCTCCTCCATGCTGCAAGCTTTTTTACCCTATTTCCCGAATATCCCCTGGCGGAAGCGAGAGCAATACAAATATGGCCGGCCCGACGGAAAAATCCGCAACCAGCCGCAATGCGGCAACAATTATCGAAGCGTTCCGCCCCCGGGGGGCGTCAGGACCGGTCGGGCTTGTCCGCCTCGTCGGAGCGCGGATGGGCCTTGTCGTAGACCTGCATGAGGCGGGCGAGTTCGAGGTGGGTGTAGCGCTGGGTGGTGGTCAGGTGCTCGTGGCCGAGCAGCTCCTGCACGCTGCGCAGGTCGGCCCCGGATTCCAGCAGATGGCTGGCGAAGCTGTGGCGCAGCATGTGCGGGTGGGCGTGCCGGGCAAGGCCGGCATCCCTGGCCATGGCGTCGATGATGCGGGCGGCCTGCCGGCGGTTGAGGCGGGCGCCGCGCGCGCCCAGGAAAAAGGCCTGTTCGGACGGCGCGGGCGACAATTCCGTCCGTCGCCGCAGATAGTCCCGCAGCCGCGTCCGGCTGGCGTCGCTTAAGGGAGCCAGCCGCTCCTTGGAGCCCTTGCCGAACACGCGCGCCACGCCCTGGGACAGGTCCACGTCGTCCAGGTCGAGCCCCACGGCCTCGCTGACACGCAGGCCCGAGCCGTAAAGCAGCTCGGCCAGGGCCAGATCGCGGCAGGCGGCAATGGAGCCGTCGGCCTCGGGCGTTCCCGGACGCGGGCTGACCAGCGCCACGGCCTCGTCCACGTTGAGCGCCCGGGGCTGGCGTTTTTCCGGCTTGGGATTTTTGAGCCCGGAAAACGGATTGACCGCCACCCGTTTTTTTTGCCGCAAAAAAAGGAAGAAGCTGCGCAGGGCCGAGAGCTTGCGGCCCATGGAGGTCTTGGCCACGCGGCGGCGGTGCAGTTCGGCCAGAAAACCCCGGCCGTGCTCGCGCGTGACCGCCTCCGGCCGGGCCAGACTCAGGCCCCGACCGGCCAGATAGGCCTCGAACTGGCTCAGGTCCTCGCCATAGGCCGCGATGGTGGCCGGGGAATAGCCCTTTTGCACGGTCAGGAAGTCGAGAAAGGCCGCGACCGGCCCGACCAGTTCGGACGGGCCGGAGGCGTCGCCGCGTGAGGGATCAGCCTTGCCGCTTGTCGAGGACATAGCAGCTCCGGGGATTTTCCTTGGCTTTTTTCTTGAGCGTCATGGCCGTTTGCGAGGCCTCGCCGTAGTGCTTGAGCCGGCCGTCGCGGTTGAAGACCACGGCGATGGACAAGGCCATGAGCGGAAAGGTGCGGCTGTTGCCCTCGCGGTCCACGGAGTGGATGAATCCCCGCTCGCGGTCCTCGGCGTCGTAGAAATGGGGCACGATGTCGTCAAAACTTTTCACCACGGCCTGACAGGCCGCCTCCACCCGCTCGGGGGACAGGATGAAGACGAAATCGTCGCCGCCGACATGGCCCACGAAGGCCGTGTGCCCGCCCACGGCGCGCACGGTGTTGACGATGATGCGCGCCGTCATCATGAGCACCTCGTCGCCCCGGGAAAAGCCGTACTTGTCGTTAAACGACTTGAAATAGTCGAGGTCGGCGTAGGCCAGGGCGAAATCCTCCCGGCGGTCGATGAGGTCCTGGATGCGGCCGATGATCGAGGTGTTGCCCGGCAGCTTGGTCAGGGGATTGGCGTCCAGGGAGCGCGCGGCCCGGGCCAGGGCCAGGGCGACGCGGGTGCGCAGCATGGCCGGGGAAAGCGGCCGGATCAGCAGTTCGTCCACCTCGGTGGCGCACCAGTCCACGTCCCGGCCGAGGTCCGTTTCGTCCATGACGAGGGCCACGGGCAGCTGACGGTAGACGTTCTCGCTTTTGACCATGGTCACGAGGTCGAGGCCCGGGATGTCGGCCAGGGCCCGGTCCACCACGAGCAGGTCCGGCGGATCGTTGAAAAGCAGCTCCACCGCGCCGCGTCCCCGGCCAAGCGCCGTCACCTCGGCCTCGGCCGGGGAAAAGGCCTGGCCGAACAGGTCGGTCAGGGCGGGGTCGGGGCTCAGGACCATGATCTTTTGCGGCCTGGAAAACAGGCAGGAGAGGGCGTCGGTCATCGCATCAGGCAAAGGACAGTTCCGAGAGCTCCACGAACTGCTCGCAGAGCTGGTCCAAAAGCTGTTCGAAGTGCATGGGGCGCATCTTGAGCGTCTTGAGGGCCTGGGGTTGCAGATAGATGACGCCGAGGTCGCCGGAAAAGCCGTGTTCGAACACCCGCACCATGAAGTCGCTCAAGTGCACCACGCAGGCCATTTCGGGATACAGCGGGGCCAGATGCGGCTTGTGGTGGTAGGACAGGCCTTCCTTGATGTTGGGCGGCAGCTTCCAGTAATCGGCCAGCCAGGCGTTGATGCGGTCGTGACCAAAGCCCATCACCTCGCGCTCGGCCTGGAGATAGGACAGGTCGCGCTCGGCCACCAGCCGTTCGATCTCGACCTTGAGGTCGGGCAGCTGCACCGTGGCCACCACCTTGCCGAGGTCGTGGAGCAGGCCGGCCACGGAATACTCCTCGGCGTCCTTGAAGCCGAGCAGCCGGGCCGTGGCCCCGCAGGCCATGGCGCAGCCCAGGCTGTGCTCCCACAGGCCGACCATGTTCTCGGACATGACCTCGAAGACCGAGGTGGAGACGATAATCGAGCGCAGGACGTTGAAGCCGAGCAGCACCAGGGCGTGGCCGATGGAGCTGATGCGGCCCGGAAAGCCGTAGACCGGCGAATTGACCATCTTGAGGACCTTGGCCGAAAGGACCTGGTCCATGCTGATGAGCTTGGCCACCTGCTCGGTGGTGGTGTCGGGCCGATCGACGAGCTTGCTGACCTCCTCGAGCACCTTGGGCAGGGTCGGCAGGTCGCGCACGGCCAGGATGCGGCTTTTGCGCTCGGTGCGCAGATCCTCGGTCACGGCCTCAAGCCCCCTTGCCCTCCCCGGCCGTTTCCGGCGGGGCGGCCTCGGCGGCCTGGGCCGCCTGCGCCGCCTGGGCCGCCTGGGCCATGGCCGCGTTGGCGGCGGCTTTCATGCGGAAATAATGGTCCAGCAGCCGGCGGATCTGGCCCATCCACTTGTCGTCGGGAAATTTGCGAAAAAGGAAGTCCATCCGCTCCAACCGCTTGTCAAAGGACGAAGCCCCGGGCGGCCCGTCCAGGCGCACCGGTTCGCCCTCGACCACCAGATGGGTCACGCCCATGGAATCGAAGCGGTCGAGCAGGCCCTGGGACAGTTCGGAACCGGCGCCGGCCACGGCCATGCCGTCGGGCCGGGCCACGGGTTTGGCCAGGATCATGCCGGGTTTGGCCAGCGTCAGCGGGATTTTCTGCATGGGTGGGTCGTCCTCAAACGTCCCGTGTGTAGTACATGCCCGGCAATTTCCGCACAAGACCCTTCATTTCCAACAGGACCAGGGCATGGTTGAGGGCTCCGGCCGTGGTCGCCAAACGCGCGGCCAGAGCGTCGATGTGGCCGCGCCCGCCGTCGAGCAGGGCCAGCACCCGCGCTTCCAGGGGGGAAAGTTCCGGCAACGGCCCGTCCGCGGCCGGCTTCCGCTCCCGGGCCGGACGGGACGGCGCGGCAGGCGTGGCGGACGCCCGTTTTGGGGCCGGGCCGACCTTTTCGGCGGCGGCCGCCGGGGACGGCGCGGGCGCGTGGGGACGCGGCGCATCCACGAAGGCGGCCAGCTCCCGGGCCAGAGCCTCCACGATGTCCCCGGCCGTCTGCACGAGCCGGGCCCCCTGGACGAGCAGCGTATGGCAGCCGGCAAAGCTCGGCAGGTTGACCGGACCGGGCAGGGCGAACACCTCGCGGCCCTGGTCCAGGGCCAGCCGGGCGGTGATGAGGCTGCCCGAGCGCGCCGCCGCCTCCACCACCATGACGCCCAGGGACAGGCCGGCGATGATGCGGTTGCGGATGGGGAAATTCTGGGGCTGGGGCGGCGTGCCCGGGGAAAATTCGCTCACGATCGCGCCGGTCGCGGCCAGTTGCCGCCACACGTCCATGTTGGCGTCGGGATAGACGAGGTCCAGGCCCGTGCCGCACACGGCCACGGACCGGCCCGGGCCGGTCAGACCGCCCAGATGGGCCTGCCGGTCGATGCCGAAGGCCAGCCCGGACACCACGGTGATGCCGGCGGCGGCCAGTCCGGCGGCGATGTCCCGGGCCTGGGCAAAGCCGTAGCGCGAACACTGTCTGGCCCCGACCATGGCCACGCATGGCCCGCCAAGCAGGGCGGCGTCGCCGACGACGTAGAGCGCGGCCGGGGGATCGGGCAACTCGCGCAGACGCCCGGGATAGGCCGGGTGGTAGTACGGCAGGGGGACCAGCCCCTTGCGCGCCGCCGCCTCCATCTCCCGCTGGGCCGCCGGCCGGGACGCGCCCCGGGCAAGCGTCCCGGCGATGGCCTCGGAGCACAGCCCCCGCGCGCCAAACGCGGCCACATCGTCCAACGCGGCCACGGCCGAGGGGTAGTGGTCGAAAATCCGTTTCCAGGTCCGGGGGCCGATGCCCGGGGTATGGCGCAACCGCAAACAGGCCTCGTATTCGGCCAGAAAAGCCGCGTCTCCCGTCCAGGCAACCGGCGGCGGTGCGACGTCCGTGGTCATTTGGGCAGGGATTGCAGTTTCTGGCGCACGACGGAGGCCAGTTCCGCCTGGGGGTAGTTGGCGAGATAGCGTTCGAGCGTGGCCCGGGCGGCCGCGACATCACCCTGCTTTTCCTGGGCCATGGCCATCTTGTAGAGGGCATCGGCCGCCTTGCCATGTCCGGGCCAGCCCTTGGCCACCTTGTCGAACTCGTCGACGGCCGCCCTGTAATCCCCGGCGGCGTAGGCGCTCTCCCCCACCCAGTACAGGGCGCTGGGGGCCAGGGGACTCGTGGGATGGATCGTGGCGAAGCGCTCGAACGCGGCCTGGGCGCCCTTGGCGTTGCCGTTGATGGCCAGTTGCAGGGCGCGGTTGTATTC
>JAFABC010000268.1 GCA_023426275.1 Pseudomonadota bacterium | reverse complement strand
AAAAAGCTGCTTGCGTTTCCCGGCGAGGGGGTCCGGGGGGCATCATGCCCCCGGCGGATGCAGGGCGGCGCCCTGCTTGTTTCTTCTCTAATCTCTTGACCTAGCGCAGTCCCTGGCGCAGGGCCACGACGGTCCAGCCGGCGGCCTTGAGGTTCCTGGCGGCCAGCGGGCTGACCTCGCCCGTGATGATCAACTTTTTCGTTTTGACCTGAAGCGCCTTGGCGGCCGAGGCAAAAGACTCGGCGACTCCGGCCATGGTCGGGGTCCAGGCCAGGTAATCGAGGGGATAGGCGACAACCAGCCCGTTACCGGGAGTAACGGCGGCGATGTATTTGCCCGCCTTGACGAAACGGCTGAGCTTGTCGGTGGTGGCGTTGGTGTTGGCGTAGAGTTCGGCCATGCCGGTGCGGAACCAGGCCATGGCGTCCGAGTCGGTCAGGACGCACTGGTTGATGAAAAGGGGACGGTCGCCGACCGCCTGCATGCGGTCGAGAGCCAGCACCAGCCGGGTCTGTTCGATGGGCGTGAAGTGCACGTTTTCAATATACAGCTCGACGGTATTGGGCGGCACGCCCATGGCCTTGAGGCGCTTGCGGTTGGCGTCGAACAGGTCCTGGGGCGGCGTGGTCACGTCCACGGGACTTTTGGGGACGATGTTGCTGTTGTTGATAAAGGCCAGCGCGCCGCCGCCGGGAATGGCCGCGGTGCCGGCGAACGAGCCGAAGAAGTTGGCCCCGGCCAGCCGTTTCATGCTGTCCTGGAGAATGGGGTTGCGGGAATAGGGGCTGACGTCATAGGCCTTGGCGCAGTCGCGGATGGCCTTGTTAAAGCCCATGAGTTCGCCGAAGGTGCCCTTGTCGTCGCTGGGGCGGCGCTCCTGGGTGGCGGCCTGGGCCCGGCTGAAGGATTTGCCCACGCCCGACAGGGTGTCGCCGGGGTGGACGACGAGGTTGAACACGCCCTTGACGGCGTTGACGCCGGACATGCCGATGGACTTGCCGATTTCCGCGCCCTTGTTGACGTTGTCCATGGCGGCGGCCGCGTGCATCTCCTTGATGCGGGTGTACAGCAGCGACGTGGATTCCACGGGCAGATCGCCCTTGGGCGTATGCAGGGTATAGGTGTTTATATAACCATCGTTGACGACCTTGTCGTCGACGGTATAATTCGGCCCTGACAGGATCTTCGCCGGCAACAAGGTTTTTGCGGACAAGACCGGCGGTTTTTCCGTTTGTTCCTGTTTCGAGGCGGCAATACAATTGCCCTGCCACGCAAGAAGTGCAATGAACAGCATTGCGGACACCAATCTGACATTCCGTAACGGCATGAGACTCTCCTGGCGCTGATAAATTTGCAAGACGGCAGCGCTTTGCACCATACGCCGGACCCGGGCCTTTGTCATGGCCGACTTTACATGCCCTTGGGGTTGGATTAGAGCCCGCGAATCACTGGAGGTGGGTTTTGGATATTGTGCATGATCCCGCTGTCGTGCGGGCGCGCTGCCGGCAGTGGCAGCGCGAAGGCGTGACGACCGGGCTTGTTCCGACCATGGGCTATCTGCACGCCGGACATGCGAGCCTGTTGCGTCTGGCCAGGGAAAAAGCCGAACGCGTGGTGGCCAGCGTGTTCGTCAACCCGACCCAGTTCGGACCGGGTGAGGATCTGGAAACGTATCCCCGGGACCTCGACCACGACGCGGCGCTCGCCGAGGCGGCCGGCGTGGACCTGCTTTTCGCGCCCGCCCCGGAGGCGATGTACGCCCCCGAGGCGGCCACCTGGGTGGAAGTGCCCGAACTGGCCAAATATTTGTGCGGCGCGACGCGGCCCATCCATTTTCGCGGCGTGTGCACCATCGTGAGCAAACTCTTTTTGCTCACCCAGCCGACGGTGGCCGTGTTCGGCCAGAAGGACTGGCAACAGCTGGCCATCCTCCGGCGCATGGTGGCCGACCTGGGCTTTCCCGTGGAAATTGTGGGCGCGCCCATCGTGCGCGAAGCCGACGGACTGGCCCTGTCCTCCCGCAACGTCTACCTGACGGAAACGGAACGGGCCGAGGCGGTCCACCTCAACAAGGGCCTGGGGCTGGCCGAAGAGCTGGTCGCGGCCGGCGAACGGGACAGCGCCGCCATCCTGGCCCGGGTGCGCGACTATTTCGCGACCCACATCCCGTCCGGGACCCTCGACTATCTGTCCTGCGTCCACCCCTGGCGGCTGTACGACCTGGAGCGCATCGACGGGCAGGCGCTTTTCGCCGCGGCCATGCGCTTCTCCAAGGCCCGGCTGATTGATAACCGCCTGACGGACATCACAAAATCGGCATCGAAACGCCACAATCCCACAACTTGATTTTTCCTGACTCCTCGGCTAACGACTACAATTTCACAATGAAGTAACAGCGTTTTTTTACTTCACCATGTCCGTCTCAAACGGAGCACTGGCACAAGGAGGAAGCCATATATGATTAATGCCAAGGGCCGGTATCTTTTCAGCTCTGAATCCGTGACCGAGGGGCATCCGGACAAGGTCGCCGACCAGATTTCCGACGGAATCCTCGACGCCATCCTGTCCCAGGACCCGGACGCGCACGTTGCATGCGAGACCCTTGTCACCACCGGCCTGGCCTTTATCGCCGGCGAGATCACCACCAAGGCCTACGCTGACTTCCCGTCCATCGTGCGGGAAACGGTCAAGGAAATCGGCTACAACAGCTCGGATATGGGCTTTGACTGGAAGACCTGCGCCGTGATGTCCTCGGTGGACAAACAGTCCGTGGACATCGCCCAGGGCGTTTCCCGGACCAAACCCGAAGAGCAAGGCGCGGGCGACCAGGGCATGATGTTCGGCTTTGCCTGCACCGAAACCGAAACCCTCATGCCCGCTCCCATCTACTGGGCCCACAAGCTCTCGCGCCGGCTGTCCTACGTGCGCAAGAACAAGATCCTCGACTTCCTGCGCCCCGACGGGAAAACCCAGGTGGCCGTGGAGTACTGCGACGGCAAGCCCGTGCGCATCGACAACGTGGTGGTGGCCTGCCAGCATGACGAGAACATTTCCTACTCCGACCTGACCGACGCGGTGCGTCAGGAGGTCATTTTCCACACCCTGCCCGAATCGCTGGTCGACAAGCACACCAAGGTCTACATCAACACCACCGGCCGGTTCGTCATCGGCGGTCCCATGGGCGACTGCGGCCTGACCGGGCGCAAGATCATCCAGGACACCTACGGCGGCATGGGCAACCATGGCGGCGGCGCGTTTTCCGGCAAGGACCCGTCCAAGGTGGACCGCTCGGGCGCCTACATGGCCCGGTACGTGGCCAAGAACGTGGTGGCCTCGGGCGTGGCCGAGCGCTGCGAAGTGCAGATCGCCTATTGCATCGGCGTGGCCGAACCGCTGTCCGTGCTGGTCACGTCCATGGGTTCGAGCGAGATTCCGGACGAGGAGCTGACCAAGGCCGTGCGCGAGGTCTTCGACCTGCGCCCCTACTTCATCTCCAAGCGTCTGGAGCTCAAACGCCCCATCTACAAGCCGACCTCGTGCTACGGGCATTTCGGCCGCGAACGTCCCGAATTCACCTGGGAACGCACCGACGCCGTGGCCGACCTGAAGACGGCCCTCAAAGTCTAAACACGTCCCACCCGTCCGCCGGCATCCCCCAACGGGATGGCGGCGGACGTTTTGCGACGCCCATGTTGCGCCCCCTTGCCGATTCCATCGCCCAGTTCGTCTCCGAAAAGGAGGCGTCCGTCCGCCGGGCCTTCATCGATGTCTGCCGCCGCTGGGAGGACATCGTGGGGCCGGAGACGGCCGAACTCGTGCGGCCGTTGCGCCATCGCCGGCGGGAACTGCTGCTCGGAGCCGACGATCCGGTGGTGATGCAGGAGATGCTTTTCGCGGCGCCGGAAATTTTATCGCTGGTCAATGCCGCCCTGGGCTACGAAGCCTTTGACAAAGTGCGGTTCGACTTGCTAGGAGACCAAATTTCCTTGGATGCGCAACGGGCCATTCCCCCGCGATTCAGCACGCCGCCGGTGACCCGGCCGCAATGTCTGGGAAACCTGTTGGGCACGTTTGATCCGACGACCCCTGTCGGGCGTTGCTATGCGAAGTATGTCGCGTACTTCGAGCGTGGACAGCCGCCTTCGGGCAAACGCCGCCGCAAACGCGATAAGGCGGACGGGCAGCCCACTGCTGGCGCGATGGAAAATTTCTCGTGGAGGCGAAAATGAGCGAAGAGTTGCAGCTTGATCTGAAAAAGCCGCTGGACAAGATGACGGCCAAGGAGCTCCGGGATCTGGTGCTCAAGCAGATTCCCCAGATCACGGGAGCTTCCGGGCTGGGCAAGGAAGAGCTGCTGGTGCAGATCAAGGAAGTGCTGGGCATTGGCGGCGACGAGGAAGGCCCGAAGGTTTCTCCGTACAAGACGAAGATCCTTTCGCTGAAAAAGAAGATGCGCGAACTGCGCGAACTGCGTCTGGGCACCTCCGGCGAGGGCAGCCGTCTGAAGCGTGAGATCCTGCGTCGTCAGGTCAACAAGCTCAAGAAGCGGACCCGTCGTCTGGCCAACGCGTCCTAAGTTTAAAAAAAAAAGCTTGACGGACCGAGCCGAGCAGGATAAAGAATCGGGCTCTTGAGAGCGAAATTGTTGGGGGATCGTCTAGCGGCAGGACTATGGACTCTGACTCCATCAACCTAGGTTCGAATCCTAGTCCCCCAGCCAAAAAAGCTCCATCCGTCCCCATCGTCTAGCCTGGTCCAGGACATCGGCCTTTCACGCCGGTAACAGGGGTTCAAATCCCCTTGGGGACGCCAAAGAAATCAAAGGGTTATCCTTCGGGATAGCCCTTTTTTCTTTTTGGACTCACGACCGGACACAATTTTCAAAATCCCGCCGGTGTCCTTGGAAAATTTCCCGTGGATTCAGTGTGCTGGAAGCGCTATTGAGAAAAAAACCGTGAGTCAGATGGGGTTTTATGGCTCCCGGCCGCTGTCCTGTGAAGATTAGAATAAAATTTTCGATGGTTACGGGTGGATGCGCCAGTGACCTTGGCGGGCCAGGTGCGCATAAGTGGTAGGAGCACATGCCCAAGAGGGGCGACCCGTGAACTCCATTGGTGTCCAGGGGCTCAAATTAACGCGGGAGCGGTCGAGATGAAAAAGGCCCACCTGAAGAAGCTGGAGAAAGCCGCAAACTTCTTACGGGAAGTGTATGATGACCTTGAGACCGTAGGGGAGGATGATTTCGACGAGTTCGGCTCCCGGCTTGATGAAGCGGCCGCTGCGATAGAAGCGATCCTTGAAGACGTTGAAGCCGCGTCCAAAGAAGACGATGGGGATGAAAAGTTTGAGGTAGAGTGAAAGATCGCAGCAGATGAAATTCTAAGGAGTAGGACAACTGCCCTACCCTTCTTGAGAACTACGTTCGGACACATTTTTCAAAATCCCGCCGGTGTCCTTGAAGATTTTTCAGTGGATTCAGTGTGCGGGACGAGCTATTGAGAACGGGACGGTGATGGCGACAATTTCGTTGTGAACGGCTGACGGTGACATAGAATATTGCTTTGGGCTTTAATCGACCTTAACTCGCAACAAGATTGTATTCATACCGCTATGCAGACAAAAATAACTAGCTCCAAGGGGCGTTGTTTTTTGACTTTTTCATACACTCTACTAAAAATATAAAAAATATGTCGCCCACTAAACTTCCTTATTTTGCAGAAAACGAAATGCTTACCGAAGATATATTGGATTTTTGTCGATCAAACATTCTTTCGAATATTGTCGGAGTCACACAAGAGACAGACATCCAATACAGTATCCGCGACGCTGAAGATTTCGATGCAGGTGTTTCTTTAAGTTTTTCTCCAAGAAAATACAAAATCCACATAAACGCTGGACTAGCGAACGACCTGTATTCATCTATAAACAGAACCAACAAAAAGCAAAAAATTGCCTTGTGCAATCAGTGCAAGGGGGTGGAAGAGTTCTTTAATTGGAATCGCCTTTCGATGTTTCTCTATACATCTTCTGTAGTGTTTGTAGTAATGCATGAAATTGGTCATGTTGTAGCCGGGCATGTGGATTACTTTTCGAAACTGCGGCATAAATATGGACTGAACTTCTCTGCCTTGAATGAAATTCGAAATACATCGCTAGCAGAAGCAGAATTAAAAAACTTGCCACATGATGCTATAGAGCTTGCGTTGTTTCGCCTGTTAAATGACAAAAAATGCGATGAAGGAAAGTATATAAAACTCAAAGAAATTGAGGCTGATGGTTTTGCAGTTGATTTAATTTTAAAATTTCGCCACACGCTTGTTACGCTTTTTGTACAAGACAGCATGTTAATTGACAATATTGAGTCTGGGAAAATAGATACAGAAGATGACAATGGTGTAGCTAAGTTGATATTTTTTTCCATATTGCAATGCATTCTTCAGTTTGAAAGATTACAGGAGCTTGACGAAGGAGATACAAGTCGTGCATTTTATCAGGCTAGACTTTTGTATGCGTGTTTGAGTTATGTACTTATAATGTGTCCAGACTGCGTTCTCTATGACAGTCAAACAAATACAATTTCCGCAGTAGAAACAAAAAAAGAAGAGCTAAAACTGTTTATCCTAAAACAATTGTTGCCAGTATTGATTTGGACGCAACGGCTTGCAGAAAAATTAGGAATAAGAATATCCTTAGTTCCAGTAGTCAAACGCGACTCGTTTCGGGGAAACAAATTCCTGTTTAATGATATTGTGAGTATTGTTTTTGGCCAAAGCAATGTCAATAGCCTTGGCGCAAAAGAGCTGTCTAATATAGGATTAGACATCGCATCATGGTATTCAGACTTGAGAAGGTACCGACGTTCGGAGGTTGTAATATGAGTTCGCATGATTTTTCGATTAGTATTTCGCTGGATGACGAGAGCAGGCTTGTTGATACCGTCGCGCAGGCCTGTTTTGTTCTTGGAGGAATGGAAGGTGTAAACATTAATCGCACTGACACTGCGCTTGGGTTAGGGATTCGTCGCGACAGCCTGATTGTATCCATTGTAATATCATTTACAACGTCACTTATGGCATCTGCAGCATATGATATTATGAAAGAAAAAATGTCACAAGTTGAGAGCAAGCAAGGTGTACACGTTGAGATTATAAAAATCGACACTGCTAGTGGTGAGAACCGACACAGTGATGTTGAAGTTAATGTCAAAACACGCGATAAAGGTCAAAAGCTACCAAACAAAACGCCCCAAGTTAAAAAGCATCATAACACAAAGTAAACTTTTGTATCAAAGGGTTGTCCTGCAAGGTAGCCTTTTTTTATTTGGGATTCTGGAGGGTGCAATTTTCAAAATCGCGTCGGTCCCTTTGGTAACGTCTCAGAAAATTTAGGGGGTTGACAGGAAGTTGGGACTGACTCATCGTGGTCCTATTATAACTTTTCTTCGTTCTATCGATGTCCTAGAAGAGATTGGACGAGTTTATGCCTAGTGAAATGTGGAGAAGTGAAGATAAGTCTCAGCGTGCCTGTGATTTATGGAACAATTATATAAATTCCAGGAGAATTTAATCAATGTCAGATGAAAACTATCTTGACCCGCAAAGTTTTTTTAAAAAATATAAGGTCGAATTGGGTAATATGGAAGCCAAAGAGCTTCAAGGTAGCCTGAAGATAGTATGTGAAGCACTCAGCATTATCCCCCCTGCGGTTTCTGATGATATAATAAGGTCTTGCGATCTGTATATATCAAGTGCCGGGGGATATTTTGTTGATTGTTTAGACAAGTCAAAAGATAAGAGCTTTATTTTTGTATGTTCAGAAAATTCTTTAAGCCATAGTGCTGAGTGGATTTTGTTGCACGAAGCTGCGCATTTTTTCCATGGTCACACCGAGTCTAATTATATAAGGGAGAAGGCTGAAAAAGAAGCAGATCAAACTAGAGACCAGTGGATTTCTTATTATAAACAGTGGGTGATGAAAATGTCAGGGCATCGAGATATTCTGAAATTTATTAGCCCTGAAACAATAGATTCTTGGAAGCCCAAGAAGCAACAGAGTTAATATAACGGCCTTAACCTGTTTTGAGATTATGGTGTAGTAGTAAGCAGATCCTTAAACTTGCATTGGTACTTAAAATGTTTTTAGTTTATTCAGACGAGTTTAAAAATATTAAGAATCTGATGTTGAGTCGGGCCAGGAAATGCTTTTGAAAAGGCTTTGGGTTTTTGAGTAATTTACTTTGCGCTTGAGTCGCATTCTATTCTAGCTGTTTAAAAATAGGGTCCTGTGATGCGTAGTCAGCAATTGTTAAACTTCGTTTCTTCCTTATCGAAATTGAATAAACTTTTGTCTTTTATTGTGTTTGAACAAGATGTAGTTGAAGATTTTTATAAAGATTTGGTTTTAAAACATGATGACAGTTGCAAGGTTGGAGATATCTATAATGGAAAACACTCCTCACAATTTAATATCGGATTGTTAGAATTTGAAGACGAAATGTGTCAATCTTTGAGAATGTTATTTTCGAATATTTTTGTTATGATGTATACTAATTTCGATACATATATTAAAGATTTATTTTTCTTTGCAAATAGATGCAGCTCTTCTTTACGTGAAGATAATACGTTAGTATCTGGGGGTGACAGCCGAGGTTTTTTGAAGAAATTTGAAGATTGGATTAATTTATCAACGTGCAGCTTTGTAGTACAGCAAGAGTTTTGGACCTTATCGTATTTTCGAGCGAGAAGAAACGCGATAGTTCATCGCTATGCTGAAAGTGATTCAAAAGGAGAATATTTGAAGTATAGTAAGGACAAAGGCGGGCTCTTGAATAATTTTTGGAAAAATCACGAATTAATTAAAGTCGATTTTGATTTTCGAAAAAACGATTCACCATATGTATTTTCGGCTCAAGATTTGGTTGATTCTTTTGTTCTTCTCCGAAGAATAGCTGAGAAAATCGACAAAGATGTATTGATGGCTGTTGGCAATGCTAAACTTATTATTGATTCATATCGTAGATATCTGAGCAAAATTTCAAAAAAACAACATGCCCCGTGGAGCAATCAGAAGGGCAAGGAAAAGTTCAAACGATTCCTGAAGATAGAGCTTGATATGGATGAAGATGTTGATCAAATTGACGGAATTATCACGGGGATGTAGCTCAGCTGGTAGAGCCCTCCCTTGGGAAAAGTGTCTGGCAATGACAGATACTCTTCCCAAGGAGGCGGCGGAGGTTCAAGTCCTTCCATCCCCTCCACAAGCAACCCTACGGGTCTTATTGGGCGAAGACCTATTTAGAGCAAAGGTATAATATGAGTGTCTCCCCGCAAGGAATAAGCATCCAGGCTGTTTATAGATGGCATAGAGATGGAAAATTAAGTGTTAATAGGCAATACCAAAGGAAACTTGTATGGACAATTTCTGAAAAGCAAAGGTTGGTTGATAGCATAATAAATGATTATCCGATACCTCTTTTTTTGTTTGCAGAAAAAAGTAGTTCTGGGGGTGAGTCAGTCTATGAGATAATAGACGGGCTGCAAAGACTTAATGCGATTTTTGGATTTATTGAAAACTCATATCTGTGGAACGGCTTTTGCTTTGATATCAATGAATCTACACGTGCTAGGCAACTGCACGAACAAGGAGTATTTGAAGTTCAATCCGAAGGTATACCAAGGTTAGAGGCTTCCCAGTGTGCTAATTATTTAGATTACCAATTGCCTATTACCATTTTTCCAGGAGAAGAAACTGAAAAAATAACCGACGTTTTCGGGAGAATAAATTCGAGTGGAAAGCAACTAAGTGATCAAGAAAGACGGCAGGCTGGTGTTGTCTCTTTGTTCGCAAATACTGTTCGGTCTATAGCTGCTGAGATAAGGGGAGACGTATCGAAAGACGTCTTGTTGTTATCTGAAATGCCGGAAATTAGTATAGAAACAACAAAAAATATACATGGCTACAAACTCAAGGCCGAGGAGATATTCTGGTGTTATCAAGGAATCCTCAGGACTAACCATTTAAGAGATAGTGAAGATGAGCAGATGTTGGCAGACATAGTAGCTTCAATTTTACATCAAAAGCCTATAGAAGCATCTGGTTCATTTTTAGACAAGCTGTATACAAAGGATTCTAGAGAGTACGACGAAATTAATCGACTTCTGACTCTATATTCTGTTGATAGATTAGTGGTAGAAGTTAAGCAAGTATTTTCTTTGATCCGAGAGGCATTTGAATCATATAGCTCGCAAAGATTTTGCTTTAGAGATACTGTTTATCCAAAGCAGACTTCAAACGCTCAAAAACAAGCTTTTTATTCAGTTTTTATGGCATACCATGACCTGATATTCAAAGAAGGCATGTATCCAAGTGATCGAATTGGTGTAGCAGCCTCTCTTAAAGACATGACGACAAAAATTGATATCGGACAAAAACATGTTAAGGCTGAAGATCGCTTAAGAAATATAAGAGTAGTTAAGGGGATAATCAGAGATCAGTTCTCTAAGGCAGACATTTTAGCGTTAGGGCATGGTCTCGGCATTGTTTTCGATTTTGAAAATTCAATCAGAAGATCGAGAACAGAAACACCGCGATATGAATTCAAACAAGGAATACTTAGGTTGGATGACACTAGAATACTTGATGTGGCTTTGCTTGATTCAATTGTCGAGACTATCTCGGCAATAGCAAATGTCGGTCCAGGATGTGACGGCTATTTATACTTAGGAATAGCCGATAAAGATTTAGATGCAAGCCGCATCGAAGCTCTTGATGCAGTTGAACCATTGTCTTTTGAACATGTAAAAATAGTTGGGGTAGATCGCGAAATAAAAATATTGAAAGGCCGACCTGATGATTACTTGCGTATCGTAAGCGATGCGATCACTAAGTCAGATTTATCAGAGCCTTTAAAGACACAAGTCTGTTCAAGCATTGACGTGTTAACATATAGAGGTCTTTCGGTTGTCAGGGTTTCAATACCAAGACAAACTTCTGTTAGTTTTGTGGGTGACGATTGCTATTATAGGAATGGCACATCTACAGTCAAAGCCACGGCTCGTCAAATATCTTCCATAACGCGCCTATTTTCTTCATGATCGTTAGTTGAAAATATTTTTCATGTGGACTTATTTGATTTCACTGATGATTAGCAAATTCAAAGGGACTATTTTGCTTATTCTTTGTTTGCAAGTGTCATGAATAACAAACTTTTCACATTCTTTGCATGGCTAGTCGGCGGGGCTGTCTTGGCCTATCTGTCCGTATTCGGGGTAGCAACGGGCTCCTGTACCCCCTGAATGGCCGTCGGTGCATCAGGAGTCGCGGGATACGGCTCCTTCATCTTGGGAAAGTGGCTCGGCCGGGGAAAGTCCAAGAATAGGGATAAGGACGAGAGCGACAATATGTAAAAAGAATGGTGAGGCCACTTTCGACCTCACCGCTAAATGTTTTGTTATACTTATACCTCGGAAACCAAGCATTGTTCGATGTTCAAGATTCTAAACTCTTTTTTGTTTTCATAAGACTCGATGATGTATGCAAATAAATTCTTGACGTATTCTTTGTCGTAACCCACGATGTCAAAGTTTAAAGTTTTTATAATACCAATTTTCTTGATAGTTGCCTTGCCATCAATGTCTTCAATGCTCAAAACAACAGTCTTGTTGTAGCAGTTTATTTTAGCATCTTTGTCTGAGATGATCTCCTTTGAAGCGAGAGCAAATTCGCCAGTCCTGGTGTCGATTATTTCAAATCGACTCCGCACTTCCCCGCTGTCGCTAATCGCAAAGTACTTTTTCATACTTCCCTTCTTTGTGAGTAAATAGTTCGGTCAAATAAAAAACTAAATTTCTTGTTATTTATTTCTCCTCTGACGTAATGACATTAATCGGCTGAATAATTTTCTCTTCAAAAGTCAGTTCGCGTTTTTTATACTTCCCAGGAGAATAGGCAAATTCCAAGAGTAAAGGGAACTCGAACCTATCGACAAAGACCACTTTTTTCTTTTCATAAAATCGAATACACTTCGCAAGCAGCTTTTGTACGCATTCTTTTTTACAATCGATGATTTTGAAGTCTAATGTTTCAACATCTCCGATTTTGTTGAAGATAGTCTTTTCGCCGTTTGTGTCGGCGCGAAGAATCATCGTTCTATTGTAGCGATGGTCGCCTCTGGTATTGTCATCGAATGCTATTTTTTCAGATGTAACAGTAAAATTTCCGGTTTGTTTGTTAGTTATTTCGAGAATATCACGAGTTGTTCCATGTTCTGAAATTGCGTAGTATCTTGCCATTTGATTGCTCCTTATAAGAAGGGCACCCTTGAATGATGCCCTTCGTGTTTGCTGACAGGTATGAGTTTCTAAATCGCTACCGGGTATTCCATCCATTCACGTCCATCAAGAAGCTTGCCGTTCTTCTGCTTCCGAACCCCGCCCCACTGCTTAAACAGGAACGGTATCTTTTTTGCTAAGCACTGGTCGCGAATATCAGTCGCCCACGCAGGTTCCATCGGCCGTGCGCCGGGGCCAGATTCGCCACCGACAATTACCCATCCGATCCCGCCCAGGTTGATCTCGTGCAGCGGCCCAAGGAGAGGCTCGAAGCTGGTGAAGCGAACAGTCGCAGGAACAGTGCGAAGACAATCCAAACGGTAAAGGTAATCCTGGCGCTCAACCGTTACCCCCATCCAGACATTCGGCCACCAAGTAAGCGACGGTGCGAGTTCAGCAAGCCGTTCAGCGCGCTTAGTCAAAACCTGGAAGGTATGCTGGGGCGCTTTTCCCATGACGGCGAAGACCTCCTGGATAAATTCCAGCGGGACATCCTTATGGAACAAGTCCGACATGGAGTTCACAAAGATCATCGTAGGTTTCTTGATTCTCAAAGGTTCATTGAGAGTTTCCGGGTGAACCGCAAGGTTGAATCCATTCTTGTACTTCTCCAGTCCCATGCATTTACAACGAAAAGCCATACGTTCAGCGTAACAGTGCAAACACCCAGGACTAATCTTTGTACAGCCAGTGACAGGGTTCCAAGTTTTTTCCGTCCAATCAATCTTGGTTTTAGTCAGCATACATGCCTCGCTCTTCTGGTTTCAGTTGTTGTTTTGTTTGTTGCCCTTTAATGTTAGCGTTTCGAGTTGGTGAATGTATCTGTTGAGGGAGATCTTGCCAAAAATACATGTCATTGTCTTAAATAGAAGCCTTACAAACTGTTACTCCCGTGTAAAAATTTTATCTTGCGCTGCACACTTTGCCACATATGCATCGAGTTTTGCCGTGTCAAATAGAAAATGTAGATTTTTAATTTAAAAATATTTTATCTAATGAGCAAAGTTACTTAAAAAATCTGGACTGGGTTGACGAGAGATAGATAAAAAATTATGCAACAATACGAAATGTTGCTTTGGCAAGAAGCTTACAATTGGATATTTGTTTAGAATTAAAAAAGCGAGGCCAGAAAACCCAGCCTCGCCCTTAAATGCTTCGTTGTATCGTATCCTATCGTTTGAACATTGCAGGATATATGACGTTATTCATGAACTCAAATGAATGAAGAGGGAGCCCTCGACGCGTACCGTTTTCGTAGAGGCGAACCATCAAAGCAAATATTTTTTGAATGGTATCTGGAGAACAATCTTTTATATTGATATTTTTGAAACATCCGTGGCGACAGTCCTCAATGATAGTTTGTTTTTTACCTTTTGCCTGTTTGTATAATGTAAGATAAGTATTTTCATCGAACGGCACGGCAGCGCTTGGGTCCTTCGATGAATCAAAAATCTTTGTATATTCTCCTGTCGTTTTTTTGTTTATTTTAAAGGCTAACACCTTTCCATAGGACACAATATTTACATAGTAAGACGAACGCATATTCGCTCCTTTATGAAGGAAGCGAGCCTACTGCTCGCCCCCTTCTTTTGTTTAATATTTTCTTAGATAGATTCTTCTTCAGCCTCAAAATAATCATTGCGAAGATTAAAATGAATCAAATCATTCACATAGTAGATTGTTTTTTGCTTTAAATCGTCAAGAGGAAGCTCGAGTATTTTACGAGAGTTGCTATTAAAGAAAACATCTTCAACTACATCAATATCAATATTGTCCATTGTTTTTGCAAATAAGTCGCTCATTGTGTCTTGCTTATATGCTGGCGAGTATTGGTCCCAATACAATCCAATTGCTATCTTGTTATTCTTTCTAAATAAAGTCACTGTTGGCCATGCGTTCATCGCTTCGGCATTCGTTATTATTAATCCTACAATTGTATCGAATATATAAAATGACATTGGAAATTTTGTGTTCATATAAACCTCATTGCTATATATTTAGTTGAAAGCTCCTCCCATCCATGACCTTCGACAAAGCTTCGCGCGTTTGACCTAATCCTAATCCATGAAGATACCTCGCTGTTGTATTTGGAGACTTATGTCTCAAGATCGCCTGGATAACCGACAATGGTTGGCCAGCGCGAAATAGTATTGTTGCCGTTAAATGACGGATAGCATGAAAACCAAAAGGTTTGACCTTTGCTCTTTTGCACAGTTTTTCCATGAAATGTTGTCTATACTTGAAAGGCTCTCCCCAATATTTCAAGGCGAACTCTGTATCAGAAGTATTTACAAAGACATATTCAGACTTTGGTCTACGAGTGTCTAGCCAATACTTTATTGCTGTTTTCAGTTCATTAGTTAGCGGCAAAACATCACACTCTTTGTTGCCATTTTCTCTTTTACTTGTCCAAATGTTCACTGTGCCGTTTTCAAAATTAATATCTTCAACTTTCATACGAAATAGTTCACCTTTCCGAATCCCAAGATGAAGGAAAGTGAGAAGCATGGTTTTGTCCTGGCCTTCTGCCAAATTGAACACCTTCCAGAAATCCTCTTCTGAAGGGACATAGCGTGGTGAACGAACTTCAGGGAAACGATCTATGTCTTGAAAAGGGTTTTCGATCTTTGGAAAACCAGGGACATATTTTCGACCCCAGCCCCATGCGGCAGACAGGTTCTTTCTATCCCGGTTCGTCGCGTATCCTGTCCGTTTCTTGAATTGACCCCGAAGAAATTCCATTCCCTTGGAGGTCTCAATGTCGCTGACAAGGGTTTCTTTGCCAATGAACTTTGCAAAGCGCTTACAGGTTGCTTGCTTTTCGTCATAGGTCTTTGCTGATTGCGACTCTTTGGAATAATCAAGATACTGATTCAACCAAGTAGCAACATTACAAACCGTGTCGATCTTCGTCAGCTGCTCCTTGATCTCCTTGCGGATCATATCCTCCCATTGGACGGCGGCGCGGTAACTCTTTTGACTGTCGTCCTCGAATCGATGTTCCCTTCGATTCCCGTGAACAGTCACGACTCCTTTCCATCTTTTCTTCTTCGAGCGTTTGTCTAATGTTGGCATCGATCATCTCCATAACAATGTTTTCAAAGAAACGATAAGTTCCTGAAGCAACTTCTACTCCACCGAACCGGCGATAGTGTCGACGAACAGTACTTGCAGAAATACCAAGTAACTTTCCCAGCTCAGTAGGCGTAAGTGGCTTGCCTAGATTTTCTTTAATTGACATGCTAATTGGTCTCGCAATGATTTTATTGAATAAGTTTGTTTCAACAAAATATTATGGCAAGACAGTATAAATGCCTTGCCATAATCAGTCGCAATTTATCCGTTTAAAAACATTGGGATAATAGTGTTTATAAGGTGATGTTTAATGTCAGTCCCATCAATCTCGGGATGTTTTCTATCCTCGCAAGTCTTTATGAAGCTTTCAAACGCACAACGATTTCCTTTGATATTGTCTGGGCTGAACGAAATGTCAGCGAAAGTATGGTCGCCATATGTTTCTCGTGTGGAATTCATTTTTGATTCATACTGCTTATAGTAAATCAACCGAGTGTCTTGCTCTCTTCCATTTTCTTGCGAACCTATTTCTACTTCTGACACTTCGACAAAATCAAAAAATCCGAATCGTTTGCTTTTTACGTGGTATTTATAACTTTTGCCTTTGTGGATTGCTTCAATATAATTTTTTGCCACTTAACGAACCTTCTGTTTGGATTGTTAAAAACTTTTCAATAGACACATCACCTGCAATAATTAATATCATCCTTTTTTGAAATTTCGCGTAGAGTCCGGCATTGTGAGCGTATCATATTTATAATTTTTTTGTCAAAATAAAATTAACTGAGAAAATTTTCCAAATAAGTTTGAGAAGTTGATTACGACAGCTTTTGCATCATAAATTTATGGAGCACCCCGAATAAAAGGGCCGACGGGCGGCCCTATTAATTTAAAAGTAATGATTAAGTATAACGTTTACTTCTACCGGCATGATGCCCAAGTATGCCCTGGTTATCGAAGGAGACGAATGGATGCAGCGTAACGCTATAAGCTCCCAAGAAACTCCAAAGGTCTTTCGTTGGTGGTAGCACCATGTTTTCCGCAAGGTATGTGCACCGTACGAACCTTTGAGATTAATAGACTCTGCCCATTGCTTGACATACCTTGTGACGGCAAAAGTAGTAAGGGGATAATTCGAACCTTTCCTGCTCTTGAAAAGGTAATGGTCATCCCTGTGAATTTCGCTTTTCAAGTAAGCATCCAAAGCCTCCTTGATCTCCTTGTTTACAAGCAGAACATTCGTCTTCCCTGTCTTCTTTTCCGTTATTGTAATGTCTTGCCCTGTCTTGACGTCCTTTACATCTCTAACTCTCAGGGAAAGCAGGTCGCCTGTTCTAAGTCCTGAGTTTATTCCAATAACGAAGAGTAAGAAATTGCGTGGATGGTTCGAAAGTATCCTTTTGATACTTTTAATGTCCTTAAGTTCCCTGATCGGTTCAACCTTCATAGCGTCCTCCAATGCCTGTTTTTAGTTCCAGGATATTGTTTTGTGACTTTTAAAATGGTCTGCCAAAGCTCAAGGCCAAGCAACAGCAATGTTTGGCTTTGAAAACCAAACGGTTAGCCCCAATATTGTATTGAATGTACGTTTCTATGTAAAAACGTACATTGGATATGTTGTATATTTCTGTATGAAGTTAATGAAAATGTCGCGAATATCATTACAATAAGAAATGCCATGCAAATTGCTTCACATGGCACTCCGGCTAGAGTGTTATGGGGTAATCTTTGTCAGAACGATCTTGCCTTCGATGATCTCCACCGAAAACTCATCGCCTTCATTGACCTGAACATCGCCGAGGTCATGGACCTTCAGATTTATCTTCAGGATGCCCTGCTGATTCACCTTGGGTCTTTTCGAATCCTTCAAGTACAAATCCTTGACTTCGTACAGAACGCGGTCCGTACTGATAAGTTTGAGGATGTACTGCTTCAACGTCTGACGGTGCTTAATGCCCATCCTGTCCATGATCTGGGAGGCATCGAGCCCTTCCTTGACCAATTGTCGCAGAATCCGAGGATCGTACTTGGATTCCATCTTCCGCTTTGCTTCAGGGTTCTTCCCTTCTGGATTGTTTTCCTTCTTGGTCCCCATAACAGCTCCTTTTGCTAAAAATGGTGTTTGTAGAGAATATCTATATGTAGCGCGCAATAATGCAGGAAAATGACAAGGACTTGCTGTTATTACTGAGAAAACCTAAGGTCCGTGGCGGGTGAAAATCAGTCTTTGGGCCTAGGAGCCCGTTTCCGGGGTTTTTGCCCTGTGCGGGGACCAAACCCTACCTCAAGCCCCAAACGGCCCAGGAACGGGGTCCTAGCGCGTCGGCCAGGGGCATACGGGGAATCGGACAAGGGGGAAGCTTGCGAAAACCGGGGAAGTTTGCCGTTAGAAGAAAAAGTCTCCCAAATTGAAGACTTTTTCATGGATCGAATTATTTGCAGATGTTGTTAGCCGATTGCCACCATAATTTCTCATGATGGAATCGACATCTTCCGAGTAGAGTGGAATGTTACCAGTCCAACGCCCTCGTTCCTCACTGTGCATGCCGGTTTCCAGCACACAGCGATACCTGGAGATGAAGAGTAAATTTAATATGTATTGTAGACATTGTAAAATTAGCAACTTCGGTATTATGAAAACCATTTTTGAAATTACGATGATATAGATTGTTTTGCTTCTCCTGGTGTATCCCTTACGGATACGCAGCCATCCATGAAGCCAATAGCTCCTCCAAAAGCTTTTACCGTTCAGCAAGCTTCATGGACTTCCCTTGGTTTCAAAACCAGCTATCATGAGCCGTCCCATTTCTAATCGCTTACACATGAGCCAAAGTAATTATACCCAAGTATCACTTTAGGATAAGCTTCTGTTTGCCATGAACATCGCTCAGCATGTGTGCCACCTTGATAATGGGCCAGTTCAAAGGTCTCATCCCTTCTCCCGGCTTGATTGCTCAATATCGAGTCAGAACACCTTAAGTATGTCAATTCGATGGAGTCGATTAACAAGTTTGTCTTAAGAATGATTTATTTTTTGACCTCAACGCTTATTTGGGAGTAAGCGTCAATCCTACGACAAGGATACTGGGCTGGTTTAGATGCAAGGCACCCATGACATTTTTTTTCTACAAATAATTCGATTGTAATCTATATCAGAAATTTCTATCAATTTTCAATGAAAGTTGTTTCACTATTTGTCCTGAATAATATATCTCTACTATGATCTTAAATATAAAAACATTCTATTAAAGATATTAAAGTACACAGAAGGCTCGTCCTTCACATATTTTTGGGGAGATAGGGGAGATATGGTGGCGATCCCAAAAGCGATTTCTCCACCTCTAACTACCCAAAAATATTTGAAATTCTTAAGTGGTGGAGATAGGGGAGATGTTTTCATAATCTTCATATTTTATAAGTTTTATAAAATTTTTTGAGAATAACTATGACTTCAGTGGCAACCATTAAGTAAAAGTGAACATTAAGAATAAGTAGAAGATTTAATTGTAGTTAAGAATTTTTATTACCTACCATTATTAACCATAGTCACTAACTATTATAAATAATATTGATCCAGTTAAATTGTTATTAATAATATTCAATATTATTATTCAATTTAAAATTCAATTTACTTAGACTCTTCTTGTCTTAAGCATTGTGCATATAATTCTTAAGTGGATCCAGTTTCCCGTTTGTTTTTTTTGAAAATAAAATAAAGAAAAGGGGACAAAGGTGAAAATATCTCCCCTATCTCCACCAAAACATTTTTTTAAATTTTTTTAAAGGGTTAGAGGTGGAGATACCCCAGGAGATATCTCCACCACATCTCCCCTCATCTCCACCAGCTTCTCTGTGGACCTTTTGCTAGCGGAGATGATAAGACAGAATGGGAAGTTTCTTATATTTTAAGGTTACTAGTTAATTTCGATCTTCTTGAAAGTAATAAGACGTGCTGTTCTTGCACTTTCAGAGAACTGCATATTCCAATTTACAAGAGTCAATTGCTCGTCATACTCCTTAAGCTTCCGCGACAGTGCATTCGCTCTTTTTGGTATAATATCAATATCGTCTTTATGGTTTGCTTCAATGAACTGATTAAGCTTATTAAGAAGCTCTGTCACAGTCCCTTCAAAGCATCCCGTATGCTCCAGGAACTTGATAAGTAAGAGCAAGAGCCGATCATCTTCGTATTCCGAGGAATAGAAGGCAAACTTATTTCTATTGTAGCAATGCAGGATATCGTTACTGGATATTCCAAGGGCATGGCCAACGGCGCACGCCATTTTAGCAAAGTCAGCCATCCGAGGCTTCGCTTCGAGTGCGATGGTCGGTTTAATCTTCAGGGTCGCAACAATAATATCGAGGAGCCCTCCAAGATAACTTGCATGATTTTTTTCAAACTCTGCAAAGATTTCCTCCTCGTCCTTTCTATCTTCTGGATTAATCTTCTCAAGTTCGACAATAATAGCTCTATCGACCAAGTCTTTTGCAACAATGGGTACATTGATGCTCGTTGAAATAAACGGCTTCTTGTAGTGGGTGTAGAATGTTTCACTATTTGTGTGAAGCTTGCGCTCCTCCATTCCTCCGCCGGTAATGGCCATGCAAAGAAAGTTGCACTGCCGTTCATCATAACTCTGGACATTGTCAAAGACAGGGAGCGGATGCTGTTGGAAGATCAAGTTCATGTCGCGTTCATTGTTTTTGGGAAACAGAACTTCATTAATGACAGGGTCGATCAAGCGGCGAATCAGTCTTGCCGTTGTTGACTTAGAACTTCCTTTCATCCCAACAAGAAACAATGCCGGACGGGGAATTTCAGTATTGAGGATGCATGGAATATACGCTTTAGTCAAAATCAAATCAGACTCACGTTTGAAGTTCAACAGTTTGAAAAAATCGCAATAGTTTCCATCACGGATAGGCATCGGCAGCGACTTCATATTTCCTGTGCGGATAAATTCAATCGGAGGGTTAACTAATACTTCCCAATTGTTTTTATCCGCTTTGACAATGTTTCCCTTGCCATCGTTAAGATCTAAATAAATAGCTCCTTCGTGATATGCGAAACGCTTGTATGTTTTGCGTGGTTCTGGGTTTTCGTTTGCATAGTACTTCATTAACTTCATAGCCTTTTTAATCATAGCATCGCTTGCTGGCTCATTGAAATTGTAAATATAGTCAGCATGGAGCACATTTTCAAATGACTCTTCGATATAATAAGTTTTCTTGACATCGTTGACTATCCGCGTGGCGCACGGCGATCCATAGTAGTCCCGAAAGAGTCCGTATTGGTTTATTATTGTATTAATTTGCTCTAAAGGTTCTGACTTCCTTGTATTGCGGTTGTTTTTGTTGGATTCGAGCAAGCTATCAATAAACTCCGTCACAGGATATGAACTTGTACCTGGGCTTGGCTTGTCTATTTCCTGTTTAGGTTGTTGAGGAATCGTACTCTGCATGGTTCTATTCAATAAATCCAATGTAGCACGAGCACTATCTTCTTGGTCATTGTTTTTCTTAAATTCTATATCCATTATAAACTCCTTTCTTCCCATTCTGCCGCAGGGGCGGTCCCAACCCCTTTTTGAATGAAAGCACCCCATGAAATGAAATTTATGCAAAACCTCCTTTTGGATTTGAAGTTTCTGATTGCTTGGCCTCGGCGCTTCCATTTCAGACAACATTATATGTATATGAGCGGTCCAAAAATGAAATCGGCATTATTTTCTCATGTAAATTGGGTTCGTTTTGCAGGACATGCAGCTAGGCGGTCATTTTCACTCGATTAGTTTTGCCGTAGCGCGGTGAGGTAATCGGATTTGGCCGATCCAGTCCTCACTGCCTCGTGGAAAATCCTGTCCCGCCCAGGGCTGACCGTTTTCAATCAGGACCGGCCAGGGTTGGCCTAAGAGGCCCACGGGGAGGACGATCAAGACGACGGCGTCGGGTGAAAATACGCCGCCCCTTGACAATGTAGGTCAAACTCTTCTTAATCCTTTGATATCTTATGATTCTTTTTGATTTTTCCTACGAATCGGAAGCTTCGTCTATGAATATGAAAACTTGCTTTTCCCACTTTGGCTCTTGTTTTTGAGGTATGGTGCTCAAAAATCCGAGGTTTGATTTTTGATATTACCACTTTCTTCTTCAAAATCGTTTAAAACAATCATTTCTTATCCACTTATGGCTTTGGATGAATCGCAGCAATTCCATCGTAAATTCGTATGAAATTCGTGCGGTTCGCTTCAAACCTTTCATGCTTATCTTTCGAATATCATAAACGTTTCAGGAACAGGTGGATGGTCCTGTCAACCAGAACGTCGAGGTGTACTCAGGTAGCGTCGAGTGCCCTGTCCTGGGAGCTTTCCCGGCGGCAAATACGGACCCGGGCGTTGACCTCAATGCGTGATCGACGCCAAGGGCGTCAGTCATCCTCGGGGAGCATCAGCGTGAGCACGGCTTCCCCATGGTCGCCAGGTCCGATATGTAAAATCACCTGGACCGTTTCCAGGTGTCCTGGGCGCATGAGAAACGCGACCTTGAAGGACACTCGGTCACCGTCTGGTTGCCCACCGGCCGCGACACGCGCCAGCATGAGCAGATCATGAAGCCGGCCCAGCATGGACTGTCCCTCTCCGTCCAATCCGTCCAATCCGGCGGGCGGGACCACGTACCCGTGAAACAGGTTGTCGGTTACGACGGTATGCAGTGAGAAACCAACCTCAGCGGCGTTCGCGGTCACGTCAATAAGGACGCCGTCCCCGATGGCCATTTTCCGCGTGTAGCTGAAAATCAGGTGAGGTTCAAAATTCTCTTTACTCATGAGATTCCCCGGCGTTTCCAGTGGCTATGGACATGACCTTCGCACGAAGATTCCGCGTCAAGGCCAGCCCTATCTCAGCAAAGAGCCGTGGTAGCTCCCCGTGCGTTTCCGGCGAGACGGCATCCATTGCCTGGAACAGCCCCTCTACGGGGCGTAGCTCCTGGAGTATCTCGTCCTGAAATGCGAGAGCGTCGAATTTTTCCGAGTGCATGGGCGCGCTCCTTCTTGGTGACCGGTAAGGAATGGCCCCTAGGGTATCCGGGGCGGGGCCAGTGGTCACGACGGCGAGTTGCTTTTCCGTCTGCGCGAAACGGTGTATTGGGAAGTATCCGTGGGGCCTGGGCGCACGGTGGATGCGGACGGGAGGACACGCTTGCCAAAAAAAAGGGCACAACCCCGGATGAGGTTATGCCCTTTGGATGCGTCTAGGATTGCCCTAGAGGCGGCTAAACGATCTGGGTAAGCAGAAGAGCACCCTTTTCGGGTTGGGTCAGCGTAAATTCAGTGCCAGCTTCGAATTTATGCTGGGAGCTCTTGATGACAATCGTGTGCTTATTGTTTACACTGACCGTAGCGCTGTCAGTTTCTTCAGCAATATCCAGCACAAGGCTGGGGATTCCTTTCCGGAACAACGCAGGAAACACTTTACTATGAAAGACGTTAAGCGCCATTCCATGCTTGTTGCAAAGTAACGAAACATCAACCTTGCTCCCTGCATCAAGCTTTTTCCAGTCATCAAAAATGCACTGGATGATGTAAGGAATGTTGAGCTTCTTGTGATTGCGCTCAAGTCTAAGCTTTTTTGACTTGGTGCCTTTCTGCTCGCCAGGGGCATCGGCGTCGTCGTCCTCAGCACGTTCTTCGTGGGCGAGCTCCGCCGGGTACTTGCGGTCCTGGATATCGTCCTTCGTGACGGCGGGATCACCGTTCGCCTTCTGGTTCACATCATCAGAAGTATGTTGCTGGCCTCCGGTGGCTGACGCCGCCTCATCTCCAGCAGCATTCAGCTGACGGTTATCATTTTTGAATTTACCATCTTCCATACTTAAACTCCTGTTGTCATTGAGTTTGTATTGATTCTGTCCAATGGACGTTCCCCTAGCCGAAATTTGTGCACAGTGTGCTATCTAGCTGTATTGATAACATATAATAAAACAACTTGGATACAATCCCGCTCCAAGGTGTAGCAACAAAGATAGACCGCAGTACTTATTAAGTAGCTGCCACTGACAATTCTAAAAAGAAAAGTCAGTTATCCAGAATAAATGCGATAATTATTAATTGTTGAAGTTATGTAACAGGTTTAAATTGAATGGCTTACTGTGTGAAATATCTCCGTTTTGGGTTGCATGAGTGAATTGCCTTAGCCATTAGAGCAAGGGACGTGGGATAAGAAGATGAGACTAAAGGTGGGATTAGAGAGGCGTGAGGCTCGGAAGAGCCCAGGTGAGAGGAAGGCATATCAAAACTCCCATTTATCATGGGTCATGGAGGCGGTTGAGTCCGTCTCCAAAAATCAAAATTCGCTTACCTCAAAAGTAGTCGCGGTGTCAATCGCGATCTTGATTTTTCTTATGAAGATTTTGTGTATATTTTTAAGTCAGTTAGAGATGGTGACGTGGTTGGCGCTTCCGGTTTGTGTGATGCCATCGCAGATATTTTCCTTGTTTGGCCGGGCTGGTAGAAGAATAATTCACCATTGCCCGGCATGTATTGACGCATTGCTCACTATGATGCTGCCTAACGGCGTTAGGCGGATTAAATGGAGCGTCGAAGTTGCTACGTATCGTTCCTCTTAATGCAAACCATGTTGGCATCACGAGCTTTTTTGAGGGTCACAGACCATCCAAAAGGTTGCAGCGCAAACGACATGTGGTGAATCTTCTTCGATAATGCGTTAGCTGCCTTGGGAAGATTATTCATGGAGATATTCAGTTTCTTGGCAAACTCAAGAAACTTCGTGTGAAATAGGGAGGATGACATCTCTTGAGGACCGATGAAGTCTAAAAACTTCACAAATATGCGACCAAAACCATCCTGATCCAAGGAATGCAACTGCCCTTTGAGTCGGCTTTGCCGGTAGGCTTCGATAAACTCATTTTTCTCGAATCCAAGGGCAAGGGATGCAGCATATGCCCATTTATAATAATGTGCCATTCGGGGAAGGTTGTCGACCTGGATATCTTTGTGCAACTTGAGCGTTTTTGAGAGTGCATGAAGATAACCATCTAAAAACCGCCCACGATTTTCATTATAGCTATCGACAACGGATGTGCTATATCCTTCGTCTGGAATCTTGATTTGTTCAAGTTCGACAAAAAGACACCGATCAAGTAAGTCTGGTGCGTTAGTCCAAATATTGATGGACGAAGTTATGATCGGCTTTTGAAGGTCGAATATTACGCTGCCGTTGTCGGTATATAATTTTCTCTTCGTATAATTCCCTCCCGTAACGGTCATGCAAAGCAAGTCCGCTATATTTTGTGATACAATATTGACGTTGTCAAAAGAAGGGATAGCATGGTTGTGGATGATTTGTGCCATTTCAGCTTCATTGGATTTAATCTTTACGATTCCGTCGACATCAGGAGCAATAAGATTTTTAAGCATCATTGCTGCTGTTGACTTTGCGCTTCCTTGAAGACCATAAATAACTAACGGAGGTCTTGGGATGCCATGGATGGCAGCTACAATAGGCCAAGTTGCAACCAGACAAAGATCGTGCCTATGCTTGATATTCATATTGTTAAACATAGACATGTAGTCTCCACCAGGGATTGGTATTGGCAAAGAATCGCTTATGGGGTTGCGATGGAAGTAGATATCTGTTTCCATAGACTTCTTAATTGAGTATCCATCTTCTGTGACTACGATAACTGACCCGTTATTGTCACACATATCAATATATATCGTACCATTGACATGGGCAAATCTTTGCCAAACCGTATGTTTGATCTTTTCTCTTGAAGACAAGAGCTCGGATAAGCGAATCCCATCGGCTAACGTCGCTTTACTCGGAATCTTTCCGTATTCATCATAAAACAAGCCTTCAAGAAGTTGCTTGAATGGCTTGGTGCCGATGTAAAATACGTCCCGGTTTGGATCATCCTTAAGAACCACGCACGGTTGGTTTTGCTGATCGCGGAACAATTCAAGCGCCTGGATGAGTTTGGGGAAGCCCATCGGTTCAGGTTGATCGACAACCTCGGTGATCGGGGCGGTGTTGACAGTGGCTTGCAAACCTGTGCGAGCTACGCCAGCATGGGCGGTGGCATTCTTTCTCTTGGAACTGACAGGAGGATGCGGATTGGCGCTAGCGCTTGAACCTTCTCGTGAAGGTATGACTGTCAAGGAGGGTTTCGATGAGTGGGGTTGTTTCTTTTTGTTCTTTTCCTTTCTATGACTCATTTAGCTTCTCCTTGTAAGGTAATGGCTTGGTAAGTTAAAAATTATCCGATGTTGTATTCGATTTGATGTTTGAATATTTCTATCAAACAGGATGTTGTCCAATTTATTTTGCCGCGAAGTGCGTCACGGAAACGAGCTAAGACAGGCACACTACTCTGTCAATGCAATTTTACAAAAAAAATTATTGAGAGAAATTATTTTAAAGTGAATGTTTGAACGCGCATTATCTTCATGTAGTGTTATAAAGATCGACTTTAGTTTTGCGTTCGAGTTTGGTTCTTATGAACCATAATGCTGCACAGTATGAGCGTTTATCAGAGGGGCTACTGAGGTTGTAATGTTGTCGTCCTATGGAAATCTCGGAATTTGCATGGAAGTTGGAGAGAACGGGTAGGTTTGCGTTGATCAAGAGGAATTGGTGGAAATCCGGGGGGCTAAACCTCCATTGTTATCCAGCTAAATTCATGAAGGAAATCTGGATACGGGGGGGCAGTGGGAAAATTTGGCTGAAAATGGCGTCACGCCAGGTGTGCGGATAGGTGGATGGACTTGTGCGCGGCTAGATTTGTCTCCGATGTCAATAAAATAAGTGTTTTAAATGTGTTAGCAGTGGAGGTTGATGCTTCCAATCTCCACAAATGCAGGGGGGGCATCACAGCCGGGAGGCCAAATTCCTTAACGCGCTGTAATACTTTAACTAGTTGGAATATCGGAGGAAGGTTGGCGTGCTCTGGCCCGTTGCCTGGCATTGGAAGCTAGGGTAAAGGAGGGTAGCTACGCGACCGTGTTGGGCACTCCCTTGCCTCAAAAATATGTTAAAGCATCCATCATGGATATTTATACAAGGGAAAAGCGAAGTGAAGTAATGAGTAAGGTCAGGGGGAAGAATACTACCCCTGAACGGAAAGTTAGGTCCCTACTGCATTCTTTAGGATATAGATTTCGACTACACAGAAAAGACCTTCCAGGCAAACCAGACATCGTTTTACCTAAATATAAGGCTGTTATTTTTGTTCATGGATGTTTTTGGCATGGTCACACTTGCAGCAAGGGCGAGAAGTTGCCTAAGTCGAATGCTGATTTCTGGGGTAAAAAAATCCATGATAATATATCTCGCGACAAGAAAAACATAGAAGCCTTGGAGGCTTTAGGTTGGAAGGTGTTTGTCGTGTGGGAGTGTCAAATTAAAGACATAGCCCATTTAACTAAAACAATTAGAAGTATTTTTTTATATGCATAACTACACGGCAATTGATGCTTTTTGTGGCCCTGGCGGCATGTCTTTGGGATTGAAGGACGCTGGATTCAATGTCTTGTATTCTTTTGACAATAATGAAAGAGCGATAGAGACACATTCTAAGAATATTGATGGATTGTCTGAGGTCGTGGATGCTAAGAAAGTTGACTTTGGATATATATCATTAAAGATCAACGACCCTGCCGCTTCAATTGATTTGTTCGCAGGAGGACCCCCTTGCCAGGGGTTTTCCAAGCAGAAGAGGGGTGCTCATCTTGGAGATGATCGAAATAATTTAGTTAAAGAATATATCCGGCTAGCCAAAGAGATTCGTCCGCGCTTCTTTTTGTTCGAAAATGTTGCAATATTTGGGCAGAAGAGAGGCGAAAAGTATATAGAGCTAATGGACAGATCGTTTGCAGATTACAAGTTGTTCCCGCATTTTTATAACGCTGCGGATTATGGCCTTGCACAAACACGTGAACGATTCATTATAGTCGGGCAAAGAAAGGACATATGTTCAACATTTTGTATTCCTGTCCCAACCGTGAGCACTTGGAATACTGTTGGCAATGTGATTGGCGATCTACCCGAGCCGCCTTTGGATTACTCTGACCATCCAGAATATCCAAATCATCAGCGTGCTAGGGTGACTGCCATTAATATTAAAAGGTTCTCTTTTGTTCCTCAAGGTGGAGGATGGCAAGATATCCCGAAACGATACCGCTTAGAATGTCATAAGAAAGCGGATACTTCACGTGGTGGATGGCCAGATGTTTATGGGCGGCTTCTCTGGAATGGCCAATGTCCGACAATTACTGGAGGGTTTGATAGCTTTACAAGGGGCAGATATGGTCACCCCCTTTATGATAGGCCAATAACCCCCCGTGAGGCTGCCAGGATTCAAGGTTTTCCCGATTCTTTTGTATTTTACGGGACAAGAGCTGATATTCGATCGCAGATTGGAAATGCAGTTCCGCCTGTTCTTGCGATGGGAATTGGCGCAGCTATAATTGAAGCGCTCACGGAGCACGATTTAAAACAACGACAACATCAAATAATTGATCCTCAAGTTTCTTTGGCGTCTGTAGCAATTTAGCTGATTAAATCTTCTTTTTCATGAAAAAACATGCCGAAATCTGCGACATGGATTTTGGGAAAAATTGTATTTAGTTCTGCATAGGCATTGGGTTTGTCAAGGTAATAAACTCGTGTCAACTGTGATATATACATTTGATATAGTCGCCACTGCATTGGAAGGCATATTTCGACAACTTCAAGAGTCTTTTTGTCTATTTTTGTCTCCGATAAACATGCGAGGGTGCCTAGGAACCGTCCTGTCCCATAGACGCCATCGAGAACCCGCTGGTGAGCCCATACTTGGATAACTCGTTCGCGTGTGGACGTTTTTACAGGTACATGGAATTTTGGTTTGTCCTTTCCAAGGTCAAATATGAAATCCGTTGGGAGTGTTGCTTCCATATCCAGGTTAAGTATATTTAGTTTTTTCGTCGGAAGCACTCCAAGCTCTTTGCTGAATAAACAACCGATGAAGTATTCAAAATATGTTCCTGGGGTCTTTTGGTCACCAGTCTTGTTGAGGTCAATAGCGGCACAAAAACTTATAGCTATATTGTAGCATGCCGCAGTTATCTCGTCGGCGGCAAGAGAGTTGACGTTGTTTGTTTGTATTGATTCAAAGAAAGCATTTGCTAGATTTTCTCCTGGATAAAAAATATTCTCGTTGATGGCTCTCGACAGTTTTCCTTCAAAAGTGTACGAAAAATATTCTTTCCCAGAAACCTTTGATTTTAATCGCGCTTTATCGTACTTCCTCAGTAGATCACAAGAATGACTGTAGAGTGATTTAATACAGAGGATTGTATCGTTTGATCCAATTAGCCCTTTGCCTACGAGGTCTTTTAGATCTTGAAATAGTTTGTTGATGTTCTTCATGGTGGCCTTTGTGTTAAATATTGCCACCAATGCGTACTATTATTCGTAAGTGACTACAAGGAATAATTTTTAGTGACTCAATCTGGAATGCTGATTCTCTCTTCCTGTTGCCATTGGCCACACTGCCGGGCACATGCCCACAGCGAATTCTCGTTTTTTTGCCCTGTGTGACATTGGATAAACACTCTAAGTCATTCAATTACCTGTAAAAGATCTGCCTCTTTCACGCCGGTAACAGGGGTTCAAATCCCCTTGGGGACGCCAAAGAAAATTAAGCACTTACATGAAAATGTGAGTGCTTTTTTTTCGTTGTGGGGCAAACTTGCTCCAGGCTCTGCCCCACAGGTTTGAGGAATACATTGAAGAAAGACCAAAAGCAGATATTTCAGCGCAAAGCAGTACAGGGGGATAGAATGGCTTCATTGGATGAATTTGTTGTAAAAATTATTAAGGTACAGTATAAAAATCTTGTTCAGACAAGCCACCCTGATTACCTCCCTGCTTGGCCGCTTATCCATGGTTTTGTAGTGGTTACTTATGGTTTCAAGGGCTGGATTATTTTAGCATTTAAGAATAATTCACCTCATATGTTTAGCTATAGTGGCGGTTCTGAATTGCCACAGGAAATTATTGGTTTTTCCGAAATAACTGCGCAAAACATTAACACCATCAGAGAAAATATAAAAAAATATGCGGGCATAGATAAGATGGGTGGTGTTTTATTTTTTAAAAATGATGGGAACTCTGTTGATCCACTTGAAGAACTATCCATATTGCTAAAACAACATGAACTCGTATTTGGGTTAACTCCAATGAAGATCTTTTTGAGCCATAAATCTGAGGACAAGGTGAGGCTTGTCAGGGACTACAAGCAAACACTCCAACTATTAGGATTCGATCCGTGGATTGATGAAGATGCAATGACCGCAGGAACCAAACTGGAGCGTGGCATTCTGCAAGGCTTCAAAGATTCTTGTGCTGTTGTTTTTTTCATCACTGAAAATTTCAAGGATGAAGACTTTTTGGCAACTGAAATTGACTACGCCCTCAAGCGAACAAGGGAAGATAAAAATTTTGCCATTATCACAATTGTTTTTGGAAACGACTTAAACATCCCAGATTTACTTCGCCCATACGTTTGGAAGAATGTCGAAAACCAACTTGGAGGGTTGCGCGAAATATTGAAAGCGCTTCCTATATCAGTTGGCCCTGTCTATGTAAAATAGGCATACTATAGCCACGCTCCTATACTACACTGCTCTACTTGGCCTAATACTTTTTGCGCAGCATCCTGCGCATTTGGTTCAGGTTGGTTTGGAGGCCGGAACTGTCTGGGATGAAGACCCAGAGGAAGGATTCCTAGCCAGTTCACTCTGCAAAGGAAAGTGAAACTAAAATTGTGAATTATACGACAAGGATACCCGCAACTTCAGGGTGGAATTATCGGAGGTTGTGCAGCGGTAGAAAAGTGCACGAAGCTGGGATGTTACTGCTATTTCAGCAAGGAAATCAGCGGGCGGTGGTGTCCTGAAAGAAGTCCACACGGGGTCCACACCACGCCATGGAATGTGCGACCTTCTTGGCCATGGTGAACAGAAAAAATCAAAGTATATGAAGGTGTTTGATGAAGTGTTTGAGCCGACTCGGCCACTTTCACGCCGGTAACAGGGGTTCAAATCCCCTTGGGGACGCCAAGAAATTCAGCGGGTTACCTGTCCAGGGTAACCCGTTTTTTCGTTGGTCCACACGAAGTCCACATTTACGACTTCAATAGTCCGGTATTCCCTCTCACTCTTGGGAAGCTTTCTGGATGCTGACGACTTTATTGGGACCGCGCTGTCCCATTACGGCTTCCATAGCTTCCTGGGTCTGCTTGAGACCAAGGGTCTGGAGGTAGCGGGTCGTGGTCTGGGGACTTTTATGACGAAGGACAGCTTGGGCCACCGCCACGGGCTGCCCCTCACGGTAAAGGAGACTCGCCGTGAGGTGACGGAACGGTACCGGGTCAAGCTCTTCATGGATATGATTGATCAGACCCGAATTGAGAACTGTATGAGATTTGATCGTCGGCTGTAAATAGATTTTTATTTATAAAATTATAAATGTTGTCTCACTTCACAGACTTTTTGAAGTCCGTACTTGCCCACCCCTCCCCTGTGCGAAGTCCACATTTGCGACTTCTATAATCTGGCATCCTCTCTCACTCCTGCAAAGCTTTCCGGGTGCTGCCCCCCCCTTTTTTCTTCGGGCCTCGCTGTCCCAAAGGCATGCAAGAGCCTACGCCCTGTGCCTCCTGCTCTGCCAGATTCCCGTCCAATTCGCCTTCGCCCCTGCCTCCGCCCGGGGCCAAAAC
>JAFABC010000262.1 GCA_023426275.1 Pseudomonadota bacterium | reverse complement strand
CGCCAAAGGCCGCCGTGTATTCCCTGGCCGTGGCCACGGCGAAAACCACCACCGCGGTCCGGTCCTCCCGTGCGGAGGAAACCTGATCGGAGAGAGGCGTTGCTGTGGTGCGGGGCGACATGACGGGCGCTCCTTGTGGTTGTCCTACAGTCTCCAATAGCGGAAGCCGGCGGTTTCGGCTTCCGCCCGGTCGTATACGCCCTTGACGTCCACCAGGATGGGCTGGGCGCTCGGCCGGAACCAGGTGGCCAACTCCTCCAGGGTGATGTTCTTGTAGGCGTTGTGGGACACGGCCACGATCACGGCGTCGAGGTCGCGCAGCTCATCGAGCGGGGCCAGGGTCAGGCCGTATTCCTCCCGGGCCTCCTCGGGCGAGGCCAGGGGATCGTGGATCAGCACCCGGAGGCGGAATTCGCAAAGCTCGCGGATGATGTCCACGACCTTGGTGTTGCGCAGATCCGGGACGTTCTCCTTGAAGGTCAGGCCCAGCACGCCCACCTTGGCGCAGGCGACCCGGCATTCCGACCGGATGATCATCTTGATGGTGGCCTCGGCCACGTGCTTGCCGATGGAGTCGTTGATGCGCCGGCCGGCCGGGATGACCTGCGGGTGCAGGTTGAGGCTTTGGGCCTTGTAGAGCAGGTAGTACGGGTCCACGCCGATGCAGTGGCCGCCCACCAGCCCCGGGCGGAAGGGCAGGAAGTTCCATTTGGTCTCGGCGGCGTGCAGCACGTCGAGGGTGTCGATGTCCATGCGCTCGAAGATCAGCGACAACTCGTTCATCAGCGCGATGTTGATGTCGCGCTGGGTGTTTTCGATGACCTTGGCCGCTTCGGCCACCTTGATGGACGGGGCCTTGTGGATGCCGGCCTTGACCACCGTGCCGTAGACCTCGGCCAGCAGGTCGGTCACCTCGGGGGTCTGTCCGGACACGATTTTCACCACGGTGGTCAGGGTGTGGACCTTGTCACCGGGGTTGATGCGCTCGGGCGAGTAGCCGAGGAAGAAATCCTTGCCGCCGCAAAGGCCCGAGCCCTTTTCCAGAATCGGCTGGCACAGCTCCTCGGTCAGCCCCGGGTAGACGGTGGATTCGTAAACGATGACGCTGCCCTGGCTGATGTGCTGGGCCAAAAGCCGCGAGGACTCGAGCAGGGGGCCGAGATCGGGCACGCGGTTGGCGTTGATCGGCGTGGGCACGGCCACGATGAACAACTTGCAGTCGTCGAGCACGGCCGGGTCGGAGGTGTAGCGGATGGAGACGGCGGTCAGGTCGGTCGGATCGACTTCCAGGGTGCTGTCCTGGCCCGAGGCCAGTTCCTGCACCCGGGCTTCCTTGATGTCGAAGCCCACGACATCGAAATGGCGGGCCAACGCCACGGCCAGGGGCAAGCCCACGTAACCCAGGCCGATGACGGCGATGGGGGCCTTCTTGGCGCGGATATCCTCGATAGTAATCAAGTTGTATAGCTCCTTTCAAAAGGAAACAGTCGTTCTATAGGGCCAGATACCTCAATTGTATCCGCCCGGCAAGATGGACGTGTTTACACCTTGGGGGCGAAACCGTATTCTGCGCGCTATGGAAATTGACTGGAAACTTTTTCTGACGGCGTTGGGGCTGGCATTTATCCTTGAAGGATTTCCGTATTTTATCGCGGCGGAAAAAATGCCTGCGGTGCTGCGCGCCCTGTCCGAACGACGGCCGGGAGAGCTGCGCACCCTGGGGATGTCGGCTATTCTGGCAGGATTGTTGCTTATTTTCGTTCTGCGCTCCAGCGGCTGATTCGCTTTCCCGGCGCATCGGACGGGACGGCCCTGGGCCCCGTTCGCGAGCGTCCGGGAGGAGCCCCTCCCGGACGTCGGGTGTGAACGGGCCCTAGGCGCGCATCCCCGGGGCCTTGACCCCGGCGTGCAGGAACACGATGCCGCCGGTCATGGCCCGGTAGCTCACCTGATGGAACCCGGCCTGCCGCATTTCCTGGGCCAGCGTGTCCTCGTCCGGAAATTCCCGGATGGTTTCCGCCAGATAGCGGTAGGCTTCGTCGTCGCCCGAGACCAGCTTGCCGATTCTGGGCAGGATGTTGCGCAGATAGAAATTGTAGGCGCCGCCCCACAGCCGGCGTTTGCCCGTGCCGAATTCCAGCACCATCAGCCGGCCGCCGGGCCGGATGACCCGGACCAGCTCGGCGAACGCCTCGGGCCGGGGCCGGATGTTGCGGATGCCGAAGGCGATGGTGGCTCCGGCCACGGAGGCGTCCGGCAGGGGCAGGCACAGGCCGTCGCCGAGCACCGGATGCACGCGCCCGCGCAGCGGCGGCGACAGCTTGGTCGCGCCCCGGGCCAGCATGGGCAGGCAGGGATCGACGGACAGGATGCGCCGGTCGCCCTGGTTGGCCAGCATGATGGACACGTCCAGGGTGCCGGCGGCCAGATCCAGGATGGGACCGGGTGGCAGCCCCGGGGCCAGCAGCGCCCGGACCATGGCCCGTCTCCAGGCGATGTCCAGGCCCGCCGACAGCACGTGATTGAGCAGGTCGTAGGAGCCGGCCACCCGGCCGAACATGCCGGCCACCCGGCCCACGTCGCCGGGAACGGGCAGCTCAGCCATCATCCCGGCCGTCCTGGTCCGGTTCGGCCGCCGCGCCCTGGCGGATGACCCGCAGCACTTCCGCGTAGATGGGGCCGAAATGCTCGGTGAAGTTGCCGGGCGAAATGCGTCCCGTTTCCACGAATTTGACCACGATTTCCTTGGTGACCTGCAAGGCCATGTTCTCTCGTTTGTCCATAGGCATAGGGCGTCCTCCGCAACGAAAAAACCCGCCCGGTTGGGGAAATGGCCTTGGACCGTCCAAGGGCAGGGGCCGGGCGGGAAAAGGGAAAAACCAGGGGAGGCACTCCCCTTTTTCGGGCAGGCCCTAGCATGGCGCGGCCCGGACGTCGAGGGCGGCGTGGGGGCCGGGGCGTTGTTATCGCGTCGGGGATGGCGTAAAGAGTTGGCAAAATCCCAATACCGCGTGATGCGCCGCGATCCCGCGTGGCGGCGCATTGTCGCGCAAGGAGTCCTGCCGTCATGCACCCGACCGTCTCCCTTGCCCCCGGCCTGGCCCTGCCCGCGCCGTGGGGCCTTTTCGAGCCGTTGCTGCTCGTCACGTTCGGCGCCCACCTGCTGGCCGTCAACGTGGCCTTGGGCGGATCGCTCATCGCGCTGCTGTCTCCGGGACCGGACCGGGGCGCGGCCGTGGACCTGGGGCGGCGGCTGCCGACGTCGGTGGCCATCGCCGTCAATCTGGCCATTGCGCCGCTGCTTTTCGCCTCGGTGCTCTACGGCCAGTATCTCTACAGCGCCGCCGTGCTGACCGCCGTCACCTGGCTGTCGCTTTTCATGGTCGTCATGATCGCCTACGCCCTGCTGTACTACGCCCAGCCGCGCATGGCCCGAAGCGCCGCGCGTCCGGTCGTGTTCGTGGCCGCCTGCCTGCTGTTGGCGGCCAGCGCCATTTTGGTCAACGTCTCCACCCTGGCCGTGCGTCCGGCCGCCTGGATGGCCTATTTCGACAACCCCGGCGGCACCATCCTCAATGTGGGCGACCCCACCTTCTTTCCCCGCTGGCTGCACTTCGTGACCGCCTCCCTGGCCGTGGCCGGCCTGTTCCTGGCCCTGGTCAACGGCCGGGCCGCGGCCGGGGGCGAGACCGGGGCCGTGGCCCGCAGGGCGCTCGGCCTTGCCTGGTTTTCCCGGGCGACCATGGTCCAGTTCGTCCTGGGGCTGTGGTTTCTGCTCGCCCTGCCGGGCGCGGTGCGCGGGGTCTTTCTCGGCGGCAGCTTCTGGGGCACGGTGGTGCTCCTGGCCGGGGTGGCCCTGGCTGTGCTGGCCCTGCGCCAGAGCCAAAAAGGCGCGGCCGGTCCGGCCGCCGGCTCCGTCCTGGCCGCTATCGCCTGCATGATCGTGGTGCGCGAACTGGCGCGGCAGGCCTATCTGGCCCCGGCCTACTCGCCGGCCGACCTGCCCCTGCGGGTCCAGTACGGTCCCTTTCTCATGTTCGCCGGTGCCGCCCTCGGCACGGCGGCGGCCATCGTCTGGATGGTCGGCAGCTATCGCCGGCAGGCGGGGAGGGACTAGGGCATGGACTATCCCGTCTGGCAACTGACCACCTTCGGCGGCGGCTTCTGGATCATCGTCATCGCCGTGCTGCATGTCTTCGTCGCCCATTTCGCCGTGGGCGGCGGCCTGTTCCTGGTCCTGACCGAAACCAAGGCCCGCCGGCTCGATTCCGCGCCGCTTCTGGCCTACGCCAAGCGCTACACCCGGTTCTTCCTGCTGTTGACCATGGTCTTTGGCGCGCTTTCCGGCGTGGGCATCTGGCTGACCATCTCCATCCTGTCCCCCCAGGCCACGCTGGTGCTGGTGCGGACCTTCGTCTGGGGCTGGGCCACGGAATGGGCCTTTTTCGCCGGTGAAATCGCGGCGCTGCTCATCTATTATTACGGCTTCGACCTGCTCGACGCCAAAACCCATCTGCGCGTGGGCTGGCTGTATTTCCTGTTCGCCTTCCTGTCGCTTTTCGTCATCAACGGCATCATCAGCTTCATGCTGACTCCGGGGACCTGGCCGGAAAGCCTCGATTTCTGGGCCGGCTTTTTCAATCCCACCTTCTGGCCGTCCGTGGTGCTGCGCTTCGCCCTGGCCCTGCTCGTGGCCGGGCTGTTCGTCTTTGCCACGGCCCTTGGCATCGCCGATGAGCCCGCCCGGCGGACCATGCTGCGCACGGCCTGTCGCTGGGTGGTGCTGAGCACGCCGGTGCTGCTGCTTTCCGGCGTGTGGTACGTGGCCGTGCTGCCCGGTCCGGTGCGGACGTTCGTGGCCCATGGTTCGGCCGAGATCGCCCCGTACCGCGTGGCCTATCCGGTGCTGCTGGTCCTGCTGGCCGGCGGCGCGGTGGCTCTGGCCTCCCGGCTGCCGCTCGGCCTGCGCCGCGCGCTGACGGTGGTGCTGTTGCTGCTTGGCCTGGGGCTGGTCGGCACCTTCGAGACCATCCGCGAGGCCGCCCGCAAACCCTGGCTCATTACCGACCTGCTCTGGTCCACGGACCTGCGGCCGAGCCACGACCTGCCCCGCGACGCGCCGTTTCTGCCCCGGGCCCGCTTCGCCAAGGTCAAGCAGATCACGGACAAAAACCGTCTGGAAGCCGGCCACGAGCTCTACGCCATGCAGTGTCTGGCCTGTCACAGCGTGGGCGGACCGTTCAAGGACATCCGCAGGTACACCGGCCACATCGGACAGGCCGGCGTGGCCGCCTACCTGACCGGGCAAGGCAAGCTCTTCACCCAGATGCCGCCCTTCCTCGGCAGCCCGGCCGAGCGCGACGCCCTGGCCGCCTACATCACCGAAGGCGTCAACGGCAAAAAGCCCGTTTCGGCCGAGCCCGTCGCCATCACCCCGCCCGAGGTGCCCCTGCCGGCCTTCGACGCCGAAAAGTCCCCCTATCTGCTCCTGGGCTACAACAGCCTCGGCATGGTGGCCCTGGCCGGGGCGGACGGTTCCTTCTCCCTGGCCGTGCCGGGCAACACCCTGCGCGCCGTGCTCATCAAGCGGGACGTCATGCCCGAGGTCGTCACCGAGGATGTGACCATCGCCTACGCCGCGCCCGAGGGCTTCAAGCACCCGGCCAGGCGGCTGGCCTTTTGGAAGCACGCCCGGGCGCTCACCGGGGAACCGCTGGAAGCCGACACGTCGGTGACGGGGCTTCGCCCCGACGGCGTCATGCAGGCCGGGGACAAGCTCTTTTCCGCCGTGGGCGTCCCGGTGACGCCGTATCCGGATACCGGCGGGGTCGATCCCTATCCGGTCTTTACCCTGACGGCCAAAAAGACCGATGGCGGCGAACCCCTGGCCGCCACCAAGGTGGTCGCCCCGGTGTCCACGGAGATGCGCTGCTTCACCTGCCACGGCGGCGCGCCCGCCGTGGACGGCGTCACCGGCGTGTCCTCCCGCACGGCCGCGAGCATCCTGGCCGTGCACGACAAGCGCAACGGCACCGATCTGGCCGTGCAGGTGCGCGCCGGCAACCCCGTGGCCTGCCAGCACTGCCACGGCGACGACGGCCCCAACGCCGGCCCCCGGGCCACGGGCCGGGCCGGGCTGCTGTCGCTGTCGGCCGCCATCCACGGCTTCCACGCCTCCTACCTGTCCGGCGGGGACTCCAAGGCCTGCGCCAACTGCCATCCCGCCAACCCCGACGGCGTGACCCAGGCCCAGCGCGACAACCACAGCGCCGCCGGTATCGGCTGCGTCAACTGTCACGGCTATATGGAAGATCACGCCCTGTCCCTGCTCGTGCACGAAAAGCAGGCCGGCAAGAAGGCCGCAGCCTGGCTCATGGGACCGCTGTCGCCGCGAAGCGTGGCCACCCTGGCCGAGGTGCACCCCCGGGCCGCCTGGACCCAGGAGCCCGACTGCCTGACCTGCCACAAGGACTTCACGCGTCCGGGCAAGAATCCCTCGGCCTTCAACGCCTGGACCAGGAACGCCGCCGGGCTGTTCCGCAACCGCAAGGAAGACACCGGCAACGTGCCCTGCGCGGCCTGTCACGGCAGCCCCCACGCCACCTTTGTCGCGGTCAACGGCTACGGCCTGGATATCAACAACATCGCGCCCATGCAGTACATGGGTTTTCCCGGCGTGATCGGTTCGTCCAAGCGCTGCGACGTCTGCCACACCGTGGAGATGGAAGGCGGCGACGTGCACCACCCGAACATGCAGCCTTAAGGGGGGAGAAGAAGATGCCTCCGGCGGCCGGGGGGCATGATGCCCCCGGTCCCCCTCGAAAGGGGGCTTGTGCGGCACTGCCAGCCATACTTCCACAACCCCCTTTGGGGAGGGTCCGGGAGGGGATCATCCCCTCCCGGCCGCCGGAGGCATCTTCAATAACCACTGGGAGGAGTGGAAGCCATGGGACGACTGGTCATGACGCTGGCGCTTCTGTGCGTCGCCGGGACCGCTTCTGCCGGTGGCATCAAGGTCACGCCGCAGATGCGCCGGGCGCTGACGGAAAAACTCACCGAACAATGTCTGCGCCAGGAGGCTGACTTCGCCAAGAAGGGCTATACCCGGGCGCAGACGGTCGCCATCTGCAAATGCTCCATGCAGCAGACCGGCGCACTGCTCAACTCCCGCACCGTGTCCTACATCCTGGCCCACGGCGTCATGCCGCCCGATATGGAGCGCAAGGCGCACTCGGCCACCAGGGCCTGCGTCAAGGCGAACGTCGGGAAGCCGTAAGAAAAGAATGCCTCCGGCGGCCGGGAGGGGCACTGCCCCTCCCGAACCCTCCCGAAAGGGGACGCGGACGTTTGGTTGGCCGGGTGGCATCATGCCCCCCGGCCGCCGGAGGCGTCTTCGGCGTGTCAGCTTATGCGAATGAGTTCGTAGTGCGGCGTGCCGAGGCCCATGGCTTCGCCGTGGGTGAAAGTCACGTCGCCGCGCGTCCATTTCCACAGGGCGGTGAATTTGTCCTCGCCGTTCGGGAAGCCGTGTTCGAGCTTGCAGTCCGGGCAGGCGGCCTGTTCGTTGACGAGGTCCAGGCAGGCCTTGTCCAGGGCGATGGGGTCGGTGGAGGCCAGAAAGCCGATATCCGGCACGATGGGCGCGTCGGACCAGGGCACGCAGTCGCAGTCCGGGGTGACGTTGGTCAGAAAGTTGAAGTAGCCCACCTTGCCGTGTTTCCCGGCCACCGCGCCGGTGGCGTATTCCACCAGCCGCTCCATGAACGGCACGATTTCGGTGTGCCAGTCGATGTTCAGGGCTTTTTTCGGGCACACGGTCAGGCACTCGCCGCAGCCGATGCACAGCGATTTTTCGATGACCGCCTTTTTGTCCTTCATGGAGGCGGCGCCGGCCGGACAGACCCGCACGCATTCGCCGCAGCCGATGCACCGTTTCGGCTCCACGGCGAAGCGCACGCAGTGCTGGTCCAGCTTTCCGGCCCGGGCGGCGCAGCCCATGGCCAGATTTTTGATGGCCCCGCCGAAGCCGGCCAGTTCATGGCCCTTGAAGTGGGACAGCACGAGCAGGCTGTCGGCCCGCACGATGTCGCCGGCGATCTTCACCTTGGTGAAGTGCTTGCCCGGGATTTCCACTTCAAGAACATTGGTGCTGTCCAGGCCGTCGGCGATGATGACCGGCGCGCCGAGCACGGCGTAGTCGAAGCCGTGGGCCACGGCCGTGGCGAGGTGGTCCACGGAGTTGTGGCGGCTGCCGGAATAGAGGGTGTTGGTGTCGGTGACGAAGGGCCGGCCGCCGTTGGCCCGGACCAGATCGACCACGGCCCGGGCGTGGGTGGGGCTGATGTGGGTATCGCAGCCCTGTTCGCCGAAATGGAGCTTGATGGCCGTGAGGTCGTCCTTGGCCACGATATCGGCGAATCCGGCCGCCTCGAACAGTTTCTTGATCTTGGCCGTGCGGTTTTTGTTGGCCGCCCTGGCCCGCAGGTCGGCGAAAAACACCTTGGCCGGCTCGCGCGTGGCATCTTGCGTCATGCGTTCATCCTTGCAATTTGGCCCGGCGGGAAAGGGCCGCGCCCGGGCGTTACGGCCGGCTTGATACGGGCATCGATCCGCCCTGTCCACGTGGGGCGGATCTGGCTGTGCGCCCCTCCCGGCCGCCGGAGGCATCCTGTGCCTTACTTCGTCGTGGAGGTTTTTTTGCCGCCCGAGCGCACGGCCCAGTCGATCTGGCGGCACACGCCCATAAGCAGGTTGAATTCCTGGCGCTTGAGCCCGATCCGGTCGATGAGCCGGCGCACCGGCAGCATCCAATAGTCGGGATTGTCGGGCTTGATGAAGTCGATGTCGAGCAGGGTGCGGCGCAGGGCCGAAAAAAGCGCCTCGCGCTCGGCATGGGTGGTGGCCCGGGCCGGGGTCGGGCCGGCCAGGGTGGCCGCCTGCCCGCCGACGGTCTTGAAAATCTCGTAGCACACGAGCAACACGGCCTGGGCCAGATTGAGCGAGGTGGCCTCGTCGCTGGTGGGGATGTTGATAAGCCGCGAACACAGCTGGGTTTCGTGATTGGAAAGCCCGGCGTCCTCCGGGCCGAATACGACCGCCGCGCCACCGCCGTCCCCGAGCGTCCGGCCGACGTCGCGGGCGGCCTGCTCCGGGGTGATGACGCCCTTGCGCCAGCCGCCCAGACGGGCCGTGGTGCCAAGCACCAATGCGGCTCCGGCCACGGCCCCGGCGAGCGTGTCGTGAAACTCCAGCTTGTCGAGCAGCAGGCCGCCCTTGCTGGTGGCCATGGGTCGGGCCCGGTCCAGGTCGAAGGCCGGCGGATCGACCACGATCAGACGCGGGACGCCCATGTTGGCGCAGGCCCGGGCGGCCGCGCCCACGTTTTCGGAAAATTTGGGCCGGAACAGGACAACGGACAAATGTTCAAGCATGGCAGGTTCGCAAACGGACGGAGTAGGGAAGCCGCCCGGCCGGTTTTCGCCCCGGCGCCCCGGCTTCCCCCGCGCGACTTGTAGCGGCAACCGCCCGTCGCTTCAAGGCCGGGAAGATGCCTCCGGCGGCCGGGAGGGGGTCACCCCCTCCCGGACCCTCCCGAAAGGGGCGGGCGGGCGTCCGGTTGGCCGGGCTCCGAACGTTTGGCGGCGCATTTTGCCCAGGCAGAGCC
>JAFABC010000221.1 GCA_023426275.1 Pseudomonadota bacterium | reverse complement strand
TTCGGGAGGGTCCGGGAGGGGGTGACCCCCTCCCGGACGCCGGAGGCATCTTCTCTTCTTCGCTGCCGCTCTGTTTCGGCCTACCAGGGATCGCTGTTGCTTTCGACGGACTGCCAGACATTGAGGGGCGCTTCGTCATCAAGGCCGCGTTGCACGAAGCCGTTATTTTTCACATCGATTTTTTTCCAGGCATTTTCCGCTTTTTCCTTGTCGCGCCACTGGGAGACGAACTCTTGCTTCGTGATTACGCCGTCCTTGTTCAGATCGTATTTCACGTACACTTCGTCCATGGAGTTGAAATGCTGATGGCTGGCGCAGGCCCCGAGCAGCGCGGCGGCGGTCAGGGTGGTCAGCAAGAGGCGTTTCATGCGGGCTCCTTTGGTGTTCGATGCATTGCGGAATCGAAAAAATTCCTGTTGCACGGCTGTTGCGTCGGCAAGGGGCGCGATACTGGGCATAGCAGGCTCACGACGGCGAGGAAAGGCCGTTTGTGCCGCCGGATGCGTCGCGCACGTGTTTGCGCCAATGATTTTTGAGCCAGGCGTCGCGGGAACCGCCGGGAAAACCGTGCATGGCCTCTTCCAGCTCCGTTTGGGACAGGCCGGCCACGTAGGCTTCGAAACGCGCCTGCTCCAGGGCGTCGGCGGCTTTTTTGCGGCGTTGCAGTTCCTCGCGGGCGGCCTCCGCTTCGCGTTCCTCGCGAGAGACGTAGTCCGGATGCGGCCGCAGCACGCCCCAGCGGGCGAGCGCCGTGAAAATATAGGCCGGCACGTTGCGCACGTCCTCGTTGCTGGCCAGATCCACGATCCGGCCGGTGGTTTCGAGTTCCCATTCGGCCCGGTCGAGACTTACGGCGACGCAATCGCGGTCGAGGGGTTTGCCGAGTTTGTCCCGGGCGGCCACGGCCTGCCGGATCTGGTCCAGGCCGAATCCGGCCGTGGCGACGTGCGGCCACATGAGTTCCAGGAATTCTTTGTCCCAGTCTTCAAAGCAGGAGATAGATAGATCTTCTTTTCTATCTATCTTAAGAGGGAGTGGCTTAGTGTCTGGCTTAGTGAGTGGCTGGTCTGGAGACTGGCTTGGTGAGTGGCTTAGACCAATCACGTCGGTCAGGTCAGGAGACTGGCTTGGTGAGTGGCTTAATGCATCCGTACAGATTTGCTCGGCCTGCCGCTCGTTTTTGTACTGGTCGGCCAGCTGGACGTTGAAGGCCACGCGCACGCCTTGGACATTGCCGTCGCGGGCGCGTTTGAAGGTCAGAAACGACAGGGTGGCCAACCGCCGTAAAATGGTGCGGACCGAGGCTTCGCGCATGTTGAGGACGGCGGCGATATCGCGAAACCGGATGATGTAGGGTTTGGTTTCGAGGAGCAGGTCCAGCACGCGGCGCTGGTTGTCGTTGAGCTTGTCGAGGACGCGCGCGCCGGGCAGGGAGCGGCTGACGGGTTTCCGTGGAGACCGGCTTACAGACTGGCTTACTGACCGGCCTGTTTTTTTGTCTGGAGACTGGCTTGGAGACTGGCTTGGTGACTGGCTGGTCTGGAGACTGGCTTGAAGAGTGGCTGAGTGGCTGGCTGAGTGGTCTACAGACTGGCTTATAGACTGGCTGAGTGGCTGGTCTACTGGCTTATTGACTGGCTTGGAGACTGGCTTGGTTTCCAGCCGGACCGGATCCTTGGTTGCGGCCGGTTTGGTCGTGGTCTTGGCGGATGCGGGTTTGGTCCGGGACGGTGCGGCGGTGCTGGCGTCGTCGGTTTTCGGCGGCGAGGGTTTGGCCGTTTCCCGGGGGGGCGTAGCCGTGGCCACAGCGGAATCGGCCAGGGGCGCGGCCGGCTTGGTTGTGGCGCTGTTGGCGACGTCTTTTTCGGGCGGCAGGGGGGATTTGCCCGTCAAAAAGGCAATGGCCTGTTCCGGAAAGGCGGACATGGCCGGGAACGCGTCGAAACTTTCACGCGGCGGAATGCTGGCAAAAGGGTCTTCGGGACCGCTAGTCTTCTTTTTGGACACGGACGATCACCTCTTGTGCCAGCGCCTGATAATCATGGGCGCCGGATTTGGTGGCGTCGAACTCGAAGATCGACTTGCGATGCGAATGGGCCCGGTCTATATCGATGTTGACCCGGATTTCCGTATCGAACACCGGAATGCCTTTGGCGTCAAAAAAGGCGCGGATGCGTTCTTTGTTTTTTTTGTGGGTGGCGGCGCGTCCATCATACTTGGTCAGCACGACGCCGAGCAGCAGCAGTTTCTTGTTTTGCTGCTTGGCCTGGGACAACACCTGGATAAAGGTGGAGAAGCCGTCCAGGGCGTACTGGTCGCCCACGGGGCAGGGCACGAGCACATAATCGGAAATGAGCAGGGAGTTGCGCAGCATCGGGCCGATGTTCGGCGGCGTATCAATGAGCATGTAGTCGTAACGGCCGATGTCCTTGTCGTTTTGCAACAGCCGGGAGAAGCCGAGCACGGAGTCGATGCTGGAGTAGGAACGCACTTCCCATTCCATACACCTGATGGAATTTGGAACGATTTCAAGATGTTCGGTGCGTGTGGGACAGGAGTTCGGCGAGAACGCCCCCTCCGGGTCCTCAAGCGCCTTGACCAGACTTGAATTTTCGCGCAACCCCAAATCGGGCAAAAGCGTGGATGTGGTGTTGGACTGCGGATCGCCGTCCACCACGAGCACCTTGTGCCCTTCCCGGGCCAACGCGGCGGAAAGATTGACGCTTGTTGTCGATTTGCCCACGCCGCCCTTGTTGTTGCCTATGGTAATGATAATCGGACTCGCCATGCTGCTCCCCCCTAAATTTCCCTCTGTCGCTTGTTTTCACTCTCCGTCAAATATGTCAACATAAAGCAAAGGCTTTTCTTTTCGCCGACACGGGCCGTCCGCCGTCGGCCACCCGCCCTTTCTTGGAGTTGTAGCCAAAAGTCCGGACAGAAACTGCCCAGTTTCTGTCACTATTTTCGCGAAAGGGGAGAAAACGCCTCCGGCGGCCGGGGGGCATCATGCCCCCCGGACCCCCTCGATAGGGGGTTCCGGTTGTGGCGCGACGACGCTGGCGCACCCTTGGCGGTGCATTTTTGTCCAGGCAAAGCCTGGACAAAAGTGCACCGCCAAACGTTCGGAG
>JAFABC010000316.1 GCA_023426275.1 Pseudomonadota bacterium | reverse complement strand
CATCATCGTGACCTCCGTCCCGTTATGGGGAAAGATGCCTCCGGCGGCCGGGAGGGGGGCACCCCCTCCCGGACCCTCCCGAAAGGGGGGAGCGGCCGCCGGAGGCGTCTTTTCCTCCGGACCGAATATGGCGAAAGGCCAGAAAGCTCTTTTTGAGAAATCCCGGGTGCAGCAGCATCCAGGGCGCGCGTTGCCAGCCGTCGGGCAGCAGGTGGTGCCAGCGGTAGCCCCGGGCCCGGTAATATGACCGGGCCTCGTGTAAAAAGCCGGTTTCGCCGGCCGCGCACAGGGCCGCGTCCCGCTGACAGCGCGAGGAGGCCATGGCTCCGAACACGCGCGCGTCGAAGCCGTGGCGGGCCAGCATGCGCCGCACCCGGCGGTATTCGGCATGGCGCGACAGGGCGTCGCCAAAGGCCAGCACCGCGCCGCCAAAGGCGAGACCGGCCAGGGGCAGGCCGATGATCCGGGGGATGTCGTGCGCGTGCAGGGCGAAATAGACGGCCGCCGCCAGAAAGGTGGCGGTGACGAGCAGCGGCAGCGGGGCCGCGTACAACATGCGCAGGGCTGGATGGGGCACGACCGTTTCAGGGTTGCCCGGGGCGTGTCCGCTTGTCAAGCCGCAACGGTCCGCCCGGTGTCGCGCATTTGTGGAACATTCGCGAAGAAATGGAACTGGGAGCGCCATGGCGCATCGCTTTCGCCGGCTGCATCTGGTCGATGAATTGGGGCTTTCCCGGACCGCGACCTTCGGCCACGACATCGTGGTCCGCGCGCCGGGCCGGCGCTGGCTGCTGCTCGGGCTCGGTCCCGATCCGGCGGCTCTTGCCCGGCAGCTGCCGCCCGGGGCCGAGGTCCGCTACATCGAGTGCCAGGACTGCATCGACCAGGCCGGGCCGGACTGGCGGGCGGCCATTCCGGAGGCCTGGCAACGGGTGGAGGCGTTCGATCCGCTGACGGCCGGCACCATCGCGCTCTACCGGCAGGCCATGGCCCTGTTTCCGGCCTTCTGGGGGCCGGTGCGGGCCGCCTTGCTTCTGCCCCGGCCGGCGACGGAGGCGGTGGATGGGGGCCGTCTGGTCCTTGTGCCGCAGGTGCCCGGCAGCCTGCTGTTGCCGGCCGTGGCCGCCGGGTTTGCCGCCGAGGGTTTTACAGTGCGGGCCGTGGACCGGGCCGGGCTGCTGGAAACGCTGGAACGCGCGCGGCCGGCGCTCTATCTGTCCGTCAATTTCGCCGGCCTCGACCGCCTGGGCGAGGTGCAGGCGCTGCTTGCCCGGGCCGGGGTGCCGGTTGCGGTCTGGTGCGCGGACAATCCCTTCCACCTGCTCTCCGGCCAGCGCACCGTGGCCTGGCGGGGGCTGCGGCTCTTTGTCACCGACCCATGGTTCGTCGAGCCATTGCGACGGCATGGGGCCGGCTTCGCGGCCCATCTGTCCCTGGCCGCTGATCCGCGTTTTTTCGCGGCCGCGCCCGACAGGCCGGAGCTGGCCGACCGGCTGTTGTTCGTCGGGCACAGCGCCTTTGCCGGCAAGGACGGTTTTTTTGCCGGCCAGCGCCTGCGGCGGGATGTGCTGGCGCTGGCCGGGGAGGGGCTTGACCGGGGCGAGCGCCCGGATTTCGGCTGGTGGGCGCGCCGGCTCGGGGTCGAAACCTTCTGGCCCGGGCCGGCCGCGCGCCGGGTGGGCCTTGGGGCCGAGGAAACCGGGCTGTTGTGGCGGTCCCGGGTCATTGCCGGGGCGGCGGCGACGGGGCGGCTGACCGTGTGCGGCGACGCGGCCTGGAACACCCTGGTGGCCGCGCCCTTCGATTTTCTGCCTCCCGTGCCTTACGGGCCGGAGCTGGCCGGCATGTATGCCTCGGCCCGGTTCGTGGTCGGGACCGTGAGCCCGCTTCTGCCCCACGGCCTGACCCAGCGCCATTTCGACGTCTGGGCCGCCGGCGGCTGCCTGCTGACCGACGCCACGCCGGGATTGACGCTTTTCCCCGACGAGCTTGTCCGGCCGGTCACCTATACCCGGGCCGGGGACATCCCGCGTCTGGCCCGGGAGCGTGAAGGCGACCGGGACGATCTCATTGCCGCCTGGAAGGCGGAGATCGCCGCCGGGCACACCTACCGGCAGCGGGCGCGGCGCATTCTGGAAAGTCTCGATTGAGGCGCGACGCGATCAGGCGTCGTCGGCCAGGAAGTCGCGGGTGATGTCGTCGATGTGGGGCAGGGAAGCGGCCACCGTGTCGGCCAGCCGTTCGGGGGACAGGCCGATGGTGCCCCAGGCAACGGTGGACAGGGGCGGGGCGTAGATTTCGCCGCTGGAACCGATGCCGAGCGATCCGGTGATGGCGTCGGCCGCGTGGACCATGGCCGGCATGGGCATGGACATGTGGGCCAGCCCGCCGTGGTGGTGGCGCACGGCCTTTTCCAGGCTTTCCGGGAAGCGCCATTTGCGCAGGAGCATTCCGGCCAGGATGGCGTGGTCGAAGCCCAGGATTTTGCGTTCGGCCTCGCGCAGCAGCATTTTTTCGCGTCGGGCCGTGGCCAGCACGTGGGCGGCGTGCCGGGGCAGGTTGCGGTAGAGCACCAGCCGGCCCATGTCGTGCAGCAGGCCGGCCACGAACAGCCGTTCCACCGCGCCGCCGGCCTCGGGGCCGGCCAGGGTCGAGGCGATCACGCCGCACCCGATGCTGTGCTTCCAGAAGGCGCGCATGGTCACCAGCCCCCGGGGCAGGTCCTTGAACAGGGAGATGACCGAAATGCCGAGGGCCAGGGTGCTCAGCTGCCGGCTGCCCACGATGGTCACGGCCCGTGGCAGGGTGTCCACCTTGACCGGGAAGCCGTAAAAGGCGCTGTTGACGAGCCTGAGCAGTTTGGTGGACAGGCTCGTGTCCTTGCCGATGGCTTCGGCCGCTTCCCGGGCCGTGGAATTGGCGTCGTTTAAGACCTCGTTGATGCGCACGAACACATCCGGCAGGGACGTCAGCTTGGGATCGGATTCGATCAGGGCCATGGGGCCGGGAGGGGCGACGTCCGGCACGGGCGGCAACTCGTCCTCGGGCGTGGGTCCGGGCAGGATCAGGGCGTCCGGCCCCCGTCGGGCCAGCAGTTCGGCGGCCCGGGGCACGGCCAGCTCGAACAGGGCGGCCATGGGCGGGGCGGACAGGTCGGCCAGGGCGAACCGGGGCCGCAGCAGCTCCCGGGCCCTGTCGCAATCCAGGGCCTCGGCTTCGGGTTCGGGCGACGCCAGATCCTCGGGTTCGGGCGCGTCCGGTGTCGTGTTGTCGTGGATGACGGCCTCCGAGACGCCCCATACGGGAAACTGCTCCAGGTGCCGCTCGGTGAGAACGGTGTGTCGCGGCAGCAGCAGGGCGCCGTCCTGGCGGCAAAGCGGTTCGGCCAGGAGCATTCCTGCGGCGAGGCATGAACGTGACAGACGTTTTTTCATGAACAATCCCGAGGGGCGCGGTCACTGCCCTGGAGCGACGTTAAACGGAACCAGCCGGGAAAGCGAGGGGGAAATACGGCCGGGGTCCGGCAGGTCCGGGTGTCAACTTCCGAAGAAATTTATGCAATTTCCGTGCTGGGCGCTGGTCTGTACTTTTTTGCGTGGCCGGTTAGGATGCCGCGCCGGAGGAGCCGCATGTCAAAGCAGCCGTTGGCCGTGGTCGTCAGCCTCGATGTGGAGGAGGAAGGACTTTTTTCCGGTTCCTATCCCAGAACCGGCGGCGGCCTGACCAATCTCGCCCGCCTGTCCCGCCTGGAGTTTCTGCCCCGGGAATTCGGTCTGCCCCTGACGTTTTTGTGTGATTATCCCGTGCTGACCGATGGTCCCGGCCGGGACATCCTGGCCGGGATGCTCGGCCGCGTGGGCGGTGAGCTCGGGGCGCACCTGCATCCCTGGAACACGCCGCCGTTTCCGGACATGCCCTGGCCCGAGCCCGTGTCCACGGCGGTCATGCCCCTGGACGTGTTCCGGGCCAAGCTGGAAACGTTGCAGAAGGCGGTGGTGGATTTTACGGGGAAGCCGGCCGCCTCCTTCCGCATGGGCCGGTGGAACCTCTTTTCCCGGGCCATGGCCGTGCTGCCCGAGGCGGGCTTCCGGGTGGATTCCAGCGTGGCCCCGCTGCGCCACGTGCCGGGCGGGCCGGACCATTTTCTGGCCCCGGCCGATCCGTACTGGGTTCTGCCGCAGGGGGAAGACGGGCCGCGCCTGCTCGAAGCCCCGACCACGCAGGTGCCGCTGGTGCCGGGCACGCCGGGACTTGCCTACGCCCTGGCCAGGCGCTTGCCGCCACGGACCGGGGACGCGGTGCTGTCGCTTTTCATGAAGTCGCTGACACTCGGCGTCAATCCGGTCTGGATGCCCGAGCCGTCCATGCGTCTGGCCGTACGGGCCCATGTGCGGCGCGGCGGCCGGGCCGTCACCCTGTTCTGGCATTCCTCGGAACTGTTGCCCGGGGCCAGTCCGCACTTTCCGGACGAGGCGTCGGTTGCGGCCTTTCTGGCCAAGGTCCGCCGCTTTGCCGGCTGGCTGCGGCGGACCTTCGCGGTGCAAGGGACGACGCTTGGCGCGTTGACCGGGCCGGAATTCAGCTGGCCGACGGCGTGCAGTGCGGCGTCTCGTCGGCGTAGTACGGGGGATTGGGGCTAGAAAGGCCCCGGCCGTTCTTGTCGAAGATGGCGTACTGCTTGCGGCCCCACTTCTGCAGGCGGAACTGCACCGAGGTCTGAAGCACGCCGATGCCGTAGGTGCAGCTGCGGCGGAAGTTGATGGACGAGGCCTCCTCGAAATACTTGGTCGGGCAGGACACCTCGCCGATGCGGAAGTCGAAATAGATCGTCTGGGCCAGCATCTGGTTGTCGAAGACGAAGTCGTCGGAATTTTCCCACAGGGGCAGGGTTTCCAGCACCTGCCGGGAAAAGGCCCGGTAGCCGGTGTGGTATTCCGAGAGCTTGGCCGACTGCAACAGGTTCTGGGAAAGCGTCAGGAACCGGTTGGAGACGTACTTGTACAGGGGCATGCCGCCGCGCAGGGCCGTGCCGCCGAGAATGCGCGAGGCGATGACGGCGTCGTACTCGCCGCAGGTCACCAGATTGGCCATGGCCGGGATGATTTTCGGCGTGTACTGGTAGTCCGGGTGGACCATGATGACCACGTCGGCGCCGGTCTTGAGGGCCTCGGCGTAGCAGGTCTTCTGGTTGCGGCCGTAGCCCCAGTTCTGGTGATGGCGAAAGCAGCGCAGGCCGAGCTTTTGCGCCTGTTCGATGGTATTGTCCCGACTGCAGTCGTCGACGAGGATGACCTCGTCCACGATGTCCTTGGGCACTTCGTCGTAGGTCCGTTCGAGGGTGGAGGCCGCGTTGTACGCGGGCATGACCACCACCACTTTTTTTCCATTCATCATGGGCGTGTTGCTCCAGGGGGGTCGCCGGATCGGGGGAGAAACGGCGGATTGCGTCGCATCGTGCGGCTGATGCGGCCAAACGAGGCACTAATCCCGAAATCGGGGGGTCTGTCAACCTCTGCCGGGCCCTTTTCCGGTCGCGCAAACCGGGCGGACGTTACAGGCGTTCCCGCAGGCTCAGGCCGACCGCCGGCGGCCGCACCGTGGGCAGCACCCGGCAGGCGGGACCCAGGCTTTGGATGGCGGTGATTCCGGCCGGCAGGGACAGCCCGGCAAAGCCGGTGTCGGCCAGGGTCACATCCAGGCTCAAAGGCGTGGCCGGCGCGCTCCACAGTTGCGCCCCGCCGCCGGACAGGGCGAACCGCACGTAGAGCCGGTCCGCCGGCCGGGGCAGGCGCACCTGCCGGGCCATGCGCATGGACCCGCCGTACCAGAAAAAATCCCCGACGCTGGCCAGTTCCCCCAGGGGCCGGTAGGTCGCGCCGTCGGTGGAATAGCTGGCGGTCACGCGGTTGTGGCCGACGCCGTCGGTCAGCACGCGCGGATACCAGGCCAGCCGAAAGCCGGTGATGACGGCGCGGCCGGAGGCTTTTCCCGGCGGCGGCGTGACGGCGTAGGTCAGAAAGCAGGGCGCGTCCCCGGAGCAGGTCAGGGCCGGCTGGCCGGGCACGGCGGCCAGGGCGTCGTCGAGAAACGTCTCGCCCAGGATGGCGGCCAGGGGCCGGGTAAAGACCGGGGCGAAATGGACGAGCCCCGCGCCCGTGGCGTCGAGGAGTAGGCGGGAGCCGGCCGGCGCGCCCACGGGCAGGGCGACGGTCCGGTCGCCAAGGCGCAGCGTCTGGCCGGCGATGCCTTCCGTAATGGTCAGCCCCCGGGCCGTCACCGGGGTGTCGTAGCCGGAAAGGACCGGACGCGGGGCGGCTTCGGCCATCACGCCGGGCCGGCGCAGGCCGGGATCGAAATAGCGCGCCCGGACGCGGCCGTCGGCGTCGGTCACCGTGGCCACGGGCACGTCGCCCGCGAAGGCGCGTTGATAGGCCTGCCAATCCTCCGGCCCGCCCAGGCCGAGGGCCGGGTCCGGGGCGTCGGCAAAGCCCAGAAGCGTCCGGCCGCCAAGCAGGTCGCTCGTCCCGGCCAGACCGGGCCGCACGGCCGTGTTGGCGGCAATGGCCGCGGCCTGGCGTTGCCAGGGCGGCGGCGCGTCGGCCGGCCGGCGCAGCGTCTCGGGCGGGGTCAGGCGCAGGCCGGCCAGTTCCAGAAAGCCGTCCACATGGCCCGGGTCGATGGCCACGGCCAGAAACACGCGGCCCGTGGCCGGATCGGGCGGGGGCAGGGACACGGCCCGCGTGAGTTTCGTCTGGCCCGGGGCGAAATCCCCGGCCGTGACCACGGCCGCCGGCAGCAGCGTTTCGGGCGTGGCGCCGGTCAGGATGGCCAGCCGCGTTTCGGGCCGGGCCGCCTTGCCCGGGCGCAGCTCCAACGAGACGGTCGCCCTGGCCCGACCGGCCCGCGTGCCCGGGGGCACGGCAAAGGCGAAGACCGCCCGTCCGGGTTTGTGGCAGTCGTACAGGCCCAGGGTGGCGTAGCCGAGGTCCGGGGCCATGTTGTCGGCCGTGAACACGTCGGCGTAAAAGGACAGGTTGGTGAAATCGGCGCGGTAGGGCGCGTCCAGGGGCAGGGGGGCCCGGTTGACGCTGCCGCCCTTGGCGATGTCGGCCCAAAACGTCCGGCGCACGGGCACGAGGCCGGGGATGGCGTGGCGCTGGCGCAGGTCGTGGGGGGTGAGCAGGAAAAACCGGCGGTAGCGGCGGTCGGGCAGGCGCGCGGCCGTGGCAAAGGCGTCGGGCAGATACCAGTCGGCCACGATCTTCAGGTGCCGGTTGCGGTAGAAAAACAGCCAGTCCACGTTGTCGCGGGTCACGACCAGATCGGCCAGCACGCTTTTGATGCTCGGGTTGTCGCGCTTGACGTAGACGGGCAGGGCGGCGGCCGTGGGCCAGCCGCAGCCAAGGGCCAGCAGTACGGCCAGACAGGTGGCCGCCGGGGCCGGCAGGCGCCGGGCCAGCGGGGCGACGAGGGCCTCGACGCCGCCGGCGGCCAGAAAGACGTAGAGGAAGAACAGATTGACCAGATAGCGGATGGACACGTGAATCTGCGTGGGCAGGACAGCGGCCATGGCCAGGGCGCAGCCGGCCCACACGGTCAGGGCGGCCAGGGCGGCCAGCCGGCCTTGCGCCAGATGGCGCGCAAGGCCGAGCAGGGCCAACCCGCCGAGAATGGCCGGCCAGGGCTGGCCGCTTTGGTCGTGCATGGCGGTGAAGGCCTTGAGCACGGCGGCGAAACCGGCCGAATCGAAGCGGTCGCCCGTGGGCCCGGTGGCGTGGATGGTGCGCACCTGGAACAGGTGGGCCGGCATCCAGGGCGCATAGGCGGCGGCCACGGCCAGGGCGGCCAGTCCGGCCCGCAACAGCAGCCGTTTCGCGGCGCGCCCGTTGCCGTCGCGCCACAGCCAGAGTGCCCGGGCGAACACGATGCAGCCTTCGGCGAAAAACGTGGCCGCGGCCAGATAGGAGGCATAAAACATGGCCGCGTTGGCCAGGATGAAGCCGATCCAGTCCCCGGCCCGGTCGCGGGCAAAGGCCCGCCACAAAAAAAGCAGCGCCGTCAGGGCGCACAGCAGATAGAGCGCGTAGGGCCGGGCCTCGCGCGAATAGTGGATGTGGAAAAGCGCCACGGCGCAGATGGCGGCCGCGGCCAGACCGGTGGTCCGGGAAAAAAGCCGCCGGCCTACCAGCCAGGTCACGGGGATGGTCAGGGTGCCGGCAACGAGGCTCGGCAGCTTGACCACCGTGTCCGAGTGGCCGAAGACGGCCAGCCCGGCGTGCACGAGCAGATGGTACAGGGGCGGCGAGGAGTCGAGGCTCACGTCGCTTGGCCCCTGGAAGGCCAGGGACCCCAGCAGGTCGCCCAGGGGCCAGGCGGCCCGGCCCAGGGTGACGAATTCGTCCCACCACAACCCGACCACGTCCACGGCGTGGCAGCGCAGCCACAGGCCCAAAAGCGTGAGGGCGGCGACAAGGGCGTATTCCGGGCCGGTCGGCGCATCCACCGTGCCGAAGGGCCGCGTGGCGGGACGGGCGGTCATGGTGTGGCCTTCCCGGACAGATTGGCCTCGATGGCGGCCCGGGCGGCCGGGTCGAGCCGGGCGGCCACCGTGGCGGCGGTCTGCTTGGCCAGGGTGGCTTCCCGGGGCGACAGGCCGGGCAGGAGCAGGGCGCGCTTAAGCCGCCAATAGGCCCAGTACGGATCGGCCGGCACGCCCTGGCCGTTGGCCAGGGCCAGCCCCAGGCCCAGGTGTCCCTGGGGCGAGCCGGCCCGGGCGGCCAGCAGGAACCAGTGGGAGGCCAGGGTGGAGTCGGCCGGCCCGTCCAGTCCGGCCCGGGCGATCTCCGCCCGCACGGCCGCCGCGCCGGGATCGCCGGCGGCAAAGGCCGCTTCCAGGCACAGCACCGCCTCGTGGGCCGCCGCCGGGTCGGTGGAGCGCACCGCCAGCCGGGCGTTGGCCGCCCGGACCAGGGC
>JAFABC010000256.1 GCA_023426275.1 Pseudomonadota bacterium | reverse complement strand
AAAAGGCCCAGCACCAAAAGGACCGGAAGAGAAAGCTGCTTGCCTTTTACGACGAGGGGGTTTGGGGGGCATCATGCCTCCAAGGGGAAAAGTCCGGGAGAGGCAACGCCTCTCCCGGCTTTTTTTGGTATTCTTCTTGTAAGGATATAGCCGTTCTGGTAAGGTGACGACCAGGATGGATATGCAGCCATGGCGGCTGCGCCGACAAGCAAACGCCTCGAATCGTTGGGGAAAAGAAGCAACAAAGGAGGCTTTGGCGTTTGTGCGGCGCCGCGTCAGGGACGCTGGCTGTTTAAGTCTTTCATACCATCCCGGGTCGCGTTTCTTACATTATCAAGCCGCCGCCGAGGCGTGCCGCACGCGATGGGGGTCGCGGGCGCATGTTCCCCGGACGGGCGTCGAGGTGTGTTGTATGCGAAACCCGAGTCAGGTCCTCCTCCTGGCCCTTGTGATGGCGTCCCTGATCCTGCCTCCGGTGCCGACCGCCATGGGCGCGTCGGCCCGTTCCGACGGAGCCCGGCCCCGGCGGATCCTGCTCGTGGGCGACTCCTTGTCCGTCGGGCTCGGCAAGCAGCTCGACACCATCCTGTCCGGCCGCGCCGACGTGCGCTTCGCCCATCTGGGCAAGGTGTCGAGCGGTCTGGCCAATCCCGCCTTTTTCGATTGGGACGCCCATCTGACCAGCCAGGTGCGGATGCACCATCCCGACGTCGTGCTCATCATGGTCGGGGCCAATGACGACAAGCCGCTTTCCGGTCCGGGCGGCGGCCCGGCCGCCTTTGGCACCAGGGACTGGGATGCGGGCTACGCCGCGCGGCTGGCCGGTCTCTACGCCATTATCCGGGCGGACAATCCCCGGGCGCACGTCTATTACATCGGCGTGCCCGTCATGGGTGATCCGGCCTTCAACAAGCGCATGATCCACGTCAACGCCGTGATCGCCAAGACGGCGTCCGGTCTGACCGACGCGACCTTCATCGACGTGCGCGCCACCCTGGCCGATCCGTCCGGAGCCTACGCCCGGATGGGCCGCGCTCCCGACGGTGAAATCGTCAAGCTGCGGGCCGACGACGGCGTGCACATTTCCGGCACCGGTTCCCGGCTGCTGGCCGCCCGTTGCCTGGAGGTGGTCGCCCCCTCCGAAGGCCTGCCCCGCCGGGCCCTGCTTGCCTCCGTCAAGGATCGCGACGTCCGGCCCGAGGCCGCGGCCAAGGCTCCGGTGCAGCTGGCCGCCGCCTCCCGGCACGAGCCCGTGCCGGCAGAGACGGCCGCGCCGGCCAAGCTGGCGGTTCCGGCCAAACCGGTCGTGCTGGCCGCCAGCGCCCTGACCGTCAAACCGGCTGTCGCCAGGCCGGTCATCGTCGGGACAACCGGGGCCAAGCCCGCCAAGACCGTCGAAGCCAGGCCGGCCGCGACCGGACAGGTTGCCGCCAAGCCGGCCGCCGCGCACTACGCTGTGGTCGACGGCGACACGCTTTGGGCCGTGGCCCGTCGTCTGGGCGTGTCTTCCGACGCCCTGGCCGCCGCCAATCCGGGTGTGGACCCGCGCCATCTGACCATCGGCCAGTCCCTGGCCCTGCCGGACGGCGCGAGCCCGGCTCCGGCGGCGACCCTGGCCAAGGCCGATGCGCCCGCCGTCCCGTCCGTGGACACGCACATCGTGGCCGAGGGCGACAACTTCTGGAATGTGGCCCGTCGCCACAACATCACCGTGGCCGCCCTGACCGCGGCCAATCCCGGCATCGATCCCACCCGGCTGCGCATCGGCCAGGAACTGGCCCTGCCGCATGCCGGCGACAAGGCCCGCCGGCTGGCTTCCGGCAAGACCGGCGACGGCCGGCGCTACATTGTGGACGACGGGGACAATTTCTGGACCATCGCCCACGAGCTCGGCATCGACGTGGAACAGCTCACCCGGGCCAATGCCTCGGTCGACCCGCAAAAGCTCCAGCCCGGGCAAGTGCTGTCCCTGCCCGTGGTCGATCGGGCCGAGGGCGGGGCGGGAACCCCCGGCGAGACGGCCGGCCTCTATCCCGTGGCCAAGGGCGACACCCTGTGGGAACTTTCCCGGCGGTTCGGCGTGAACCTCGACACGCTGCTTTCCTGTAACGACGAGATCGATCCCGCCCGGTTGCGCGTCGGCCAGCTCCTGACCATTCCCACCGAAGGTCCGGTGGCTTCGGCCGAATCCCTGGCCTTCCCGGTCAGCCCGGGCGACACCCTGTGGACCATTGCCCGGCGCTTCGACATCTCCGTGTCCGCCCTGCTGGCCGCCAATCCCGGGGTCGACCCGCTGCGGTTGCAGGCCGGGCAGACCTTGCGCGTGCCGTCCTCGCTGGCGGCCGTGGCCGCCACGGGGGCGACCGGGAGTCCTTCGACCGCGTCCGTGGCCGCGCCGCAGGCCGCCGCGCGCCCGGCCGGGACGCCGGCTTCGAACCCGACCGGCATCGACGCCACCACGCGGCTGCACACCGTGTCCGAGGGCGACACGCTTTGGGACCTGTCCCGGCGCTATGGCGTGCGCGTGTCGGACATCCTGGCGGAAAACGCCGGCCTCGACCCCATGCATCTGCGCGTGGGGCAGCAGGTGCACATGCCCGGCGGCGCGGTGGCCATGGCCGCCCGGTAGGCGGCGGTTTCGGCCGGCTCTTTGCGTTTGACCCGCGGCATGGCTGCGGCTATAGGGGAAAAAGGAGAAGCGGCGAAGGCGCGGAGGCAGCGGATGGACTTTTCACGCTGGGACGTCATGGGCAGCAAGGCGGGCTTCACGTTGATGGAGCGCACCCTGGACAACATCCAGGACGTGGCTCCGGCCACGGCCGCCGGCTCCGGCGTTTCCCGTCCGGGCGCGGGGCAGACCGTCCCGGCGCAGGACGTCGCCGGCGCGTTTGCCTCGGGAATCGGTTCCCTGACCGACGCCAGCGCCTGATCCCGCCCATCGCGGTCGGCACCGGATCGGCCGTGTCCCTCAAATACGGGAGGACGCCAATGAGCGCCATCACCTATGCGACGGCCCAGGGGGCGCAAACGGCCAATGACATCGTGTCCGGCACCCTGGACGCCATCAACACCACCAAGTCGTCGACGGCCGGCAATGATTCCCTGGCTCCCACGGACAAGCAGACCGCGGGCGCGGCCGTGGTGTCGCAGACCCTCGACACCCTCAATGGCAACAACGGCTCCTCGTCCATGGCCAACGACATGAGCCAGACCTACCAGCTTTCCAAGGACGTCCTCGGGGCCTACACCTCGGGCATCGGCTCCCTGGCCGACGCCAACGCTTGAAACGGCCCGTCGCGCGTTGTTTCTTTTTTTCTTGAAAGCCGCCCTGCCTTTGCCTAGGGTCTGGGCGCTTTAAAAAGGGGCGTGCAAGCGCGGGAGCCGGGAGAGGCGTGCCTTTCCCGGACTTTTCCCATTGGGGGCATGATGCCGCCCCCAACTCCCTCGCCGGGGACGGCAGACCGTATTTTTCCGGTCCCCTTTGATTCCGGACGTTTTCGTTTCGCCGGCTTTGCGGCGAAACGAAAACGTCCGGCGCCAAGGGGGTCCGGGGGGGATTATCCCCCCCGGCCGCCGGAGGCACGCTTCGTCGTTGCCTTGATGGCGTCTCCTTTTTCCCGCGCCTCTGCCGGTGCGGCGCTGTCGCGGGCTTTTTCGTTTTCCTGATGGAGGAACCGTGCGGAACTTGTTGCGAGTCGATATCACCGTCCCCGTTGCGGCGGGAGAGGCGGGGAGCGAGCTGGCCGAACGGGTCGAGGCCTGGCTGTCCGGGCGCGCGGCCCAGGGCTGGGAGGAGACGCCCGCGCCGGACGGCGCGTCGGTGCGTTTTCGCGTCCACCTGGAAGACGGCCCCCCGGCCCGGGATTTCGCCGACGAGGCCGCGCGGGACTGGCCCGACCTCGCCATTGCCGTCTCGACCATCGAGGAAGAGGATTGGGGCGCGGCCTGGATGGCCTTTTTCACGCCCATCGAGGTCGGCGGCGTCTACGAGATTTTGCCGCCCTGGCTGGCCGACAAGGACACCGAGGGCCGCCAGCCCATCTGCATCGAGCCCAAGATGGCCTTTGGCACCGGCCACCATCCGACCACGGCCCTGTGCCTGGAAGCCTTTGCCGCGGCAAAGGGCGCCGGCCGCATCGCCCCGGGGCAGCGTTTTCTCGACCTCGGCACGGGGTCGGGCATCCTCGGCATCGGCCTGTGCCGGCTGGGCCTGACCGGGGCAGGGCTGGACATCGATCCGCAGGCCGTGTGGTGCGCCGCCGAGAACCTGCGCCGCAACAAGGTCGACGCGGCCATGGGACTGGCCGTCGGCGGAGTGGGGAGCCTTGCCCCGGAGGCCGTCTTCGACGTGGTCGTGGCCAACATCCTGGCCGCGCCGCTGATTGCCATGGCCCCGCGTTTGGTGCGGCACGTGGCTCCGGGCGGCCTGCTCGTACTTTCGGGCGTGCTGACGACCCAGGCGGCCGACGTGGCCGCCGCCTACCGCGCCACCGGCCTGCCCGAGCCGGAAATTCGTGAATCCGGTGAGTGGGCCGGCCTCGTCTGGGGGTGATTTACTTTCCCCGGAAACCGGATTAAGGCTTCGTTTCGCCTGTCTAGAACCCTGAAAATCACAAAAATCACGCATAAGGCCGCAGCCATGCACCTGAATAAACGTGTCCTCGTCACCGGCGGTGCCGGATTCCTGGGATCGCATCTGTGCGAACGCCTGCTGGAGCAGGGATGTGACGTCATTTGCCTGGACAACTATTTCACCGGGTCCAAGTACAACGTCAAACATCTCCTCGATAATCCGCATTTCGAACTCATGCGGCACGACGTCACCTTCCCGCTCTACGTGGAAGTCGACGAGATTTACAACCTGGCCTGCCCGGCCTCGCCCATCCACTACCAGCACGATCCCGTGCAGACCACCAAGACCAGCGTGCATGGGGCCATCAACATGCTCGGGCTGGCCAAGCGGCTGCGCTGCAAGATCATGCAGGCCTCGACCTCCGAGGTCTACGGCGATCCGTCGGTGCATCCCCAGCCGGAGTCCTATTGGGGCAACGTCAACCCCATCGGCTTCCGTTCCTGCTACGATGAAGGCAAGCGCTGCGCCGAGACGCTCTTTTTCGACTACCACCGCCAGCATAACCTGCGCATCAAGGTGGCCCGCATCTTCAACACCTATGGGCCGCGCATGCATCCCAACGACGGCCGCGTGGTGTCCAACTTCATCATCCAGGCCCTGCGCGGCGAGCCGCTGACCGTGTACGGCCAGGGCCAGCAGACCCGGTCGTTTTGCTATGTCGACGACCTCATCGAGGCCTTCCTGCGCCTGATGGCCACGCCCGACGACTTCACCGGCCCGGTCAACACCGGCAACCCGGGTGAGTTCACCATCCTGGAACTGGCCAAGCTCGTCATCGAATACACCGGCTCCAAGTCGGTCATCGACTACCGCCCCCTGCCCCAGGACGATCCCAAGCAGCGCCGCCCGGACATCACCCTGGCCAAGGCCAAGCTCGGCTGGGAGCCCAAGATCCCCCTGACCGAGGGACTCAAAAAGACCATCGACTACTTCGACGCCTTTTTGCGTCGGAATGGATAGCCCGAAGCGGTTCGTTTCATGACGCAAGCCGACGAGAGCCGCCCCGCCTGCCGGCGGGGCGGCAAAATTTCCCTTGTGGTGCCGGTCTACAATGAAGGGCCGGGACTGCACGCCCTGCGCGACGCGATCGTGGCCGTGATGGACACGCTGCCCTACGACTGGGACTGCACCCTGGTCGACGACGGCAGCCACGACGACTCCTGGAGCGTCATCGAAGCCATCGCCGCCGCCGATTCCCGGTTCAAGGGCCTCATGTTCTCCCGCAACTTCGGCAAGGAGATGGCCCTGACCGCCGGGGTCGAGGCTTCCGGCGGGGCCGGCGCGGTCATCTGCCTGGACGCCGACCTCCAGCATCCGCCCGAGATCATTCCCCAGCTGATCGCCAAGTGGGAGGAGGGCTACGACATCGTGGCCACCATCCGCGAAAAAGTGGCCGACTACTCCCTGGTCAAGCGGTTGGGCTCCAAGGGCTTCTACTGGTTCATGCGCCGGTTCACCGACCTCGATCTGCCGCCCAATTCCACGGATTTCCGCCTGCTCGACCACAAGGTGGTGGAGACGCTCTCGAAGTTCACCGAGGGCTCGCGCATGTTTCGCGGCATCATCGACTGGATGGGCTACAAAAAGACCTACATTTCCTTTTGCGCCCCGGCCCGCAGCCAGGGCGAGCCGGCCTATTCCGTCAAGAAGCTCTTCCATCTGGCCATCAACAGCTTCACCTCCTTTTCCCTGGTGCCGCTGCGACTGGCCGGTTATCTGGGGCTCGGCATCATGGCCGTGACCATTCCCCTGTTGCTCGTCATGGTGCTGGCCAACTGGTTTGTCGGGGCCAACATCACCCCCATTGCCTTTTTCACCGTCTTCAACACGCTTTTAATCGGCGTGGTGCTGTGCGCGCTCGGCATGATGTCGCTGTATATCGGCCACATCCACACCGAGGTGGTCAACCGGCCGCTGTATATCGTGCGCTGTCGCGCCGGAAACTGGGACGAACAGCCGTGATCCCCGACGCGCCCGTCTTTTCCATCATCATCCCCTTCAAGGCCCCCGGTCCCTACCTCGTCGAGAGCCTGCCGCATCTGCTGGCCCTGGTGGAACCGCGTTTCGAGATCATCCTGCTGCCCGACGCGCCCATGGACGTGGCCGCCTACACCGACGATCCCCGTGTGCGGGCCGTGCCCACCGGGCCGGTGTCGCCGGCGGTCAAGCGCGACCGGGGCGCGGAAGTGTCCCTGGGCCAGTATCTGGCCTTCATCGACGACGACGCCTACCCCGATCCGGCCTGGCTGACCGTGGCCCTGGTCGCCTTCGAGGACCATCCCGAACTGGCCGCCGTGGGCGGGCCGGCCGTGACCCCGCCGGGCGATCCTTTCTGGGCCCGGGCCTCGGGCGCGGTCTTTCTAAGCCGCCTGACCGGCTTTCCCGAGCGCTACCGACCGACCCAGCCGGGCCGCGACGTGGACGACTGGCCGACCGTCAACCTCATTGTCTCCCGCGACGCCTTTTTCCGCGTGGGCGGCTTCGACACCGCCTGCTGGCCCGGCGAGGACACCAAGTTCTGTCTGGATCTGGTCTACGGCAAGGGCGGCGTCATCCGCTATCTGCCCGAGATGCTCGTGTGGCACCACCGGCGGCCGGGACTGAAAAAGCATCTGCGCCAGGTCGGCAACTACGGCCTGCACCGGGGCCATTTCGTGCGGGTGCATCCGCAAACCTCCCGGCGGGTGCGTTATTTCCTGCCCTCGGCCTGGGTGCTCTTTCTGGCGGCCTCGCTGCTGCACGGCCTGTTCGTGCTGGGGGGCGGGGTCTCGCCCGTGCCGTGCGCCGGCGCGCTTATCGGCCTGGGCTTTGCCGCCTACGCCGTGTTTCTGTTCCTGGTCCTGCTCGACTTGCTCCGCTTCGAGCCGCCGGCCGTGGCCCTGGCCGCCATGCCCTTCGTGGCCCTGACCCATGTCTGGTACGGGCTGCGCTTTCTCTACGGCCTCACCAAAAAGAAACTGATCAGCAGCCTCGGCAGGTGACATGAAAATTTCCGTGGCCTATCCCCCGCTTTCCTCGGACAAGGGGACGCCGCTGCTGTCGCAGAACCGGCAGTTCCAGTGGTTCACCAACCCCACCTACATCTATCCCATGGTGCCGTCCTACGCGGCCAGCCTGCTGGCCTCCCGCGGCCACGCCGTCACCTTTGACGACGGCATCGCCGACGAGATGACCTACGAGGCCTTCATGGCCGATCTGGTCCGCAAGGCCCCGGATTTCGTGGCCATGGAGAGCAAGACGCCGGTCATCAGCCGCCATTGGAAGATCGTGGCCGACCTCAAGGCCCGGCTGCCGCACACGGCCGTGGCGCTCATGGGCGACCATGTGACGGCCTTGCCGCGCGAATCCATGGAGAACAGCCCCGTGGATTACGTCATCGCCGGCGGGGATTTCGATTTCATCCTGGCCGATCTGGCCGACCACCTGGACGGCAAGGCCGTGGCCATGCCCCAGGGCGTGTGGCGGCGCGAAAACGGCGAGATCATCGACGGCGGTCTGGGCAGTCTGGCTCACAATCTCGACGATCTGCCCTACATCGACCGCGACCTGACCAAATGGAAGCGCTACGCCTATAAAAACGGCAACTTCAAGTACACGCCCGGCACCTACGTCATGGCCGGCCGGGACTGCTGGTGGGGGCGGTGCACGTTTTGCTCGTGGACCACGCTCTTTCCCGGCGCGACCTACCGCACCGTGTCGCCCGAGCGCCATGTGGCCGAGATCGAGCGGCTCGTGGCCGAGCGGGGCGTGCGCGAGATCTTCGACGACTCGGGCTGCTTTCCGCGCGGGGCCTGGCTGGAGGAGTTCTGCGCACGCCTGATCGACAAGGGCCTGCACAAGAAAGTCGTCATGGGCTGCAACATGCGGGTGGGCGAACTCTCCCAGGACCAGTGGAACCTGCTCAAAAAAGCCAATTTCCGCTTCATCCTCATCGGCCTCGAATCCATGTCCCAGGCCACCCTCAACCGGCTGCGCAAGGGCATCGAGGTTTCCCAGATCGAGGAGACCGTGCGCATGGCCAAGAAGGCCGGCCTGGAACCGCACATCACCACCATGGTCGGCTATCCCTGGGAAACCCGCGAGGACGCCCGGCGCACCATTGATTTCGCCAAGTCGCTTTTTTCCCGGGGCCTGCTCAATACGCTCCAGGCCACCATCGTGGTGCCGTATCCCGGAACGCCGCTGTTCGAAGAGGCCCGGAAAAACGGCTGGTTAACCACCGAGAACTGGGACGACTACGACATGCGGGCCTCGGTCTGGAAAAGTCCGATCTCCAATGACGATGTGTTGCAATTCAAGGATGAGTTGTATAAAGCCGCTTTGACGCCGGCGTTTATCGCACGAAAAATCGTGAGCATTCGCGACGTGGATGATGTGAAGTTCCTGTTTCGGGCCGCCGGCAAATTGCTTGGGCATCTGCTCAACAAGAGCCGGGGCAAACGTTGCGACTGCAAGTAAGACCGGTCCGACCCGCCGCCATGGTCCTGTCGCCAAACGACCATCCGCGCGCCGTCACGCGGCGGTCGGCCGAATCGATGGCCAGGGAGCCCTAGGCGTGGATCGCGTCTCGGTGGTGGTGACCACCAAAAACGAAGCTGCCAATATCGGCGCCTGCCTGACCTCCATCGCCGCCCAGGACTATCCCCGGGACGCGATCGAGATCATCGTCGTGGACAACGGCAGCGACGACGGCACCCCGGCCATTGCCCGCCGTTTCACCGATCACGTCTTCGACAAGGGGCCGGAACGCTCGGCCCAGCGCAACTACGGCATGCTCGAGGCCGCCACCGGCCGCTACGTCATGTTCCTCGACGCGGACATGATCCTGTCGCGGTCCGTGGTGCGCCGTAGCGTGGAGCTTCTCGCCGCCGGGGGCCACGTGGCCCTGCACATTCCGGAAATCGTGCTCGGCGCGGACTATTTCCCCGCCGTGCGCCGCTTCGAGCGCAGTTTCTACGACGGCACCGTCATCGACGGCGCCCGCATCATCACCAAGGACGCTTTTGCCGCTGTCGGCGGTTTCGATGTTTCCCTGACCGGCCCCGAGGACTGGGACCTGGACAAGAAGCTCAAGGGCATCGGCTCCATCGGCCTCCTGTCGCGCTACGATTTCGACGCGGTGGACGCCTATGTGGCCGGCCTGCGCCCGGAGGACATCCCCGAGGCCCTTCTCGCCTTCGAGGAGCGCTCTGGCCTTGACACGCCCCTTCTTTTCCACAACGAAGCCGCCTTCGACCTCGTGCGCTATCTGAAGAAAAAGACATACTACACGGGCAGCGCCGAGGCCTACATCGCCAAATGGAGCCGCGAGGACCCCGACATCCGTCGTCAGTACGGGGCTCCCTACCGGTTTTTTGGCGTCTTCGTCGAACAAGGCCGCTACCGAAGGCTGCTTTCCCATCCGGGCAGGGCTTTCGGCATGTATTTCCTGCGCTTTCTCGTGGGCGTCGCGTATCTGGCCAGAAGATCACGCCAGTCCAGGACGTCGTAATCCGCCGCGAAAGGCACGTGCAATCCGTTACAAGGAGACAATCTCGTGGCAGTCGCCATCGTCACCGGCTCGGCCGGCCTGATCGGTTCCGAAACCGTCAAATTTTTCAGCGCCAAGGGTTTTGATGTCGTCGGTATCGACAACAATTTCCGCAAGACCTTCTTTGGCGAGGATGCTTCCACCGAATGGAACCGCAAGCGCCTGGAGCAGTCCCTTAAAAATTACACGCACTACGATGCCGACATCCGCGACAACGAAGCCATCAGCAAGATCTACGATCGCTACGGCAAGGACGTCAAAGCCGTGATGCATTGCGCCGCCCAGCCCTCCCACGACTGGGCCGCCTCCGATCCCTACATGGACTTCACCGTCAACGCCAACGGCACCATGGTGATGCTCGAAAACTTCCGCCTGCATTGCCCCGAGGCGGTCTTCATCTTCACCTCGACCAACAAGGTCTATGGCGACACGCCCAACTCCCTGCCGCTGATCGAAAAGGAAACGCGTTGGGAAATCGATCCGTCCCACCCCTACAATGACGGCATCGACGAGACCATGTCCATCGACCAGACCAAGCACAGCCTGTTCGGCGCGTCCAAGGTCGCGGCCGACGTGCTCACCCAGGAATACGGCCGCTACTTCGGCCTGCACACCGGCGTCTTCCGCGGTGGCTGCCTGACCGGCCCGGCCCACTCCGGCACGCGCCTGCACGGCTTTTTGTCCTACCTCATGCGCTGCTGCATCACGGGCAAGAAGTATTTCATCTACGGCTACAAGGGCAAACAGGTCCGCGACAACATCCACTCCCACGACCTGGTCAACAGCCTGTGGCACTTCTTTGAAAAGCCCCGCGTCGGCGAGGTCTACAACATGGGCGGCGGGCGCTATTCCAATTGCTCGATGCTCGAAGCCATCTCCATGTGCGAGGAAATCTCGGGCCGCAAGCTCAACTACGAGTACGAGGAAACCAACCGCATCGGCGACCACATCTGGTGGATCAGCGGGCTTAAGAAGTTCGAGCAGCACTACCCGGATTGGAAGATGGAGTACAACGTTCCCACCATCCTCAAGGAAATCTACGAGACCCAGAAGGACATCGTCGAAGCGGCTTAGCCCGGGGAAGACGAAAGATGCCTCCGGCGGGGGGGGGGGGGGGGGGGGGG
>JAFABC010000234.1 GCA_023426275.1 Pseudomonadota bacterium | reverse complement strand
GGGCCGTCGCCCCTCCCGGCCGCCGGAGGCATCTTCTCTTCCCGCTCAACCGTCCAGAAGCGCGCGCATGGCCTGGAGCAGGCTGGCCCGGCGGATGGGCTTGGTGAGGAAGGCGTCGCAGCCGGCGGCCATGGCCTTTTTCTCGTATTCGGCAAAGGCATGGGCCGAGAGCATGAGCACGGGGGTGCGCGCCGCGCCGCTGTCCGCTTCCTGACGGCGTAGGGCCTCGGTGGCGGCGCAGCCGTCCATGGACGGCATTTCCATGTCCATGAGCACCAGATCGAAGCGGCCCGGGGCGAACAGATCGACGGCCTCGCTGCCGTTGGTGGCCAGTTCGATGTCGTAAGGCTCGTTTTTGAGAAACAGCCGCAACAGTTCCTGATTGGCCGTGGAGTCCTCGGCCAGGAGCACGCGGCGGCGGGTTGTTTCCCGTGAGGAGGCCACCTCGTTGGGCGCAGGGGTGGCGGGCTGGATCGCCTCGTCGGCCGGCAGCGAGGGCAGGGTGAACGAAAAACAGGACCCCTGGCCGGGCATGCTTTCCACGGCGATGACGCCGCCCATGTTGTCCACCAGGCGCTTGCTGATGGCCAGCCCCAGGCCGGTGCCGGCCGGGCGGCCGGACACGGGGGAGGCTCCCTGGGTGAAGGGCTCGAAGAGTCGCTCGCGTTCCCCGGGGGCGAGTCCCGGGCCGGTATCGGCCACCATGACCCGCATGGCCGGCCCGCCGGTTTCCGTCGAGCCGCCGACCGTGACGGTGATGCCGCCTGTGGCCGTGAATTTCACGGCGTTCCAGATCAGGTTGATGAGCACCTGCCGCAGGCGGTCAGGGTCGTTGACGAGCACGGGCGGCAGGTCGTTTTCCAGGCGCATGCGGAAGGTGAGGCCCTTTTCCTCGGCCGGCACGCTCATGACGGAGCGGACCTCGTCGAGCAGGACGGCCGGATCGAAGGCCTGGGTCCGCATTTCGAGCTTGTTGGCCTCGATCCGTGAGATGTCGAGGACATTGTTGAGAAGTTGGAGCAGCACGCGCCCCGAATTGTCCAGGGTGGTCAGATACCGCTTCAGCTCGGGATCGCTGATCTTTTCGCGCAACAACTCGGTCATGCCCAGGATGACGTTCATGGGCGTGCGGATTTCGTGGCTCATGTTGGCCAGAAATTCGGTCTTGGCCCGGCTGGCCGCCTCGGCCGCCTCCTTGGCCTCGGCCAGACCGCGTTCGTAGGCCTTGCGCGGCGTCTGGTCCCGGGCCGCCACCAGGGCCAGGAGCTGGCCGCGTTCCATGAAGGCCACGCCGTGGACTTCCGTGGGGAAGGTGGTGCCGTCGGCGCGTTTGGCCAGCCCCTCGAAGCGAAAGGGCCTGGGGCGCAGGGCATCCCAGAAGGCGTGCAGGGTCTCGGGCGGACAGGCGATCTCGAAGTCCGTGATGTTCAGGTGGCGCAGGGTTTCCAGCGGGTAGCCGAGCATGGCGGCGGCCTGGCTGTTGACGTCCAGGATGTTGCCGCGCATGTCGTGCAGGAAGATGGCGTCGGGCGTATTCTGCGCCAGCAGGCGGAAGCGGGCCTCGCTTTCGCGCAGGGCCAGTTCGGCTTCCTTGTGGGCCGTCACGTCGGTGTTGGCCCCGGTCAGGCCGATGACGCGGCCTTTGGTGTCGCGCAGGACGGCCCCCCGGCACTGCATCCAGCGATAGGTGCCGTTTTTGTGGCGTAACCGGAATTCCGTGGTGAAGGCCAGGACGCGGCCTTCCATGCAGGGGGCGAGGGTTTCGCGCACCCTGGGCCAGTCGTCGGGATGGACCCGTTCCCGGCACGCCTGCATGTCGTGGGGGAATTCCCAGGGACGGAAGCCGAGTTGGGCTTTCCACTGCGAGGACAGGAACAGTTCCTGCGTGGCCAGGGTCAGGCTCCACACCCCTTCCTCGATCAGCGGCAGGGCCGTGGCAAAGGCGACCTCGCTGTCCTGGAGATGGCTCTCCAGCAGGGCCTGGGCCGTGGGGCTTTGCAGGACGCCGCACAGCAGCAGACGCTCGGGGTCGGGCAGGGCGAAGGCGGTGATGCGGCAGGGCAGACGCAGGCCGTCGGGGCAAAGGACAGGCACCGTGGTGCAGCAGGGGCCGGGCGCATCACGGCTCTGGACGCGGGCAAGCATCCGTTGCAGCCGCTCCCGCTCCTCATCCGGGTGGAGGATGGTGTAGCTGCGTCCGATCAATTCCTCACGGGACCGGCCCACCAGATCGCACACGGCCTGATTGACGTCGAGCATGGCGCCGGTCCAGCCGTCGAAGAGCACGATCGCGTCGCTGAAACTTTCGAAAAGCACGCGTCCCTGGGCGGGATCGCGCAGCAGCCTGGCCAAAAACGCCATGCCGGTGGTTACGTCGGATTCGGTCGTGGCCGAGCCGGATTCCGGATCGGTCCTGGCGTCTGTTCCCGGGACAAGGGGACGATGCGGCATAAGCAGGGAACCCAAACCGGAAAAAAGGAAAAAACCCGGCAGCGACCGGGCCGCATCACGGATGCACGAAACCTGCGCGTTCCCCCGACGATACGGGCTTGTTTATCCCGGGGCAAGAAGCGGGGGAAAGCGTGATCGGTTCATCGTCCTCACGGGTGCGTGCCTATTGTATCTTCCCGGGGTGCCATGGGAATTTTTTTTGGCGCGCACCTTGCCGGCCGCCCCGGGGGAGACGCGGGGCGTGACGCTGGAACCTACAGCCGGTTACATATTTTCCTATCGGATTTTCGTGCAAAGAACTATAGTATTACAAAAGTTTTATTTGTGCCACTAGCCAGGGCCGGGAAAAAGGCCTATGGTTCCCTCGCTGCCGCGCCGGGGTCTCACGGGCCCGTCGCGAAGGCACACAACAAAAACGCTGTCTGCTGGCAAGGGGCCGTCCCTGCGCCGAGGATGTCGCCATGCTGCATACGAAACACACTGCCTTTTTTCGCCCTGCGCGAAGAAAGGCTTTTTTTGTGGCCAAGGGAGGCCGGCAATGAGCAGACGCATCGGCGTGATCGGCATCGTGATCGAGGATCCCAGGCACGTTTCGGAAAAAGTCAATGCCATCCTCAGTGAATACGGTGGCATGATCCTTGGCCGCATGGGCATCCCCCGCCCCGAATTCCACGTGGGCGTGGTGTCGCTTATTATCGAGGGTACAACCGATGAGATCGGTTCGCTTACAGGCAAGCTCGGGAATCTTCCCGGAGTGACCGTCAAATCCGCGCTGACGACCAAGACCTTGCGCAAGGAGCAAGACAATGATTGATGAATCCCAAAGAACCCCGGATAGCTTCATCGACGACGCCCGCATCGCCGCCGCCCTGGACGCGGCCAAGACCATGGCCAAGGACCCCGAGGCCGTCGGCGCCATCATCGAGAAGGCCTTGCGGTACAAGGGACTGACGGCCGAGGAAGTGGCCGTGCTGCTCGAGGTCGAGGACAAGGCCCTGCTGGAGCGGATGTTCACCGCCGCCAAGACGGTCAAGGAAGCCATCTACGGCAAGCGGATCGTCCTGTTCGCCCCGCTGTACCTGTCGAGCTTTTGCGTCAACAACTGCGTCTATTGCGGCTACAAGCGCAGCAACAAGCACCAGTTGCGCAAGAAGCTGACCATGGACGAGATCAAGCAGGAAGTGGAGATTCTCGAATCGCTCGGCCACAAGCGGCTGGCCGTGGAAGCCGGCGAGGACCCCAACAACTGCCCCATCGAGTACGTCACCGACGCCATCAAGGCCATCTACAGCATCCGTGACGGCAATGGTTCCATCCGCCGCGTCAACATCAATATCGCCGCCACCACCATCGAGGACTACGAAAAGCTCAAGGCCGCCGAGATCGGCACGTACATCCTGTTCCAGGAGACCTACAACCGGGAACGCTACGCCGAAATGCATCCTTCCGGCCCCAAGCACGACTACAACTGGCACACCACCGCCATGGACCGGGCCATGAAGGGCGGCATCGACGACGTGGGCATCGGCGTGCTCTACGGGCTCTACGACTGGAAGTACGAGACGGTCGCCATCTTCCTGCACGCCGAACATCTGGAAAAGGAATTCGGCGTCGGTCCGCACACCATTTCCGTGCCCCGCATGCGCCCGGCCGGGGACGTCAATCTGGAGACCTTTCCCTATCTGGTCCCGGACGAGGCCTTCAAGAAGATCATCGCCATCATCCGGCTGGCCGTGCCCTATACCGGCATGATCCTGTCCACCCGCGAGGAGCCGAATTTCCGCGATGAACTCATCGATTGCGGCATCTCCCAGATCAGCGCCGGCTCCTGCACGGGTGTTGGCGGCTACCAGAAGACCGTGGTCGAGCACGAGCCCACCTGCAACACCAACAATGGCCAGCAGTTCGAGCCCAGCGACCAGCGTTCGCCCAACCAGATCATCCGCATGTTGTGCGAGCGCGGCTTCGTGCCGAGCTACTGCACCGCCTGCTACCGGCAGGGCCGCACCGGCGACCGCTTCATGTCCCTGGCCAAGGACGGCACCATCCAGAATGTCTGCCTGCCCAACGCCCTGCTCACCTTCAAGGAATATCTCATCGACTACGCCGATCCCGAAACCAAGGCCGTCGGTGAAAAGCGCATTCAGGAAGCCCTGGAAACCATCCCCAAGGACGGCATCCGCGACCTGACCGTGCAGCGCCTCCACGACATCGAATGCGGCCGGCGGGATCTGTTCTTCTAGAAGAGAAAGGAATGCCTCCGGCGGCCGGGAGGGACACGGTCCCTCCCGGACTCTCCCGAAAAGGGGGGAGCGGGATGTTGATTTCCGCTCCCCCCTTTATTGTTCCCCCTTCGAGGGGGACCGGGGGCAGCATGCCCCCGGCAGGGCCAGGGCGGCGCTCTGGTCTTTGTCGCGTGTCTTGTTTTTGGGGAAGAATGCCTCCGGCGGCCAGGAGGGACACGGTCCCTCCCGGACTCTCCCGAAAAAGGGGGGAGCGGGCTGCTGATTCCCGCTTCCCCCCTTTATTGTTCCCCCTTCGAGGGGGGCCGGGGGCATCATGCCTCCCGGCGGGTCCAGGGCGGCGCCCTGGTCTTTGTCTTTTCTTATTCTTTCTCTTGGAGCGACGCGGCCACGTCCTTGGCGAAGCGTTCGACCAGCCGGCTCTGAGCGGCGGCCAGGGCGTCGTAGCCGGGGCCCGCGGCGGCTTCGCGGTACTCGGCGGAGCGCCAGACCAGTCGCTTGTTGTCGGCGTCGAGCACGGACCAGCTGGCGCGCAGCTTGGCGTCCTGGCCGAGGATGCCGTCGAAGCGGGCGACCTGGATGACGATCTGCCGGTCGGGCTGGCCGCCGGTGGGCCAGGGATAGGTGACCAGCGGCTTGGCGCAGATGAGGCCGGCCAGATTTTCCGTCAGGATGCGCTGGAAGTTTTCGCGCGGGGTTTCGATCCACTGGGCGAATTCGGCCAGATGCATCTGGTTGGCCCCGGTGCGGGTGACGATCTGCGACCGGTCGAGATAGGCCGGGAAGTCCACCGGGCCGACGCCCACGGACAGGCAGGGGCCGGCCGGTTGCGGGGCGGCTTTCTCCGCCTCGGTGCTCAGGGAATAGAACTGGGTCGGCGCGGAGCGGCCGCAGCCGAAAAGCAGCGGCAGGCAGACGGTCATGGCGGCCAGGGCGGCCAGGACGGCGAAGCGGCGCGGACGGGATGGAGTCGTCATTTGTGAGGTCCTCCCTTGCCCTGAATGAGGGCTTCGGGGTGGCGTTGGAGGAAGTCGGCGAACTGCTTGATGGCGCGGGCGGCGTTGGCGATTTCCGCCAGGGCCCGGTTGAGGTCGGTGACGGTCGGCGAATCGGAGTTGACGATCTTTCTGAAGTTGCCGATGGCGGCGCGACTGTCCCGCAGCGTGGCGTCCAGGGAGGAGATGGCGGAGCGGGCCTCGGTGCTCAGGTTGGCCGTGCGGGTGTCGAGGTTCTGGGCCAGGGTGGCGTAGTCGCGCACGGCCTGGTCGAGGTTGTTGGCCAGGGGGCCGACCTTGGACCGGATTTCGCGCAGCAGTTCGTTGCCGGTGTTGAGGGCCGAGTCGACCTTGCCGGGCAGGGCCTTCATTTGCGGGGAGGTGACGAGTTCCTCCACGCCCTTGACCGCGCCGATGAGGCGGTCGACCAGCTCCTGGAGCGGCAGTTGCTTGATGGTTTCGGTCAGCTTTTCGAACGTGGAGGGCACGGTGGGGATTTCCGGCAGCTCGGTGCCGCCCACCAGCCGCACCGGCGTGTCGGGCATGAGGTCGAGGGAGACGGCCAGCTGGCCGGTGACAAAGCTTTGGGTCACGAGCTGGGCGCGCAGCCCCTTGTCCACGAGCTGGGTGAGCAGGAGATCCGGGGCCTCCCGGCGGGCCTTGGCCAGGGAGTGCAGGCCGGAGTCGGTCTTGTTGCCGGAAACCAGCTTGATTTTTCCGCCGATGATCTCGACGACCACGGGGATGAAAAAGTGCAGGTGGGTGGGGTCGGCCTCGATGCTGATGTCCGTCACCGAGCCGATGGGAACGCCGCGGAACACGACCGGCGCGCCGACCTCGAGTCCGGCCACGGAGTTGGGGAAAAACATGATGCAGCGGTATTTCTGGGTGAAGAACATGCCCGAGCCCAGGGCGACGATGGCGCCGAGCGCCAGTGCCGCCGCGCCCAGGACAAAGACGCCGATCATGGTCTTATTCGGTTTGCCGCTCATGAAAATCCCTTTGTCTTACGCCGCGTCCGGCGGGCTATTCCTGGCCCCTGGTGAGGAAATGCCGCAGGTTGGGGTCGGTGGTGGTGGCCAGCAGTTCGCTGGGATTGCCGCTGGCGCTCATGGTCCGGGTTTCGACGTTTAAAAATACGGAGTTGTTGCCGATGGCGAAGATGCTGGCCAGCTCGTGGGTGACGACCACGAAGGTGGCGCGCAGGCTGTCGCGCAACTCCAGGATCAGCTCGTCGAGCAGGTGGGCGCTGATGGGGTCGAGTCCGGCCGAGGGTTCGTCGAAAAAGAGGATGTCCGGATCGAGGGCCATGGCCCGGGCCAGCCCGGCGCGCTTGGCCATGCCGCCGCTGATTTCCGAGGGGTAGAAGTCCTCGAAGCCGGCCAGGCCGACCAGGGCGAGCTTGAGCGAGGCCAGTTCCCGGATCTCCTTGGGCTTGAGCCTGGTGTACTGGGACAGGGGCAGGCCGATGTTTTCGGCCAGGGTCATGGAACTGAACAGCGCCCCGCTTTGGTAGAGGATGCCCGTGCGCCGCAGAATGGCGTCGCGTTTTTCCGGCGCGACCTCCCACAGGCTCTCCTCGCCGTAGAGCACCCGGCCCACGGCCGGTTCCTTGAGTCCCACCAGCACGCGTAGCAGGGTGGACTTGCCGCAGCCGCTGCCGCCCATGATGATGAAGATGTCGCCCTTGTTCACGGTGAAGTTGAGATCGCGCATGATGACGAAGTCGCCGTAGGCCATGGTCAGGTTTTCGACCTTGATGGCCGGCGTGGCGTCGTCGGGGCGGGGTGTGGGCGCGTTCATGGCTGCTTAGACCCCGATGATGTTGCAGGCCACGGTGATGATCGCCGTGGCGATGATGATGGCGAGGATGCTCGTGACCACGGCCGAGGTGGTGGCCTGCCCCACGGCCAGGGCGCTGCGGCCGCAGCGCATGCCCCGGTAGCAGCCGGCCAGGGCCACGAGCACGCCGAAAACCGTGCTGTGGACGAGGCCGATCCAGAAGTTGGCCAGGGGCACGGACTGCCAGGTGTGGGTCAGATACTGGATGGGATTGATATGGAGCATGAACACCCCGACGATAAAGCCGCCGAGAATGCCCATGATGTCGGCGTAGACGCACAGGAGCGGCATCATGAGCACGAGGGCGATCATGCGCGGCAGCACCAGGAACTGGGTGGGTGAAAAGCCGAAGGTGCGCAGGGCGTCGATTTCCTCGTTGACCTGCATGGTGCCGAGTTCGGCCGCGTAGGCCGCGCCGGTGCGGCCGGCCATGATGATGCCGGTCATGATCGCGCCCATGACCCGCACCATAGCGATGCCGACGATGGTGGATACGTAGATCTGCGCCCCGAACTGGGACAGCTGGATGGCGCCGACAAAGGCCAGGATGAGCCCGACGAGCAGGCTGATCAGCGAGACGATGGGCAGGGCCTCGACGCTGGCCTGATAGATGAGCGTGACGAGGTTCGAGCGCTGGAAGACCGCCTTGCCCCGCAGCAGGGCCAGGGCGGCCAGGGTCACGTCGCCGACGAAATCGAGCAGATTGTGGAGCGCCTGGGAAAGGCCCAGGCCAATATCCCCCATGCGCTGGAGAAAGGGCGTCCGTTTGCTTTTGCGGGCCGCGCCCTGCCTCTCCGGCACCTTGCTCGCCAGATCGAGCAGGCTTTCCACGCCGGGCGGCAGGCCCGACAGATCGACCGGCACGCCGCGCTGCCCGGCCAGGGCCATGACGGCCCGGCACTGGGTCAGAAACAGGCTGTCCCAGCCCGTGATGCCCGCGCCGTCGAAAGCCAGTCCCGTGGGCGGCGGCGAGGCGGCAAGCGCCTCCTGCACCGGCCGAAGGTCGGGAAAAGGCTTGTCCATGCGCCAGTCGCCGGCCAGCTTGAGGGTCAGCGCGCCATCGGACCGGATCAGGTCGCGGCGGGGAGCGTCGGCCGTCTGCGACCGTGTCGTGGAAGATGCCATGGAAAAGGGTGTCGCCTGCTCAAGTTAAGGATGCTTCCGGGTTCGCATGGACTTCAACGGGCCGGCTGTCAAGCGACAAAACGATGGCAATGGTCGTGGTCGCGCCGTGCCTTGGGACCGGTCACTTCTGGGCCGGGTACTGGCGCAGACACTCCTGCTGGCACAAATCGTTGGCGCGGTCGAGGGTGCCGCCGCAGCTGCGCAGGTCGTACTGCTGGTAATAAAGCGAGTTGTAGACCTGGTTGCAGGCGGCGGTGCAGGCCGCGGCCGTGGCGTGCTTCTGGCTGATCACCCCGACGAAGTTCTGGCAGATGGACTGGTCGGAGTCGCAGAGATCGGGGCCGGGCGGCGTGATGCAGTTGCCGAAAAACATGGAGGGCGAGGCCGGCTTGAGCGGCGCGCAACCGGCGACGCCAAGACCCAGCAGGGCGATGGCCAAAATCAGATGCAATCGTTTCATGTGGTCCTCCGTTGGCTGGGGGCGCGGGATACGTTTCATTGCATCTAACACAGTCCGGTCGCCCAAGGCTAGCGTTCGTGCCTACATTCCGGCCAGAAGATGCAGCAAGGCCGGCCCGTACAGGATTTGCGCCATGGCCCCGAAGCACAGAAACGGGCCGAAGGGGATGGGCATGGAGCGGCCCTTGCCCGGTCCGAGCACGTAGACGGGGCTGGCGAGCAGGGCGGCCAGACTGCCGATGAGCACGGCGTAGGGCAGGCCGAGCAGGCCCAGGCAGCCGCCGATGGACAGCATGAGCTTGACGTCGCCGCCGCCCAGGCCGTCCACGCCCTTGGCCAGTCGGTAGCCCGTGGCCAGCAGCCAGAACACGCCGAAGCCGGCCGCCGCGCCGGCCAGGGCCCCGGTCAGGCCGATGTCCGGCCGCAGCGCGCCGATGGCGATGCCGAGCACCGCGGCCGGGTAGGTCAGCGTATTGGGCAGCAGGTAGACCTGGAAGTCGATGCCCGAGGCCACGATATAAAGGCCCCCCAGGGCCAGATAGGCCACGAACCACCAGCTTGGCCCGAAGGTCAGGGCCACGAGCGTCGCCCAGACGGCCGAGGCCAGTTCGAGCAGCGGATAAAGAAGCGGGATGCGCTGCCGGCAGGACGCGCAGCGTCCGCGCAACAGCAGGTAGCTGAGAACGGGCACCAGCTCCCACCAGGCGAGGCGGTGGCCGCAGCGCGGACAGTGGGACGGCGGGCGCACGATGGAGGTCCCGGCCACGGACCGGGTGACGCACACCGTGTAGAAACTGCCGAGCACAAGGCCGAGCACGGCGGCGAAGGCCGGGAAAAGCAACGAGAACAGGGCGAGGTCGAATGGCTGGGGCATCCGTCCTTTTGGCGTTCCCGGCCCGTGCCGTCAAGGCGTGCGGCCGCGCGATTACGACGCGCCGCGCGGCCGGGTGGCCTGCCGGCGGTCGTACACGGCCCGGATGGCCCCTTCGAGTTCCTCGGTGGGACAGGGTTTGAGCAGGTAGTCGGCCGCGCCGCCGGCGATCATGGCCGAGGCGATGTCCACCGAGGCGTGGCCGGTCAGGATCAGCACCTCGGCCCCGGGGCAGGCCTGCCGCAGGAGCGGCAGGGCCTTTTCGCCGGAAAGTCCGGGCATTTTGACGTCGAGCACGATGACGTCGCAACCTTGCTCGCCAAGCAGCCGCAAGGCCTCCTCGCCGCCGCCGGCCGTGCGCACGACAAAGCCGTGCCGGCCGAGCAGCTTGCCCAGGGTGTCGCGGAAACGCTCCTCGTCATCGACGATCAGGACGCGGATGGGGTCGGCCATGGACGGGCTCCGTTGCGGTTCGGGGTTGGCGTCACAGGGGCAGCGTGACGGTGAAGGCGGCGCCCTGGCCCGGGGGACTGTGGGCGGTCAGCGCCCCGCCCAGACGGGCGATGATGCCGTGGGAGACGGACAGGCCAAGGCCCGTGCCCTTGCCCGGCTCCTTGGTGGTGAAAAACGGATCGAAAATCTTGCCCAGGTTTTCCGGCGGGATGCCCGAGCCGGTGTCGCGCACGACAATGGCCACATGGCCGCCGTCCCGGCGGGTGGACAGGGTGATGGCGCCGCCGGCGGGCGTGGCGTGCAGGGCGTTGGTCAGCAGGTTGAGGATCACCTGCCGCAACAGCGGCACGTCGGTGCGCACGGGCGGCAGGTCCGGGGCGTAGTCGCGCACGATGGCCACCTCCCGGCCGCGCGCCTCCTTTTCCACGAGCAGGGCCATGTCCTCGATGACCCGCTCCACGGCCTCTTCCTGGAGCACCGGCTCCACCTTGCGGGCGAAATTGAGCAGCTTGTGGGTGATCTGCCGGCAGCGGTCCACCTGCCCGGCAATGGCGCGCAGGCTGTCCCGGGCCTCGGCCAGATCCCCGGGGGCGGGCGTCGGCGCGGCCGCGGTCAGCTCCAGGGCCAGATCGACCTCCTGGGTGATGATGGCCAGGGGATTGTTGATCTCGTGGGCGATGCCCGAGGACAGTTCGCCGATGGCGGCCAGCTTCTGGGAGTGGAGCAGGCGCAGGTCCATTTCGCGCAGCTCCTGTTCGCCGCGCCGGATGCGCCGGGCCAGGGTCAGGGCCGAGCCGATGCAGATGGCCCCGGCGGCCAGGGCCAGGGGCACGGCCACGCCCGGGGGCGTGACCAGGGTGGCCAGCACCGCCGCCCCGGCCAGTCCGGGGGCCAGCACGGTGTGGGGCCACAGCGGCGCGAAGGCGAAGGCGTCAGGCCGGGGTGTCTCGGGCTTCATGGAGTTTTTTGCGCTCGTTGGCCTTGTTGGCCTTTTCCAGCAGTTCCTCGAAGTCCACGGGCTTGAGCACGTAGTCGTAGGCGCCAAGGGACATGCCCTGCATCCCGGCCTCGACCGAGGCGTGGCCGGTCAGGATGATGACCTCGACCAGCGGATGGCGCTTCTTGATCTCCTTGAGCACCGTGAGGCCGTCCATGCCCGGCATCCGCATGTCCAGGATGACCACGTCGAAGGGCTCCGCCTCGAGCCGCGCCAGGGCCTCGGGACCGCTTTGGGCGGCGGTCACCGGGATCTGGCGGTAGCGGAACCGTTTGACCAGGGTTTCGATGAAGTCGGGCTCGTCGTCCACGGCCAATACACGAAGTGCCATCCGTCCCTCCCGTTTCCTCAGGCGCCGATCGGCAGCGTGATGTGAAAGGTCGTGCCCTTGCCTTCCTCGCTGGTGACGTGGATGTGGCCGCCGAGTTTTTCAATGATGCTGTAGCTGATGGTCAGGCCCAGGCCCGTTCCCTCGCCCACTTTCTTGGTGGTGAAAAAGGGGTCGAAGAGCTTTTCCAGGGTTTCCCGGGGCATCCCCTTGCCGGTGTCGGCAATGGCGATGTCCACCTCGCTTGTGGCCGGCAGGGAGCGGGTGGTGATGGTGATGGCGCCGTTTTTGTCGATGGCGTCGATGGCGTTGTCCATGATGTTGAGAAAGACCTGCTGGAGCTGGGAGGCGTCGGATTCGATGCGGGGCAGGTCCTTCTGGTATTCGGTGATGAAGGTGATGCCCCGGAAGCTGGCCTCGTTGGCCAGAAACGACCGGGTCTGGTCGAGGAGCAGGTTGACGTCGAGGTCCTCCTGGGTCGGCTCCATGCGGCGGGCGAAGCCCAGCAGCCGGTGGGTGACCTCCTTGGCCCGGCGCACGTGGAGTTCGATCTTGGCCACGGCGTCCTCGAATTCCTGGAAGTTGGGACTGGCCTTGATGTCCTCTTCGCTTAACAGGTCGCGCATCCAGCCGGCCTTTTCCATGATGATGGCCAGGGGGTTGTTGACCTCGTGGGCCACGCCGGCGGCCAGTTTGCCAAGGGCCGCCATCTTGCTCGACTGGGTGAGCGAGGCGTCCAGGGCGGCTTTTTCGCGCTCGGCCCGGATGAGCGCGCTGACCGTGCCGTTGGCCACCCAGATCGCGCCGCCGATGACGAGGATGGTGCCGCCGGTCAGCAGCAGGATCAGCAGCCAGCGGGCCCGCATGATGGGCAGCAGCTCCTCGTGGGGATCGTCCTTGACCACGAGCAGCCAGTCTTTGTGGTTGAGCCAGATCATGGCGTACAGCGAGGTCTGGTCGTCGATGGTCAGGCTTTCCACCCGCGTGCCGGAAAAGCGGGGCATGTTCGGGAAGTTGAGCGTGTCGAACATGGCGTGGCCGAAGCGGGGCTTGGTTTGCAGCACGTGGTCGGCGCTCAGGATGAAGGCGTCGCCGGTCTTGCCCAGGTGGATGCTGCGGACCAGGGAGTCGAAGATGTCCGAGTCGATGGCCGCGCGCAGCACCCAGGTGCGGTCGCCTTCGCGGCGGCTGACGGCGATGTTGAAGTGGGGGTATTTGCGAAAGCCCAGGAACACGTCGCTGACGTGGGTCCCCCTGGCCATGACCTTGTTGAACCACTCCTCGTGGCGGTAATCCACGCCCTTGAGCTTGTAGGGACCGACATAGGCCACGCAGATGCCGTTCTGGTCGATGACCTGCAAATCGAGAAAGGATTTGCTGTGCATTTGCAGCACGGCGAAAACATGCTCCAGATAGGCTTCCCGCGACAGGTCCCCGTACGATTCGGTCAGGGCCAGATTGGACAACTGGGCCACGCGCTCGGACAGGTAGAGGTCGATGGTGATCTTCTTGTTTTCGACCAGATTGCTCAGGTTGTCGTAGATCTTGTCGAGATAGGTTTCGTAGAACCGATGGTAGAGCCCGAGCCCAAGACTGAACAGGGGAATGAACGAGAAGGCCAGGGTGATGGCGATGAGCTTGAGGCGCAGCTTGTTGAGTTCGTCCTGCATCATAAGGGAGCCTCGATGGTTAGGGCCGGTATGGCGCAGCATAGCCTCATCGGCGGACGCTGCAAAGTCCTGCCGGTCAGGCCGCTTCCGCCAGCGGCACGGTGATGGTCACGGTGCTGCCCCGGCCGGGCGCGCCGGCGATGCGGATGCTGCCGCCGTGGTATTCGACCACGGCCCGGGAGGCGGCCAGCCCGATGCCGAGTCCGGGCATCTTGTCCGTGAGGCTGTCGCCAAGCTGGAGAAATTTTTCGAACACGGCTTCCCGCATGGCCGCCGGGATGCCCCGGCCGGTATCTTCCACGCGGATGACGGCCATGTCCTGTTCCCGGCGGACCCGGCAGGCCACGTGGCCGGCGTCGGTGAATTTGACGGCGTTGGAAAACAGGTGGCGCAGCACGTAGACCATGCGTTCCCGGTCGCAGCAAAGCGGCGGCAGGTCCCGGGGGATGTCGCGCACGAAGGTCAGCCCCTTGGCCTCCATGATCTGCCGGTAGGGCGCGATGGCCAGTTCGACCATTTCGCCGACGGACACGGGATGCATGGCCAAGGGGGCGTCGCCGGCCTCCAGGGAGGCCAGTTCGAGCACGTTGTCGATCATGGCGTCGAGGCGGTGGCCTTCGCCGAACATGATGTCCAGATTCTCGCGCAGGCGCTCCGTTTCGGCGGCCAGTTCGGGGCGCTCCCGGGCCGCCTCGGCCAGGGGGCCGCGCTCCAGGCGCTTGAGCATGACCTGGGCGAAGCCGACCATGGAGGTCAGGGGCGTCTTGAGCTCGTGGGAGACGAGGCTCAAAAAATTCGATTTGACGCGGCTGAGGTCCTCGGCGCGCTTGCGGGCCTCGCGGGCGCGGCGGGCCTCGTCGGCCGCTTCGCGCTCCTTGCGGGCCAGATCGAGGATGGTGGCCACCAGATGCTGCTCCATGCGGCGGATGTCCTCGGCCAGTTCGTGGAACTCCCCGGAAAACGCGGCCGGATCGAGGTCGGTTTCCTCGCCCCGGGCCACCCGGCGGGCATGGCGGCCAAGACTGGCCAGGGGCGCGGCCACCGAGCGGAACACGGCCCAGGCGGCCAGCCCCACCAGCACGACGACACCGGCCTCGATGCTGGTGGAAACCAGGGCCGTGTCGTGGGCGATGGCGCGGCTGCGCGCGGCATAGGACTGGCGCAGCTCGTCGGTCAGGGGCTCCAGGGCCCGGGCGGCGGCCACGAAGGCGACGTCGGGCGAGCCCTCGGCTTCCAGGCGGCCGGCATAGGCCGCCAGGGCCTGCCGGTAGTCCGCGACGACCGTTGCCAGTTCCGGCGGCTGTTCGCCGGCCGGCTGGCCGGCCAGACGTCCCACCGCGTTTTCCAGGGCCTGCCGGCTGGGGGGCGAACCCGAGGCCAGCCAGCGCTTTTCCAGCAGATGCACCCGTTCCACGTCCTGGGCCAGGGCCGGGCTTTCGGAGGCGAACCGGTCCAGGGCCCGGGAGCTGGCCAGAAAGCGGGCGGCCGCCGCGTCGGTGCCGGTATCGTCGGCGTTCGCGGTCATGGCCAGCAGGCTGTGCAGATACTGCCGCAGCAGGGCCAGCGCCTTGTCGCGCACCGCATTATGGTCGGGATCGAGGTCGCCGATGGTGGCCAGGGCCGCGGTCGCGGCCTGCTGGTGGCGGCGCACGGCGGCCAGGGAATCGGGATCGTGGCGCAGGAAGTAGTTTTTTTCCTGGCGGCGCATGGAGAGCACGTCGAAGGAGGCGGTCACCGCCAGACGCTCCAGGGTCAGGGTGTGTTCGACGCGGCGCGCGCCCAGGGCGTTGACGAGCACAATGAGAAGGAAGCCGGCCAACATGCAGCCGAACAGGGCGAGCAGCTTCCGCTTGACGCTTGCGGCCGCGTATTTTCCCCGAAGTCCCGGCACGACCGTCTCCCTGCCTCATGGGCCGATGGCGGTGGGCGGCGCATCGGAAAACGACGTCATATCGCCTCCGAACGGAAGCAAGCCTAGCCTATCCGGCTTCGCAAAGCCAGTATGTTGTTCCTGGTTTCACATGGCGCAACCGGTCGGAAGGGAGTCCCGAAGCGGCTGCGCCGCTTCGGGACCAGATCAAAGGCGGGAATGGGTAAGGCGGGTTATTGCACGTCCTTGCTGAATTCGCCGTAGCCCTCCGCCGCCATCTTGTCGGCGGGGATGAAGCGCAACGCGGCGGAATTCATGCAATAGCGGAGACCCGTGGGTGCCGGACCGTCGTCGAAGACATGGCCCAGGTGGGAATCGCCGTGGCGACTGCGCACCTCGGTGCGGGTGGTAAACAGACTCTTGTCCTCGCGGGTGACGATGTTGTCCGGGACGAGCGGCTGGGTGAAGCTCGGCCAGCCCGTGCCCGAGTCGTACTTGTCCCGCGAACTGAACAGCGGTTCTCCGGACACCACGTCCACGTAGATGCCCGGGGTCTTGTTGTCCCAATAGGCGTTGTTGAAGGCCGGTTCGGTGCCTTCCTTCTGGGTGACCTTGTATTGCAGCGGGGTCAGCTCCTTGCGCAACGCGGCGTCGTCGGGCTTGTGGAACGTGCGCCAGTCGTTTTTTGGCGACTGCGGCTTGGCGGCGGCGCCGTCCCAGGTCTTTTCAAGGTATTGATCCCGGCCGGAAAAGCGCCGGTAGGTCTCGTACTGGAGCTTGTGGGTCTTGTAGTAGTTCTGGTGGTAGGCCTCGGCATTGGTGAAGAAGGTGAAGGGCAGAAGCTGTACGGCCAGGGGCTTGTCGAAGTGGCCCGTCGCCTTGAGCGCGGCCAGGGCTTCCTCGGCCTCCTTTTTCTGGGTTTCGCCGTTGTAGAAGATGGCCGGGCGGTACTGCCGGCCGCGATCGGCGAATTGCCCGCCGCCGTCGGTCGGATCGATGTGGCGCAAAAAGGCGTCGAGCACTTGCCTGTAGCTGATGCGCGCCGGATCGAAAAAGACCTGGACAGCCTCAAAATGGCCTGTGCGGCCCGAGGACACCTCCTCATAGTCGGGGTGGGGCTCGGTGCCGCCGGTGTAGCCGGAAACGACGTCCTTGACGCCGGGCAGCTTTTCCAGGTCCGATTCCACGCACCAGAAGCAGCCGCCGGCAAGGGTCGCCACCGCAAGGGATGGGTCTTGGCTGGTCATGGCGGTCTCCGTTCTGGTTGCCTGTTTGTCGGCTGCCCCGAAAACGACCGCGGCCGTCAGCAGGGCTGCCGTAAATACCCAGAGCATTCCAAGAAGTCCGGGTGTTCGTCTATATTGGGGTCGCATATCGGCCTCCCTTGAGTTGTCTCCCGCGCAGAGGCGCTTTGCATTCAAGGGCGCTTGGCGCCTTTCAAAAACCGTTCCGGTCTGGCTCGTCGGCAACCAAGCGCCATGCAATACAAAATAGAATAAGACCGAATCGGCGAAACGGGAGGAATGCGGCAGTTTCCCGGAAAAAAGGAGTCGCCGGGCAGGAAAGAAGACAAAAGACGCCTCCGGCGGCCGGGAGGCATGATGCCCCCCGGACCCCCTCGATGTATCTTTGCCGGCGCGAAGCGACGCTGGCGCACCTTGGCAACATTGCGCCGCCAAACGTTCGAAGCCCGACCAACCGGACAACCGCCCACCAGCCCCTTTCGGGAGGGTCCGGGAGGGGGTGACCCCCTCCCGGCCGCCGGAGGCATCTTCCTCTTCTTCCCCTGCGGCACAATGCCCCTCAAGGAAACGCCAAACCAGCCGAAAAGAACCGGGCAAGGAGTCCGCCATGAAACACGCCGCCATCGACCAACAGGAATTGCCCGAACGCATCCTCGACATCCACCAGCCCGAGCACGCCGCCCTCCTGGCCGAGGCCTTCGTGCAGGAGCGGCTGCACGTCCAGGCCGCCCTGGCCGAGCTTGAAACCATGCGCTACGCCGACCGGGCGGCCCGGGAGCAGACGGCCCTGGCCACCATGGAAGCGTTGCCCGGCCATGGCCTCATGGCCCGGACGCCGCGCGAGGTGCTGCGGCTGCGCGCGGCCCTGTTTCTGGTGTCCTGCAATGAGCACCGGCGCAACTGAGTCCGCCCCCCGGGCAACAAAAAAGGCCGCGACCAGCGGTTGCGACCTTCTTTGCATGCGGCGCCCCGCACCGGGACCGCGTATCGAAAAGCGTCCTGGCCCGGCAGCGGCCGGTCAGCGCGACAGACCCAGCTGCTCCATGAGCACGGCAAAGTCGAGGTTGGCGTTTATGAGCTGCGCACCCTGGCGGATCTTGATCTCGTCGCGCAGCTTGTGGCGCATCAGCAGCGTCTCCATCTTCTTGGCCACGGTGTAGGTATCCTCGCGCACCACGATGATGGGGATTTCCAGGACCTCCGAGCGGGTCAGGATGATGTCGTTGGGATAGAGGTTGCCGGTCAGCACCAGGCAGGGGCTGTCCCCTTCCAGGGCCACCAGATGCACGTCGGAGCGGTCGCCGCCGACGATGATGGCGGAATTTTTCTGCCGCCGGAAATGCGTCATGAAGTTTTCCACCTGCATGGTGCCGATGAGAAAACTTTCCACGATGCGGTCGGCCTTGTGGTGGGCGGAGATGATCTTGCCGCCGAGCCGGTCGGCCAGATCGGCCACCTTGATGGCGGCCATGAGCGGGTCCTTGGGAATGACGCCGAGGACCCGGATGCCCCGGTCGCGCAGAAACGGCGCGATCAGGGTGTGGGTCTCGTCCAGGAAATTCTGGGCCACGTCGTTTAAGATGACGCCGGCCAGATGGTCGCCCAGCTGCTCCTTGAGCACGAGCAGGTAGTCGTAGTTGAGCTCCTTGGAGTAGCGGTCGATGACCAGGGCCTTGATCCCCAGTTCGCGCACCACCCGCACGCCGTCGGCGTTGCAGTAGCGGCCGGTGTGCATACCGCCGGAGCCGCCGATCAGGGTGACGTCCTTGTCGGCCGACACTTTCTCGTAGGCCGCCCGGATGAGCCCCATGACGTCGCCGGTCTGGTTGCGGAAGGCCTTGACCTGGAAGTCGTGGGAGGCGATCACCGGGGTGAGGGTTTCGGGGGCCTCGTGCGTGCCGAGAATGCGCTGGACGTGATAGGCGTCGTCGTCCCAGAGCCGGCCCTCGATCTCCCGGGGCATGGCGCCCACGGGCTTGAGGTAGCCCACGCGGTAGCCTTCCTTCTGGAAACGCAGCCCCAGCCCCATGACCACCATATTCTTGCCGGAATATCCGGCTGTCGCGCCAATATACAATCCAGCCATGGCTGCCTTCCTCCTGTGGCCCGCTTGGGGTCCGCCACCCGCCACGCGGCCGGACCCGTCGGCATAAAATGCCTGTACCGGCCGGGATAATCAAGCCGCTTGCCCGGGGCTCGCGGCAAAAAACCCGTCCGCCCGGCATGGAAAACTTGGAATCACGACTCAAAAGGGATAAAAAACCGTCGAGTTCACGCCGGCGAGACAACCTGCCGGCGCGAGAGACCTTCATGGAGCAATCGCATCATGCCTGAAAATACTGCCGTCATCGAACAGGCCCTTGGTCACGTCTTCACCAGGCCCGAGCTCCTGGGCACGGCGCTGACCCACAGTTCCTGGGCCAACGAACGCGAGGACGTGCGGGCGCACAACGAACGCCTGGAATTCCTGGGCGACGCCGTGCTGGAACTGTGCGTGTCCGAGGAACTTTTTGCCCGCTTTCCCGAGGCCCCGGAAGGCGAACTGACCCTGCTGCGCGCCCAGCTCGTCAACGAATCGAGTCTGGCCGTCATGGCCCGCCGGCTGCACCTGGAAAATCATGTCCGGCTGGGCAAGGGCGAGGAGAACCAGGGCGGCCGGGAACGTCCGGCGCTGCTCAGCGACGTGTTCGAGGCCGTGATCGGCGCGCTGTTTCTGGACGGCGGCTATCAGGCGGCCAAGCGCTTCGTGGCCCAGACCTTTCACGATGTCTGGCCGGCCAGACCGATGGCCAGGAAATGCAAGGATTTCAAAAGCCGCCTGCAGGAACACACCCAGAAGACCCACAAGGCCCGTCCCGTCTACGCCCTGCTTGGCAGCGACGGCCCGGAGCACGACAAGCGGTTCCACGTGCGCCTGACCCTGCCGGACGGCCGGACGATCACCGCGGTGGATAAAAGCGTGAAGAAAGCGGAACAGCTGGCAGCGCGACTGGCCCTGGAATCCCTGGTCGACACGCCTGCCGGCGAGGCGAAAGAAATGCCGGACGCTCCCGCCGACCAGGCTTCCGCCTGATACGGCCCGCGCCACAGCCTGCGTTTCGATCCCCCCGGGGCACGCCGGGGACCGCGCCCGCCCGGAATCGACGCCAAGCCCGCGTCAAAAAATCGACCACCGGTTTCCCGGCCTTTCGGACCAGGGAGGGACCGACCCCGGTCCCCGCCTCCCTGGTCCTTTTTCATAGTCTCACCGTGTCCGGGCTTAACCGCTGATGAGCTGCATGGCCATCTTGGGCAGGGAGTTGGCCTGGGACAGCATGGCCACGGCCGACTGGGTCAGGATCTGCTGCCGCACGAATTCCGTCATTTCATTGGCCACGTCCACGTCCGAAATTTGCGATTCAGCGGATTGCAGGTTTTCGGCCTGGATCTGGAGGTTGGAGATGGTGTTCTCCAGCCGGTTTTGCAGCGCGCCCAGGTTGGCCCGGATCTTGTCCTTGGACACGATGGCCTGGGTGATGGCGTCAAGGGCCTCCTGGGCCATCTGCTGGGTGGAAATGCTGCGGCCGGCCCGGCCGGAAGCCGCGCCCATGCCCACGCCCAGGGCCGAGGCGGTCGAGTTGCCGATCTGGATGTAGTAGTAGTCCTCGGCGCTGGAGTTGCCGGTGCCGAAGTGGACCTTGAGCTTGCCGGACGGGGTCAGGGTGTTGCCGGTGTGTTCGGAGCTCGAAAGGTTGCCGTTGAGGAGATAGATGCCGTTAAAGTCGGTCGCCATGGCGATACGGGTGATTTCCGAAGCCATGGCCTGGTATTCGGAATCGATGATCAGGCGCTGGTCCGAGGTGTAGGTGACGGTGGCGGCCTTATCGGCAATTTACTTCATTCGGATGAGCTTTTCGTCCACGACCTGGAGCGCGCCGTCGGCGGTCTGGATCATGGAAATGGCGTCGTTGGCGTTGCGCACGCCCTGGTTCAGGGTGGAAATATCCGAGCGCATGAGCTCGCGAATGGCCAGACCGGCGGCGTCGTCCGCGGCCGTGGTGATGCGCAACCCCGACGACAGGCGTCTGGTCGAAGTCGCCAGCGCGCCATAGGAGTTGGACAGGTTTCTTGAGGCGTTCATCGCCATCATGTTGTGATTGATGACCAGGGACATAAAAACCTCCTTGTTGCAACCAGACGTTCCTTGTTGGTTTTGCCTGGTTGAAGCACAACCCGTACCAACACACTTTTATCATGTTAAACCAACATGATATGATATAAAATTTTCTCTCTGGGAAAAAAATACCGCTCCCCGCGCCAATCTCTTCGCGCCCCCGGCCCTCCCCCGGGCGGACATGAAAAAAAGCCGCCCCCGAAGGGGCGGCCCGTGCTGCGATCCGGTTGGCGCGGCGGTTACCGCTTGAGCTGGATGATCTCCGAAAGCATGGTGTCCACAGTGGTGATGGTCTTGCTGTTGGACTCGAACCCGCGCTGGGTCAGGATCATGCTCACCATTTCCGTGGCCATATCCACGTTGGACGACTCCAGGGTGTTGCCGGAGACCGTGCCCACCGAACCGGTGTTGGCCCGGTTGGTGGTGCCCTGTCCCGAGGCGAGGGTGGCGCTGTAGAGGTTGTTGCCCTCGCGGTTGAGTCCCTGAAGGTTGGTGAAGTTGGCCAGGGCCAGCACCCACAGCTGCAGGGTCTGCCCGTTGGAGAAGGTGCCGGTGAGCACGCCGTCGGTGTCGACGGACACGCTGGTCAGCAGGCCCGCGGTGTAGCCGTTTTGGGAGCTGAACACCGTGGACGAGGACGTGGCGTAGTTGGTGGTCACGTTGCTGTTGAGCTTGAGCGTGGATTCGTTGAAATAGGCCAGCGTCGCCGGATCGTTGGTCACGTCGGCCAGGGAGCCGCCGCCGCCGGCGGGATCGGTGAAGCCGCTCTGGTTGCTCATGCCGAGGTTCAGGGTGATCAGGGAAGCGTTGTCCTGATCGGTGAAGCTGGCGTTGGACACGGACTTGAAGTTGGCCGTGAAGGTCGGATAGCCGTTGGACGTGTCGGCGATGGTCCAATCCGAAGCCGAAAAGGTGTCGCTGTTGGCGTAGGTGCTGTTGAGCGTGTAGGCGCTCATGTTCTCCATGGTCCCCGAGGAATCGAAGGTCATGGTGCCGGTCATGAGCAGGCCGGCTTCCTTGGAGTTCCCGGCCAGCGGCTCGCCCGCCGCATCGAGACGGCCGTCCTCGGTCGGATCGCAGGTCACGGCGTATTCCCAGTATTCCTTGCCGTTTTCACTGGCGACCTTGTCGTAGTACACGGTCAGGGTGTGGGGCGAGCCGTTGGCGTCGTAGACCTTGACCGTGGTCTGGTAGGTATAGGCGCTCGACGCCATGGCCGGGTCCTGGGTGCCGTCCCAGGATTCGCTCATGGCGTAGAAGTAATCCGCGTTGGCGGAATCGCGCGTGGTGGCGCTGGTGGAATCGGAGTCCAGGTTGGTGATGACGGTCACGCTGGACGTGGCCTTGGCCGGGCTCGAAAAGGAGTCCAGCACGATGTCCTGGATCTCGCCGGACACCGGCGTCTGGCTCAGCGTGGTGCCCGAGGCCTGGGCGGCGTCCACCTTGTTCTGGTCGACCTTCCAGCCCTGCACGGCAAGCCCGGTGGTGGTCACGAGGTAGCCGTCCTCGTCGAAGCTGAAATCGCCGGCCCGGGTGTAATAGGTGGTGGTGTTGCCGGTGTTGAGCATCTTGCCGTTGGAACCGACCTGGCTCTTCTGCTTGACCATGAAAAAGCCGTTGCCGCTGATGGCCATGTCCAGGTTCTCGCTGGTCGTTTCCAGACCGCCCTGGGAATAGTCCGTGACCACCGCGCCCACGCGCACGCCGCGTCCGACCTGATCGACGCCGGAAGCCGTGCCGATGGTGGCGCTCATGAGATCCACGAAGTCGGTCCTGGCGCCCTTGAAGCCCACGGTGTTCACGTTGGCCAGGTTGTTGCCGATGGAGCTCATCTTCGTCGAGTTTGCCAGCAGGCCGGAGACGCCTGACCACATGGCTGTTCCTAATCCGACTGCCATAGCTGTTCCTCCTTATACTTTCGACTCCGGCGCAGCTTCTAGGAATTCGAGTCGCTTCCGCCCGACGTGTCCTCGCTGCCTGCGCTCGACGTATTGTCGTTGATGACGTTGGTGATGTCCGTGAAGGCGACGTACCGGCCGCCGCCGATGTCCAGATAGTAGGAACCGTTTTCCTGGGTGATGCCGGAGACGACGCCCTGCATGGTGGAGGTCACCGTCATGACTTCGTCGTTGGCATTGGTGGCCGTCACGGCGACCTGATACTGACCGTCGTCCATGACGTTGCCGTCGTAGTCCTTGCCGTCCCAGGTAAATTCCACGCTGCCGGCCGAGGTTTCGCCCAGGTCCACGGTGCGCACGATCTCGCCCGAGCTGTCGAGCACGTTGACCAGACAGGTCTGCGCGTCCTCGGGCAGCGTGAAGGTCACCGAGGAGGCTTCGCCGTCTTCGAGGTTCACGGCCGTGCCGGTGGCCTCGATGGTCTTGCCGATGAAGTTGACCGCGCCCATCAGCGACTGGGTGCTGGTGGCGGTGGTCAGGTTCTCGATGCCGGTGTTGATTTCGGTGAGCTGCTCAAGGCTCGAAAACTGGGCCAGCTCGGCCACGAATTCCTTGTCGTCCATGGGATCGAGCGGATCCTGGTACTGCAGCTGGGTGACGAGCAGTTGCAGGAAGGTGTCCTGCCCGAGCGTCGAACTGGTCGAGGACGTGGTGGTCGTGGAGGCGCTGTTCGTCCCGAGAATGCTGCTGACGTAACTCATGGCTTGACTCCCCTAAACTAGGCGAAAAGATCGAGGCCTTCGGCCCGGGTCATGGTGGAGGCCGGCACGAAACCGGACTGGCCCGTTTCGGCATCGAGGCCCGTGCCGCGCAACAGCCGCGTCGAACGCATCCTGTCCAGGGCCTCGCGCTGCTGGTCGCGCGCCGCGTTGTGCTGCTCGGGGCTTTGCCAGGAGCCCTGGTTGTCCCTGGCGATGCCGGTCTGCACTTCGAGCTTGGTCACCTTGAAACCCTGGTCTTCCAGGGTCTGCTTGATCTTGGCCGCCTGCTCGTGGAGCATGGCCGCCGTGTCGGCCTTGTCGGCCGCGATGACCGCCCGGACTTCCTTGTCCCTGACCGTCAGGGTGACGCTCAACTTGCCCAGTTCGTCGGGGGACAAATCGAGCGTGAGCTGCTTGGAATTTTGGCCGAGGTTGCGCAGGATGCCGGTTTCGAGCTGCCGCGCGGCCCGGGAGGCCAGGGTCGGATCGAAGGTCTTCGCCGCGGTCTTGCCGGCCAGGGAGCCGGTGACGGCGTCCATGGCGGCCATGGTCTGCGTGCCCTGGCCGGTCTGCGTCCTGGCGGTCGCCGCAGCCAGCCGGGACAGCTCGCCGGACTCGCCGGTCGTCTTTTCCGAGCGGACCTTGCTCCAGAACTCGGCCCAGCCGGAACCCGAGCCCGACTGCCCCAAAAAGCCGCCGGAACCCGCGCCCTGCTGCTGCCCGGCGCTGCCCGCGTCGGTCTGGCCGCCGGCCAGCTGCTGGGCCGTCCCGGCCGTCTTGTCGGCGGAAGCGGTCCGCGACGCGTCGGTTGCGCCCTGCCGGTCGGCCGTGGCCCGGGCCACGGTCTTGTCCGCAAGAAACGCCTCGCTGACGGTCTTGGCGGTCGTCCCGGACCGGGACTGATCCGTGGTCGCGGTCTGATCCGTGCGGGAAGTCTGCTCCGACGTCCGGTCGGACGTCTGCTCGGCCAGCCCCTGCCGCTCCCCGGCAACGGCCTGCCGCGCGGCGACCTTGGCCGCGTTGCGCTGGGCCGACAGCGTTTCGCCGGCGCTCTTGCCGGAGGTGTCGGCCTTGACGTCCGTGTCGTCCTCGACCTGGCTGTCGGCCGCCGCACCGGTTTCCGGCACATCGGCGAGCACGTCCAGGCCGGGCTTGTCGGCCGTGGGCACATCGGCGGTCTTGCCGTGCTTCTCGCCGCTCATGGCCGCGACCTGCGCCGCCTTGCGGGCCACGTCGTCGGTGTGCAGGCCGGCGTTGAGCTTGCCCGATTCCCGCAGCCAGGCTTCGTTCAAAACGGCCGAGGCGGCCTTGCGGAAATCGGCCAGGGCCTGATTTTCCTGCCCGACCTTGGCCAGAAGTTCGTTTTTGACCAGATTGAACGCCGTGGCCAGTCCCTGTCCGGAAAGCTCCTTGGAGTCGGACCCGGCGTTGTCGAAAAGGGCCGTCAGGCGGGCCTGCGCCTCATCGGAAAGATCCATGGCCCGGGCCAGGGCCGTCATTTCCGAAGCGGAAATGGTCACCGTGCTGTCGGCGGACAGGCCGGACAGCTTTTCACCGACCTTGGACCAGACCGACTCGGTCTCGCCCGAGGCCAGGGAATCCACCATCTTCTGGGATTCGTTGGCGGAAAAGCCGAGCTTGCCGAAAAGACCGAGCAGCTGGACCGTGTCCGCGTTGGAAATTTCCTTCTTTTCGGTCTGCTTCGTCTTGGCGATCTTCTCTTCCACGGCGTCCATCATCTCGCCCCAGGTCATGCCGGATTCGCTGTTGATCCGGTCTTCCATGGCCGAGAGTTCGTCGTCGGAAAAGCCCTGCTCCTTGAGTTCGTCATGCAGGGCGGCAAGATCTTCCTGGGTCATGCGCAGATTGCGAAGATCCTCCTTGCCGGCGCCCGCGCTCACAGTGGTTTGCGTGCCGCTGTCGACAAGGGTGCCGGTCGAGGCCGAGGAAACGGCGGCAACCGGGGTGGTCGAGGTGGACTGGGCGCTTTCAAGCAGACTGGCGAACAGCGCCGATTGCCGGCTGGACGCTTCCTGGCTCACGCCGCCATTGGCGGTGGTGGTGGAGCGGGTGGTAACAAGGGGAAGAATCTGCATGGTGCGCCTCCTGACGCCTAGCATTCTTCAAGACCCGTTCCAAAAGAAGAAGCCCAAGAAAACAAGCCCATTGGATACGGGCTTGCAAAAAAGAGGGAGTTTTTTTCCGCCCGACTCAGACGGCGGCGAACAGCGCGGCCATGCGTTCGAGCAAGGTCAGGCAACGCTGGCGGGCGGCTTTTTGGCCGTCGCCGTTTTGCAGCACCCGCTCGAAAAAACCGGCCAGGGGCCGCAGGCAGGGCGCGCATCCGGCCACGAAGCCGGCATCCGGCACACCGCCCCGACGCGCGCTGCGAGCAAGTCCCGCGCCGAGCCCGGACAGGCCGGCGCGCAGGACCGGCGACAGCCGGGGATAGGCGGCGTCGAGCCCGGCCAACGCCCGCCGGGGGGCGGTCTCGTCCCAGACCATAAACAGCCAGCCAAAGGCGGCGCGCCAAAACGCGCCCATGGCCTCCCGGGCATCCACCCCGCCGCCACCGGCGCGGGGATGCAGGGCGTAGAGGCCGAGCGCGTCGCGACCGCTTTCGAGCAGCTCGTAGCCGGGGATCGCCGCCCCGGCCAGCCGGTCGTCCTCGCCCCGGGCCAATCGGGCCGCCACATAGGCCACCCGGGCCGGGTCAAGGCGTTCCCGGCACACGGTCCGGCCCCGCAGGCAGCCCCAGCAGCCCCGGCAGGACATGCGCGGGCGCAGCACGAAATGTCCGGGCTGGTAGGGGCCGGTCTCGCGGGCGCTGACCGGGCCGATGGAGATGTTGAGCGTTTTCCAGCCGGTCCAGGCGGCCAGATGCATGGGCCCGGTGTCCGGCGTCACGAGCAGGGCCATGTCCTGGCCCAGGATGGCCAGTTCCTTGAGGCCCAATTTGCCGCACAGGTTCGTGACGGGGATGCCCGAGCGCCGGGCCGCCTCGTCCCCGAGTGAGACTTCGCCCGGCCCGCCGAGCAGCACCGGCACAAGCCCCCGGCGGGCCAGTTCCCGCACGAGGTCGGCGGTAAATTGCACCCCCGGCCGCTTGTCCCGCTCACTGGCCCCGACAAAGACCCCCACCCGCCGCCGTCCCGGTCCGCCGGCGCGTGGCGACGGCCAGGCGGTGGCGGCCATGTCCGGCACGGGGATGACGTCCAGGGCGTTGAGCTCGGCCCAGTGAAACCGGTTGTGACGGTTGTTTTGCACCACCGAGGCCCGGTAGAGCTGCCAGTCGCCGGCCACCCGCACCGCGCCGTCCGAGCCAAGCACCGATCCCAGCCGGGTGGCGGCCGGAATGCGCCCGGCCAGGGCGGCCGCCTCGGGGCGAATGCTCAGGTTGAGGACCAGGGCGTGCTCACGCCCGGCCAACGCCTCTCCCCGCGCCAGGGGCAGATAGGCCACGGGTGGACTGAGAGGGGCCAGGGGCGCGGCGAAATCCGGCTCGGCCACCACGGTGACGGGATGCCCCGGAAAACGCCGCCCCAGCCACAACAACAGCGGATAGGTCAGGATGAGATCGCCCATCCGCTGGGTTTGCAGCACGGCAATGGGCCGTCCCTCAGCCGTCATGCCGCCCGCCCTCCCCTGTCGCGGCCGCGTCGACCAGCCCGAGGTCCCGCACGGCGCGCCATTTGCGCCCGGCATCGGCGGCCAGGGCGGCAAAGGCGGCGTCGGCCATGCGGGCCACGGCGGCATCGTCGTATTTTTGGTGCAGCTTGAACTGATTGGCGAACCCCGAGCCGTACTGCGCCCCGCCGGGCAGGGAGGCGGCGCCTGTGGCCTTGGCGTGGATCACGGCCAGATGTCCCTGGTAGCACGGTGGCCGGCCGGCCAGGAGCAGGCGCAAGTCATGGTCCAGGTCGTCGTACTGGGAGGGGGAAAAGCGGATGTCAAAGTCGCCGACCGCCTGCAACACGTCGGTACGGAACAGATGGCAGCAGCCCGTCACCGTGGCGCAGGGCCGGCACACGGCGTATTGGCCATAGTCCGGCGTCACCAGCCAGGGGCTGGCCAGATCAAAGGCCCGGCCAAAGCCCTCCCCGTCCCGGAGCGTGGGGAACAGATGGCTGTCGGCGCACTGGACAAAGGAGGCCGCGTCGCGACCGAGGATGCGGCAACCCCACACCCCGGCCTCGGGAAAGACGTCCACGGCCGCGCCGAACCGACCGAGCCAGTCCGGCGGCACAAAGGCGTCGTCGTCGAGGTAGGCGGCGAAATCGCGGGCCCGGACCTCGGGCAGATGGGCCAGCCAGTTGCGGGCCGCTGGCGCGCCCACATTGACGGGCAGCGTGATCACCCGGAGCCGTTCGCCCAGCCGCTCCCCCCAGCCGGCCAGCACGGCGGCCGTGTCGTCGCCGCTGCCGTTGTCCACCACGAACAGCCGCGCCCCGCCGGCTTCCCGGGCAAAGTCCCAGTCGGTCGCGGCCAGGGCGGCCAGGGCCTGATCGAGCAATGCGGCGTTATTATAGGAATAGAGCAGCACGGCCAGGGTGCCGGGCAATGTTTGCCGGCGCGCGGCCAGACCGGTGGCCAGATCGTACAGGGCGTGCAACGGCAGCGTGTCCCAGGGTCTGGCGCGCAACAGCCCGGCCAGGGACGCCCGGGCCGCCTCCCGGTCGCCAAGGCGCAGGGCGGCCAGAGCGGTCAGCTGCCGCACGGCATCGGCGGGAAAGACGGCGAGCAGCGCCCGGCACCGGTCCCCGGCCTCTCCGGCCCGCCCGTCCAGCAGGGCCAGCCGGGCCGCCGTCAGGCCGCCCAGGGGGGCAAACGGACCGGACAGGGCGGCAAAGACCGCCTCGACCGTGCGGGCCAGGGCCGCGTCCTCGTCGGAGGCCCGGCCGAGCATGGGGGCAAAGACGGCCAGCCGGTAGAGCACGGTCGGATCGCCCGGGGCCTTTTCCTGCCGCGAGAGCAGATACGTGAGCATCTTGCGGAGGTCGCGCCGGGCGGCCAGCCGATCGAAATAGGCGTCCGCCCGGGGTTCGGGCGTGGCCGCGACCACGGCCCGGACAGCCTCGACCAGGGCCGGCGGCATAAACGGCCGGGCCGCGTGACGCGCCAGCGTCAACGCCGCCGCTTCCGGCCAAAACGGCGCGCCCTCCCACACGGCCAGACACAGCGCATCGGCCAGGGGGCCAACGGCATCCCCGGCGGCCAGGGCCGCGTCCCGGGCGGGGACCAGCCCGGGACCGTCGCCGCCGACCAGCAATCGGCGGGCAAGCGGCAGCGGCAAAGCGGCAAATGGGGGGACAATGGACATGGCGACTTCCTTACGGCCTGACAAGACAACGGAAAGATGCCTCCGGCGGCCGGGAGGGGCACTGCCCCTCCCGGACCCTCCCGAAAGGTGACGGC
>JAFABC010000177.1 GCA_023426275.1 Pseudomonadota bacterium | reverse complement strand
TGCTTCTACGGAGCGGTGCTCAAAAAGCCAGACTGAGACAAGAAAAAAGCAGAAGATGCCTCCGGCGGCCGGGAGGGGGTCACCCCCTCCCGGACCCTCCCGAAAGGGGGAAACCGGGGCTATCCCGCCAGTTTAAGGGTGGCCACGCCCGCGATAATCAGTCCCACCCCGGCCAGCCGGGCCAGTTGCAGCGGGTCGTTGTAAAAAAGCACGCCCACGCTGAAAGCCCCGGCCGCGCCAATGCCCGTCCAGACCGCGTAGGCCGTGCCCATGGGGATGCTGCGCTGGGCCAGATACAGGAACAGGCCGCTTAAGGCCATGCACACCACGGACACGACAAGGCCCGGGATCAGCCGTCCCGGCGTCTGCGCCATCTTGAGCCCGATGGGCCAGCCGATTTCGAACAGTCCGGCCACGAACAAACACATCCACGCAACGCCCATGACGGCGCCTCCTTGTCGGGTTTGAGGGAAACGATCAGGCGGACAGGGGGCCAAGCGCCGCCATGTCGTCGGCCGCGCCGGCAAAATGCAGAAAATAGGCCATGTCCCGACAGGCGGCCAGGCAACGGGCCTTGAGCAAGGCGAACGCAGCCGGCTGGCCCCGGAAGGCGGCCTGAAAGGCCGGATCGGCCAGAAACGGGTAGTGGGTGAAAAGCGCCGTGGTCCACAGGGCGTTAAATCGCGGGTCCAGCCAGCGCACGGCGGATCCACGCAGCAGGTGGTAGCTCAGCGGCCGCATCTCGAACAGCATGGCCCGGCTGTCCGGCCGGCTCTGCTCGCGGTAGGCGGCTTCGAGCAGCGGCGCATGGGCCTCGGGGGAGAGCACGAGCACCCCGGTCTGCGCCACCCTGTCCGGGCTGTCCGGGCTGTCCGGGCCGTCCGGGAAGCCATAGCGGGCATAAAACGCTCCGGCCGTATCGTCGGCCGCGTCCTCGATGCCAAATGCAGCTTGGTAGGCCCGAATGTTGGCCGTTGCCGCGGCAAAGGCCTCGGGCGTGGGGCTGGCGAAGTGGTCCACCGCGCCAAACACGTCGGGCGCAACGCCCTCGAAGACGTTTGGTGCGTCGGAACGTATGACGATATCGGCATCAATCCACACGACCTGTCCGCAGGCCCGCAGTTTGGGATGGCGGAAAATCAGGCACTTCTGCCAGGCCGGAGAACGCGACCGGCCAAGCGGCCCGTCGTCGAGCAGCCGGTCGAGCACGACCAGGGACAGGCCGTGGGCACGGGCGTAGGCCCGAAACGTCGGCGCGGCGCAGGCGGCGAAGCGCTTGCGGCAGGCGTCGCCGACAACCAGGGTGACAAGGGCGCGTTTCATAGTGGCTCGGCGCAAGCCTACCCGAGCACCGGGCCGGCGGGCAAGAGCCGGGGAGGGCACCCCGCAAAAGGGGAGGGCGGTCACCACAGCGGAAAACTTTCGGCGCGAATGGGACGGCCTGTGGACACACCGCGTATTTCATGCAATCGGTTGTTTTCCTGCCGTTGTGTTCCCGCGGCCATCTTCCGCAGGAGGGAACGAGCATGCGTCTTTCGCTTCGCATGAAGTTTTTCGCACCGATTCTCATCCTTACCGTGGTCGGCATGGCGGTCCTCGTCATGCTCAACGACCGGGCCACCCTCAACGCGCTGCAACAGGTCGAGGGACAGTCCATGACCCTGCTGTCCCAATCCATGGCCAAAGACATTACCGGCACCGTGGCCGCCAATCTCAAAGTGCTCGGCAGCTTCGCCACGACACCCGTGGTCGCCGCCGCCGCCCGGGGACGGGACCCCGACGCGGCCAACGCCCTGCTGGCCACGCTCAAAACCGGACTGACCGGCGCGGACTATGCCAATATTTTCAACATGCAAGGTACGTCCCAGGCCTCGTCCAACGTGGCCAGCATAGGCAAGGTCAAGGTGCCGGACCGGGATTATTTCGCCCTGGTCACCAGGGACAACAAGGCCAATGTGGTGTCCAAGGCCATCATCAGCCGCACCATGGGCCGGGCGGCCATCGTGCTGGCCCAGCCCGTCCGTGACGCCTCGGGCGCGCTGGTCGGGGTCATCAACACCGGCATGGACCTGGAGTCCCTGACCCGCAATCTGGCCACCACCAAAATCGGCCAGACCGGCTACGCTTTCATCCTCGACGCCCAGGGCATGGTGCTGGCCCATCCGGACAAGGCCCTGCTCATGAAAACCGATCTGGCCGGCACGGACCTCGGCAAACGCATCCTGGCCACCACCGGCACGGCCGTGATCCGCTACGCCGACGCTTCGGGCAGGCATCTGGCGGCGGTTACCCGGGAGCCCAGGACCGGCTGGTTTTTCGTGGTCGAAGCACCCATGCGGGAATTCGCCGCCTTTGCCGCCGCCGCCACCCGCCAAAACGTCCTGATCGCCCTGGTCGTCACCGTGGTGCTGCTGGCGGCCATCGTCATCCTGCTGCGGCTGTCCGTGCTGCGGGGACTGCGCCGCTGCATGGACTTCGCCGCCGCCGTGTCCCGGGGCGAGCTGGACCGCGAACTGGACATCCGCTCGGGCGACGAATTGCAAACCATGGGCGAAGCCCTGACCACCATGGGCAAAAGCATCAAGGCCAATCTGGCCGAAGCCAAGGCCAAGGGCGAGGAAGCGGCGTCCCAGGCCCAGCGGGCCGGGCTGGCCCTGGAAGAGGCCAAACGCGCCCAGGCCCAGGCCGACGCGGCCAAAAACGAAGGCATGTTGCTGGCCGCCGACCAGTTGCAGGGCGTCATGGTCGCCCTGGCCGATGCGTCCTCCCAGCTGGCCGGAGAGGTTTCGGCCGTGGTCGCGTCCGTGGGGAGCAGGAGCGGCGCACCGCCGAAACCGCCACCTCCATGGAAGAGATGAACGCCACCGTGCTCGAAGTGGCCCGCAACGCCGCCGACGCCTCGACCAAGGCCGCGGCCGCCCGGGATCAGGCCATGGAGGGCCGCAAGGTCGTGGAGCAGTCCCTGGCCGCCATCAGCCGCGTGGACGCGGTTTCGCGCGAGGTGAAAACCGGCATGGACGCCCTGGGGGAAAAGGCGCAGGCCATCGGGGCCATCATGAACGTGATTTCCGACATTGCCGACCAGACCAACCTGCTGGCGCTCAATGCCGCCATCGAGGCGGCCCGGGCCGGCGAAGCCGGGCGCGGCTTTGCCGTGGTGGCCGACGAGGTGCGCAAGCTGGCCGAAAAAACCATGAGCGCCACCAAGGAAGTGGGGAGTTCCATCGGAGCCATCCAGACCGGCGCCAGGGACAACATGGCCAAGGTGGACGAAGCCACCGAGGCCGTGGCCCGGGCCACGGAGCTGTCCGGCGCTTCGGAGGACGCCTTGCAGGCCATTGTCGCCCTGGTGGACGAGACCTCGTCCCAGGTGCAAAGTATCGCCACCGCCGCCGAGGAACAGTCCGCGGCCAGCGAGGAGATCAACCGGGCCGAGGAGGACGTCAGCCGGCTGTCGGCCGACATCGCCCGGGGAATGCGGGAATCCTCCGGCGTGGTGGAGAACATGGGCCAGCAGGTGGAGGCCCTGGAAACGATGGTGGCGGCCTTTCGGAAAAACTGCGTGGGCGCGGGTTGCTGACGGTTCGCGCCGGTCCCGGACGCGGTGTTGTGCCGGGGAAGGTATATTCCAATTAATGGAATAAAAGAAAAGCGATTATTCCTAAAAGACCAAGCAGTCAGTCCAGTTCCCGGGCCGTCCAGATGCAACGACCGATGATTTCGAAATCATCGGCATCGGCAACAAGCAGCACATTGAGGTCGTTGTCCGAACTGATGGCGAGCAATCCTTCGCGCTCGACCAGCCGCTTGATGTACATCTGGCCGTTGTAGCGCAGATAGTAGATCTTGTTTTTCACGAACTGACGCCGGCCTTCGTCGATGAGCACCACGCTGCCGTCGGCGATGGTCGGTTCCATGCTGTCGCCAAAGGCCCGGATGACCGTCATGTATTCGGGATTGCCCTTCGACCGGATCCAGTCGGTGCGAAAGCTCAGGTAGGTCAGGGTGCGGTCGCCGGTTTCCGTCGAACCGCCGCCCATGGAGCCCGTGGCCTCGCGCAGGGGCACTTCGGTGTAGTGGAGCTGGTGGGCCTCCCGGGCCCGGATGTCGCGCAGCATGGCCCGCAGCGTGGCGAATTCCCCGCCCTCGGCCTCGTCACAGCCGATTCCTGCGCCGTACAGGGGGTCCCGGACGCGATACCGGCCCGTGACGCCGCGTTCGGGCATCGGGCCCTGGCTTTCCAGCCGTTCCCGGCCAAGGGCCACCATATCTTCGTAGGACAGCTTGAAAAAAGCCGCGAATCGTCGACGCACGGCCGGCTTCGGCGCCTGCTTGCCGGCCAGGATCTTGCTGACGTACCCCTGGCTGACGCCGGCAAAAGCGGCCAGCTCGGCCTGGTTGGCGTTTTCCATTGCCGCAAGCTCCACCAGGGCCTTCCAAAAGCACCAGTCTTCCTCGGTGCGAAAGGTCGTGCCCTCGGGCGCAAAGCAGGGGAGGGATGGACGGGCCATAGTTTCTATGTGCCCTAGTGTGGGGGGGAATGTCCATTCCTTTTTTGGAATATTATTCTTGACAAGTATTCCTAATAGGAATACTTATAGTCTCCAGAGCATCTGCTGTTCCCTTCCAACTCGTGGAGACATTCGATGCGTGAATCCGAACTCGAAGCCAAGCTGGCCGAAAGCCTGGGCACGGTCGCGGCCCGGGCGGCCCTGGATGCCCTGATCGCCGAGTGGGGCGGCTGCCGCCTCAACATCCCCAACGGCGCCACGTCCCGCAAACGACGGCGCGACAGGGAAATCCGCCGGATGCGCCGGGCCGGTGTGGAACTTTTCGCCCTGCGCGACCAGTTCGGCCTGTCCGACCGGCAATTGCGGCGCATCCTGGCCGGCGACCCGGAATGCCGGGCCTGCCTGGAACTGTCGGAACAAACCGGGCCGGGCGTGCCCAACTTGTCGGCAACCCGGCAGCCCGATGAAAAGGTGCAATGACGGCAGGCCACAGCCTGACACAACACGGGGGCCGGCCGGCCATGTCCGGGGCGACGGACCTGCGCCTGCCGCGCCCCGCAACCAGAACCGTGGCAATCCTGCGGTGCGGGTCACTTCCCTTCGCGACGGCGACAGAACTGGTCGCACAAGTCCTCGGCCCGGTCGAGCACGCCCGCGCAGCCGTTGGTCAGATTGGCCGTGTACAGATCCCCGGCCGTTTGCCGGCACAGGGACAGGCAGGCGGCCAGCTCGGCCGGCGGCTCGGACAGTTCCCGCCGGTAGCGCTGGCAGATGGGATCGGACAGACAGCCGCCCGGCACGGGCAGGGCGGAGCAGAGGGCGTAAAAATCCGACGTGCTCATGGCCGGCGCGTTTCCAGCCGCGTCCATCCGTCCGCCGCCCCCGGCGCAGGCCGTGGCAAACGCCGCAAAACACGCCAATCCCAGCCAGCAAACCACGCTTCGGATCATGATGCCTCCTTCTCTCCCGGAATACGCCGACTGTGCCCAAGGGGAAACACCTTGTAAAGCGCGTAACAGCAGGGACTTTCTCGTTAAATAGGTATTTTTATTTTTTGACATAGACTGGCTGGTTTCTGTCCGCCTTCCATGATCCTTTTGGAACCAAGGAGGGTGCGACATGCACACGACACAACCCGTCTTGTCCGCCGATCTGCGTGGCGCGGTCCTGTCGAGCTACACCAACGTGGCCGAGGACGGGACCATCTGCTTCGTTTCCGACAAGATCCATCGCGTCTGCCCCGTCTGCGGCACGATCTTCGACGGCTCGGCCTGCGGTTCGGCCTTTGCCGGCGCACCGGCCTGTCCGTTCTGCGGCGGCGGCAACTGCCCGCCCGTGATCCGGGAGCACTGGGCATGAACAGGCTCGACCGTTTCGCCTCGCGCAAGCTGCTGACCGCCGCCTGTGCCATCCTGATCGTCGCGGCCAACCATGCCTGGACCCTGGGGCTCACCACCGAGGACGTCCGCTCCATCACCGACATCGCCCTGGCCGCCATCGGCTCCCAGGCCGGCATCGATCTGATCGAGCGCATCGCCCCGATGGTGGCCACCAAAACGCGGTCCACGCCCCCGGGGGGCAACAATGTCGCCTGAGCACGTGTTGTTGCCGGCCTGGATCTCGTTTCTTATCGGGCTGGTCCTCTTTTTCACCCGCAAGTGGGTCGGCGATGTGGCCCGATCCCTGGACCGGCTGGAAATCCGACTGCGGAGCCTGGAACAGGCACAGGCGGACTGCCGGCTGGAACTGGCCCGGGGCTACGTCACGCGCCTGGACTTCGAGCGCGTCAGCGATCGGCTGGAAAACCACGCCACCCGGCTGACCATCCTCGAAGAGCGCGATCTGGCCGCCTGAAGGCCCGCTTTCCCTCACCCTCAAAATCCCGGAGCCGCCATGCCCACCACCCCGTCGCAGCAGGCTTGCAGCCTGCACGAACTGCTCGCCCTCAATCCCGGCCTGACCCTGGCCGACATCCTGGCCCTCTGGCGCTGGGTCGGACCGTCGACCCGCGTGCAGTAGGCTGCAACCGCCTGGCAACCGAGTCGGAGGACGCCACCCATGGACGAACCCCGGTCCGGCCCGCATCTGACGGACCGGCAACGCCGTTTTGTGGAAGAATATCTGGTCGACCTGAAAACCGGCCCCGCCGCCATCCGGGCCGGCTACAGCGAAAAAAGCGCCGCCAAGATGGGCCGTCGGCTGCGCGGCCTGCCCCATGTGCGCGCCGCCATCGAGGCGGCCATGGACAACCGCAGCCGACGACTTGGCATCAACCAGGACAGGGTGGTCACGGAACTGGCCCGCATCGCCTTTGCCGACATCCGGGATTTCGCGGAATGGGACGACGCCGGCGTGAAATTGCGGGCCTCCCGGGATCTCGGTCCCGGACAGACCGCCTGCGTGGCTGAAATCGTGGAAAATCAGGGCAAGGGACTGCGCATCAAACTGCACGCCAAGCCGCAGGCGCTGGTGGCCCTGGCCCGGCATCTGGGCGCGCGGGAAGCGGGGGAGGGGGACACTTCCCAGCGGCGGGCCATCACCGTGATCACGCAGGTGCCGCCACCGGCGCCACCCCCTGACGCAACCGGGGAACGCGCCCTGGATGCGGCTCGGGACCGCCCCGATGCGGTCTCAGGCGAAGCGGACATTCCCGGGGATCCAAGGACCTGACCCGGCCTTCGCGCCACCTTCGGCGCTCCCTTCAGGAGCCCCGCGTGACGTGCAGCGACAACTCATCGCTGGCCACGGCATGGGGTCCAAGCCGCGAGACGAGTTCCATCTGATGCCGGGCCAGCACCATGGCCATCAGCATATCCGTGGTCGCATCCGACCGCGGCTCGGGGTTGCGTTGCGCGGCCTGCAGGACGCGACCGTAACCACGCGCCGCCGGCGTGTGCGGGCAGACCGCTCCACCGATCAGAACCACCGCGACCGCAACAGCCGCGAGAATCGCCGCCATGGAGATGCGTGGATGCTTGCACATGGTTTCCTCCCTCCGCTTGCGCGGTTTCCCCCCGGCTCTTGCCCAAAGCGTGCCAAAAATAAAACTTACTATTTCATCATGTTGTATAAAACTCTTTTCACAGTGGGCAGGCATGACGCGCGATTTTGACGATATATCGAGGACAACCGCCGCCGGGGCCGCACCCGTTGTGCTGGACTATGCGCCCCAGCCACGGCAGGTGGCCCTGCACTGCTCACAGGCCAATGAGATCCTTTTTGGCGGCGCGGCCGGTCCCGGCAAAAGCCATGCCCTACGCTTCGAAGCCCTGCTGTGGTGTCTGCGGGTGCCGGGCCTGCGCGCCTGCCTGTTCCGGCGCACCGTCCCGGAACTGGAGCGCAACCACATTTTGCCGGCCCTGGCCATGTTTCCCCGCCAGATCGGGCGCTATATCGCCTCCAGCCGCTGCTTCGAATTCGTGAATGGCTCGCGCCTGACCTTTTGCGGCTGTCCGCGCGAGGCCGACGTCTTCACGTATCAGGGTGCGGAAATCCATCTGCTGCTCATCGACGAGCTGACCCATTTCACGGAATTCCAATACGATTTCCTGCGAAGCCGGCTGCGCTGCGCTCTGGCCATACCGGCCGGCTATCGCCACAAGATTCCCGGCATTGTCTGCGCCTCCAATCCCGGCGGCGTGGGCCATGGGTTCGTCAAGGCCCGGTTCGTGGACTTTTCGCCCCCCATGGTGCCGCGCCGGGCCCCGGATGGGGAAGGGGGGATGCTGCGCTGCTACATTCCCGGCAGGCTCGAGGACAACCAGATCCTGCTCGCCCGCGATCCCGAGTATGCCAAGCGCCTGGACGCCCTGCCCGAACCCTACCGCTCGGCCTACCGCAACGGCGACTGGGACGTGTTTCTGGGGCAGGCCTTTGCCTTTTCCCGCCGCCTGCATGTCATCCCGCCGCGCCCCGTGCCCGGACATGTTCCGCTGTTTATGACCTTTGACTGGGGCTATGGCGCGCCCTTTTCCGTGGGCTGGTGGTGGGTGGACACCGACGGCCGCCTGCTGCGCTTTGCCGAGTGGTACGGCTCCACCGGCAAACCCAACCAGGGGCTGCGCCTGCCCGATTCGCAGATCGCCGCCGGCATCCTGGAACGGGAAAGACGTCATGGCATTGCCGGCCGGGCCATCACCCGACTGGCCGGACCGGACTGCTTCGCCCGCAAACCCGATTATCGGGGCGGCGGGCAGGGGCCGAGCACGGCCGAAACCTTTGCCGCGGCCGGCGTGTTCCTGGTCCCCGGCGACCCCTGCCGCACGGCCAAGATCCGCCAGTTCCACGAGCGCCTGCGGCCCCGCGACGATGGCCCGCCCATGCTGCAGGTGTATGACGTATGCGCGGATTTCATCCGCACCATTCCCCTATTGGTCACGGACCGGCGCAATGTCGAGGACATCGACACCACCGGCGAGGACCACATTTACGACGAGGCCTGCCATGTCTGCATGGCCCGCCCCCTGGCCGCGACCCCGCCCCCAAAAAGCACGCCCGTTGCCGCGCACATCATCGACGCCGTGACAAGCGGCTGTGCCCAACCCGAGGAGACGCCATGACGCATACCCTGCACGACATCCTGCTTCTCGCGGCCCATCTGGCCGGCGCACTGGTCTTTTTGCTGGTGGGCTGGAGGCTTGGCCGCGACAGCGTGTCCCGGCCCATGTTCGAATTTCCCCTGACGCCGCAGCAGGGAGGGGAGGCGCCCGATGAGACCGATCCCTGGGATGAGGCCGCCTCCCAGGCTGATCCCCCAGGCCGTCTGTAAGTGAATTCGCCTCGAATCCGGCTTTGCCCTGCTGGGAACAGCTCCACCTGTATTTTTTCTTTACAGAATGCCAACAGTATCCAGGCAGACTGTTTGCATTTTATCCACTTCCCCGGTCAGGATTTCAGAAAAATAAGTTAATATACTTAAATAACAAATTATTTTTCCTTGGCATGGAACATGCCTAAGAGAAAGCAACGCCACGCGACGAATCGGAACCATCCGACGGTGGCGCAAAACGAAACGACTCGGCTTTGGCCGAAAAACCGGAGGATGTATCCATGCAAGGCAAGACTTTCGGCATCGCTATGGCGGCTGTGGCTACGATCGCGCTGACTTCTTCCCTGGCCCTGGCCCGGCCCGGCAGCGGTCCCGGCAACGCCGGCGGCGCCTACGGTCCCGGCAACTGCCCCGGCTACGGCGCGGGCTACATGAACCAGCTTTCCCCGGAAAAGCAGGCCGCCTTCCAGAAGCTCCATGACGCCTTTGCGGCCAAGACCGCCCAGATGCGCGCCGACCTCGGCGTCAAGCGGGCCGAACTCAACGCCTTGACCGTGGCGGAAAATCCCGATCAGGCCAAGATCGCGACGCTGACCAAGGAAATCGGTGACCTGCAGGGCCGGCTGCTGGCCGAACGGACCCAGTTCCGCATCCAGGTGACCAAGGAAATCGGCCCCGGCGCCATGGGCGGCTTCGGCTATCACCATCGCGGCGGCCACGGCGGATACGGCATGGGTGGCGGCTACGGCATGATGGGCGGCAACTACTAAACACCCCGTCCGTCTCGACACGGGGCCGGTTTCGCACCGGCCCCGCCCTCGTTTGACTCCAACCAATGGACAGCAGCCATGTGGCACAGCCTGACAACGCACCATTTTCCCGTGACGGGACACGTGCTGGCCATCCACTGGCCCTGGCTGCTGGTGCTGCTCCTTTTGCTGGCGCTGTATGGCCTGACGCGTTGCCGCAGCAGACCGAAAAACGATCATCAGCGCGGCGCCCGGGCGGATCGCGACGACGCCTTGCGCCTGTTGCGGGCCAGACGCGACAGCGGTGCGATTTCCCAGGAGGAATACGACCGCCTGCGCCGCACCGTCGATCCCTGATATGACTCCCTTTCCGCACCCAACGGAGGGCCTGCCGCCGTCCGTTGTTTTCATAAAGCGCGTTCTCCCTCACACCTTCGTCTCACACGCGCCCGCCCGGGGCGGCTTCGGCCGCCTCGGGCTTTTTCTTCCCGATGACAATCGGTTCAGACGTTGCTAGGTTACCGCCGCATTCGGCCCATATGTGCAAGGAGATCGCATGAGCGAAGAAGTAAAATCCGCTGTTATCAATCGAAATGCCGCCATCCTGGGAATCGTTTTGGCCTTGCTGGTCGGCTTCTACCTGGGCTTTACCGTCCACGGCCTGACCGGCGACAAATCCGGTCGGCAGCAGACGGCCGCCACGCCTGCCGCCACGCCGCCGGCGCCCAACCCGGCCCTGGTCGAGCGCATCAACGCCCTGGAGAAACAAACCCAGCTCGAACCGGCCAATGCCGGGGCCTGGACGCAACTGGGCAACCTGTATTTCGACACCCACCAGCCGGAAAAGGCCATCGGCGCCTACGGGAAGGCCCTGACCCTCGATCCGCGTCAGCCCGACGTGCTCACCGACCAGGGCGTCATGTACCGGGAACTCGGCCAGTTCGATAAGGCGATGGAGTGCTTCGACAAGGCCCTCGGCATCGACGCCGGCCACGTCATTGCCGCGTTCAACAAGAGCGTGGTGCTCGAACACGACAAGAACGACCGGCCCGGCGCCATCGACGCGCTCAAGGCCCTGGCCGTGAAAAACCCCAACGCCAAGCTGCCCGACGGTCACACCGTGACCGAAGCCATCACCGAATTGTCAGCGAAAAAATAGCCGGAACGGCGAGAAGACGCCTCCGGCGGCCGGGGGGCATGATGCCCCC
>JAFABC010000151.1 GCA_023426275.1 Pseudomonadota bacterium | reverse complement strand
CTTGTGCCCAGGCAAAGCCTGGGCACAAGTGCGCCGCCAAACGTCCGAACGCCCACAGACCGACCGACATCCCGTCGCCCCATTTCGGGAGGGTCCGGGAGGGGGTGGCCCCCTCCCGGCCGCCGGAGGCATCTTTCTCTTTCTTCCCTTTGTCGCGTCGCGTGTTTGCGCAACAGGGCGGCTTGCGGTACACAATGGCCGGAATCCGGAAAAGCGTTGAGACGAAGGAGGGGCAACATGGCCCTTTTTGGAAGCGACAAGCCCAAAAAAGACAAGGAGTCCAAGGAGAAAAAGGCCGAGGCGGCCAAGCCCAAGCGCCTGATCCCCGAGGACAACATTGCGGAACTGACCAAGTTTTTCGAGCCGATGGAAGAGCCGGTCGAGCTCGTCGTTTTTACCGATCCCAAGCAGAACGCACCTTACAACACCTTCATGGAATCGCTGTGCCGGGAGCTGTCCGAGATCACGCCCAAGATCACGGTGCGCTCCGAGACGCTCGGGAGCGACACGGCCAAGCTCTACGGCGTGGACTTCTCGCCCACCCTGCTGCTGGCCCCGGACCGGTGCAAGATCCGCTACCTGGGCGCGCCCCTTGGCGAGGAGGCCCGCACCCTGATCGAGACCATCCTGCGCCTGTCCGTCGGCAAGAGCGGCCTGGGGCAGACGGCCCGGCAGCTGCTTGCCGAGCTTGACGAGGCGCGCGACGTCAAGGTGTTCGTCAATCCGTCCTGCCCGTACTGCCCGGGACAGGTGGCCCATGCCTTCCACTGCGCCATCGAGCGGCCGGACTTTGTTTCCGCGACCTGCGTGGACAGTTCGCAGCACGTCGAGCTGGCCGAAAAATTCCATATCGGTTCGGTGCCGCACACCTATTACACCGACGAATTCTCCGTGCTCGGGCTGGTGCCCGAGGAGCGCTTCGTGGTCGAGCTGGTCACGCTCAAAAGCGCCGAGGAGCTCATGGCCCAGCAGGGCCTTGGCATGGAGGGCTCGGGCCTGTCCGTGGAGGAAGTGGACGCGGTGGTGGCCGGCGCCGGCCCGGCCGGGCTTACGGCGGCCATGTACCTGGCGCGCAGCGGGCTTTCGGCCGTGGTGCTGGAGAAAAACGTCATCGGCGGGCAGGTGGCGCTGACCCCCGTCGTGGAGAACTATCCGGGCTTCGCCAACGTGCCGGGCAAGCGCCTCATGGAAATGATCGCCGATCAGGCGCGCCACTACGCGCCGGTGCACGAGGGCGAGACCATCGACGAGGTCAAGATCGGCAAGAACGTCGAGGTCTACACCAACAAGGCCGTGTATGTGGCCAAGGCGCTCATCCTGGCCACGGGCGCGACCTGGAAAAAGCTCGGCATCCCGGGCGAGGAACGCTATTTCGGCTTTGGCGTCAGCTATTGTTCGACCTGCGACGGCTATCTCTACAAGGAGAAAAAGGCCGTGATCGTCGGCGGCGGCGATACGGCCCTGACCGACGCGCTGCACCTGAAAAGCCTTGGCGTGGACGTGACGGTCATCCACCGCCGCGACGAATTGCGGGCCGAGAAATACCTTCAGGAAGCCGTGGCCAAGGCCGGCGTGCCCCTGCTGCTGCACACCGTGGCCACGGAAATCCTGGGCAACGAGGACAAGGTGACGGCCGTGCGGGTGCGGGAACTCCCGGACGGGGAGGAACGCGACATCCCGACCGACGCCGTGTTCGTGGCCATCGGGCTCACGCCCAACACCGAAATCGCCGAACAGCTCGGCCTTGCCCTGGACAAGGACGGCTTCATCCGCACGGACCGGGCCAAGCGCACGTCGATTCCACGCATTTACGCCGCCGGCGACGTGACGGCCGGGGCGCGCCAGATCGTCACGGCCGTGGGCGACGGCTCCACGGCGGCGCTGTCGGCCTTCGAGGACCTGTCGCACCCCTATTGGAAAAAGGAAAAAACAGCCTGAGGGCTTCCGACGCGGCTGGCTCCGGGGACTGCCGCCCTACAGGGCGGCGTAGAACTCCACCGGGGCCAGCTCCGTGGATTCGAACCAGCCCCGCTCGGACAGGTGCCGACGGATGTCCTGGCACAATTCGCACTTGTTGACGTAGCCCGCCGCGGCCGGAACAAAGGCTTCGAGATTGGCCGCGTACGTGTACAGGCCCCGGATGCCGGACTCGGCCAGGGTGGTCAAGATGGGATAGAATTCGGGGTCGAGCGGCGCGCCGAGGTCGCTGGCCCGCAGGGCCAGCCCCGAGCACAGCCCAGGCACGTAGTCGCCGTACAGGTCCATGTGGAAATGGCTGGCATCGCCAAGCTCGGTCCGACAGTCGGCCGAGGCCGCGGCCAGGACCTCTTCCACGGGCCGCCGGCCGATCACCGGGCCAAACAGGTCGAAGGCCCGCCCGCCCAGATGAATCCAGGTCCGGCGCAAAATGTCCGCCGGATACTGCGGCCCGTAGTATTCGAGATATTCCCGAAAAGGGTGGACGACGTCCGGGTCGAAGACCTGCATGTCGCCCAGAAAATGTTCCTGCCAGGGAAAGATCTCCACCCCGGCCCGCTTGGCCGCCGCGATGACGCCCAGGGTCTTGCGCAGAGGCACGAAGCCGTTGAGCATGGGGCTTATGGACACAAGCAGCCGGGCAAGCCCCATGCCGCGCAACTCGGCCAAAAGCTCCTCGGCCTCCTCGGCGTCATCGAACCAGGAGCCGCTCGTCTCCACATAGTCGATGGCCATGCCGGCCTCGTCGGCCGCCGCCAGCACCCCGGCCAGGGACAACGGATCAACGAGCGGTTCGCCGCCGCCCACGTGCATGGACGCGGCCCCGCATTCCCGCGCCTTGAGAAACAGCGCCGCCGCCATGTCCGCTTCGATGTATTCGGCCGACCGGGCCGGCCCGCCACGATAGAGGCAATGCGGACAGGCGCTTTGGCACTGGTAGGTGGTGATGAGCCCGCCCGAATGGAGTTGCGTGACGGCAAAGGGCATGGCGGGCTAGCCTCCGGCCAGATCCGTCAGGGCGGTCAGCACCGCCTGCGGGTGTCCCGCCGCCTTGGCCACCTTGGGCCAGACCTTTCGCACCACGCCGTCGGGATCGATCAGGAAGGTGGAGCGCACCGCGCCGATGGTTTCCTTGCCGGAGGCCTTTTTGAGCCGCCAGGCCCCGTAGGCCTTGTGCGCGGCAACGTCCGGATCGGACAGGAGCAGCACGGTCAGGTCGTTTTTGGCGATGAATTTCTCATGGGTGGCCGGCGTGTCGCGGCTGATGCCGACCACGGCCGCGTCCAGGGCGAGAAACTGCGGCAGCAGGGCCGAAAATTCCAGGGCCTCGGTGGTGCAGCCGCTGGTAAGGTCCTTGGGGTAGAAATACAGCACCAGCCAGTGGCCGGTGAATTCCGCCAGGAAATGCGTGTGGCCCGAAGCGTCCGGCAAGGAAAATTCCGGCGCGGGCCGGCCCGGTTGTGGCCAGGGTTCGTCGCTCATGGTCGCTCCATGCTGGCCATCGGCGCAAGATCGATGGACGCCAGCTTCTTGTGCATCGCGTCGAGATCCTCCACAGGATAACGCTTGCGCAAATAGAAATACCGATCAACCACTTTGAGCACATAATCCCGGGTTTCGTCAAAGGGAGGCACGCCGCCGTGCTTGGCCACGGCGCCGGGGCCGGCGTTGTAGGCGGCCAGGGCCATGACCTCGCTTTGAAACCGGTCCAGCATGGCCTTGAGGTAGCGGGTGCCGGCGGCGATGTTGCGCTCGGGATCGAAGGGGTCGCTCAGCCCGAGCACCTTCTGGGTGTCGGGCATGATCTGCATGAGCCCCTGGGCGCCCTTTGGGGAGACGGCGCAGGGATTGAAACGCGACTCCTGCTCGATGAGGGCGTAGACCAGCCTGGGGTCCAGGCCGTTTTTGCGGCTGTGGATGTTGACCAGACGCAGCAGGTTCTTGTCGGTGATAAGGGCCGGGTAGCGACAGCCGGACAGCCGCGTGGCAACCAGCCGGCGACTGGCCTGACGGGCGACGTCCCGTTTGGCGGCGGCCACGGGATCGGGCAGGCTCAGGCCGTGGATTTCCGTGGCCGAGGTCGGGGTGGTGGCCATCTTCGGGCCGGCAGCCCGGGCGGACAGGGGGACGGTCAGGCCGCAGACGAGACACGCGGCCGCGACCCAGGGGAGAACACGCATCAAACAAGGCTCCTTGGCGACGCTTCTCCCTGCCACTACCTTCTTCACCAGCGATTGACAAGAAACAGGGGTCAACGAACCTGACGCCGCCAGCGATCGATGGTGTCGCCGATAAAGGCCTTGTCGTTACACGGCGTGGTCCAGACCTCGGAAAAGCGGGCCGTGTCGCTGCGCGGCCGCTCGCCGTCGGCCAGATCGCGCAACCGGATGCGCATGGGCACGGGCACGCCCTCGCCCACCACCACCGCCTCCTGGGTGCGCAGGGCCGGCAGCGCGGCCAGCAGTCCGGCCGCGTTTTCCGGCATGGCCCGGCGCACGAACACCTGGTCCTGTTCGTTGCTCATGCGCAGCGACACCAGCGTGTTGACCTGGGACAGCACGGTTTCGGAAATCTCCGAGGGCCGCTGGGTGACAAGCCCCAGCGACACGCCGTATTTGCGGCCTTCCTTGGCGATGCGCGACAGGGCCCGGCGCGTGGGGCCAAAGGCCTGGGCCGAATCGCGCGGCACGTAGCGGTGGGCTTCCTCGCACACGAGCAGCACCGGCACGCCCCGGCCCCGCTCGGTCCACAAGGCGAAGTCGAAAATCAGCCGGCACAGGACCGACACCACCACGTCCACGATCTCCGCCGGCACGCCGGCCAGATTGAAAATGGTCAACGGCCGGCCGTCCGCCGGCAGGCGCAGGTAGCGCGAGAGCACCGCGCCCATGTTGTCCTCGATGGTCAGCTGGCCGAACATGAAGGCGAAACGCCGGTCCCGGCGCAGGGCGTCGAAACGGGCGGTCAGGCGCAGATAGGGGATGGAGCTTTCGGGCTTGTCCAGCCGGCCCATGCCAATCTTGAGCAGCTCCGTCACCCGGGCCAGCCGGTAGGGCGTGGGCGTGTCGATGGTGAGCCCGGCCTCGTCGCCGCCCATGCCGCGCCAATATTCGGCCTTGGCCGCCAGCACGCACTCCTTGAGGATGTTGGCCTCGACCTCGCGGTAGGGCTGCTCGCCGCTGCAAAACACCTGCACCATCTCCTCGAAATCCAGCAGCCAGTACGGCAGGGTCAGATTGTCCGGCGTGACCGATTCGGCCATGTCGCCAAAGGCGGAGGCGTATTCGTCGTGGGGGTCGAGCAGCACGATATGCCCGCTCGCGTGCGCCGCGAGCACCGAGCGCAACAGCACCGCCACGGTGCACGATTTGCCCGAACCCGTGGTGCCGAGCACGGCGAAATGCTTGCCCAGGAAATCGTCCACCACCATGAAGGCCGGCACCTCGGGGTCCTGGTGCAGCGCCCCGATGCGCACGCTCGACTTGGTCGGCTTGGCGTAGATGCGGGCCAGATCGCCGGTATGGGTCAGCCGGACCAGCGCGCCCAGGCGCGGGCTGATGGACACGCCGCGCGTGAAGGAAAATTCCTCGGTCTCCGCCCCCAGGCTCTCGCCCAAAAGGGCCAGCGTGGCCAGCTGCCGGTCCGCGGCGTCCGGCTGCGTCGCGGCGGCGGGTGCGGGAATCGACAGCCCCTGGATCAGCCCGAACACCATGGAGCGCTCCGAGGGAATGACCACCATGTCGCCCACGCCGACCTGCCCGGCCACGGCGGGATCGAGCACCGCCGTCACTTCCGCGCCTTCCACAGCCGAGACGTAGCCTATTGCCTTGCGTTCCATGCGCTGTTCGTGCCTCCGGCGGCCCGAAAGAGGCAACGGCCTCTCCCGGACCTCCCCGCCGGGCGATCCTCTCCCCCGGCCCCCTGGAAAGGGGAATTATAGGTTTCCCGCGCCGGCCCGGCACCCGCTTGCCCGGCCCGCCTGCCACAGGCCCCCGTCGGGAGGGCGGAAGGCCTCAGGCCTCCCGGTGGAGCGCCTTCCGGGGCGACGGCGTCTTTCCCGACGCCCCCTTCCAGCCGGCCTGCTCGCCGCGCAGGGCCGCCTCGATGGCGGCGGCCAGATCGCGGCGCAAAATCGGTTTGAGCAGCAGATCGCGGATGCCGATGGCCTGCGCGCTCTCCTTGCTCATGGTTTCGCTAAATCCCGTCAGCATGAGCACCGGCAGGTCGGACCGGACCTCAAGCGCGCCCCGGGCCAGATCCGCGCCGGTCATGCCGGGCATGTTCTGGTCGGTGATCAGCAGGTCGAACGCGTCGGGGGCGTCGCGAAAGACCTGGAGCGCACGGCGCGAATCGGTTTCGGAACGCACCTCGTAGCCCAGGGATTCGAGCAGCTCCCGGCCGATTTCGGCCAGGGCGGCCTCGTCGTCCACAAAAAGCACCCGGGCCCGTCCCAGGGCCGGCGGATGCTCGGCAACGACCGCCACCTCGGCCGACGCCCCGGCCAGGGGCAGGTAGACGTCGAAAAGCGCGCCCTCGCCCGGAGTGCTTTTGACCTTGATGTCGCCGTGGTACTTGCGCACCACCCCATGGGCCACGGAAAGCCCCATGCCCGTGCCCTCGCCGGGCTTTTTGGTGGTGAAGAAGGGATCGAAAATCCGCTCCTGGATAGCGGGTTCGATGCCCGGCCCGGTGTCGCGCACCCACAGGCGCAGGCAGGCGTCTTCGAGGAGGTCGTTGGGCAACGGGCAGCTCCCGGACGGCATCTCCTCCAGCCCGACTTCGAGGACGCCGCCGGTTTCGCGCATGGCCTGGGCGGCGTTGGTGCACAGGTTCATGATGATCTGCTGGATCTGGGTCGGCTCGGCCAACACCGTGTCACGTCCCGGGCGGATGACTTCCCGGATGTCGATGGTGTTGGGCACGGTGGCCCGGATGAGCTTGAGCGTCTCCTTGACCAGCGGTCCCACGCGCAGCGGCTTGGCCCCGCCCTCGCTTTGACGGCTGAATGTCAGGATCTGCAACACCAGATCGCGGGCCCGGCGGCAGGCGGACAGGATGTGGCCGGTGCGCCGAGCCAGGGTGGAATCCGGCTCGGCCTCGCCCTCGATCATCTCGGTAAAGCCCATGATGATGCCGAGGATGTTGTTGAAATCATGGGCGATGCCGCCTGCCAGCGTACCGATGGCCTCCATTTTCTGACTCTGGCGCAGCCGCCGCTCCAGGTTCTTGCGCTCGGTGATGTCGTGGGCCACGAACACGGTGCCAAGCGGTGCGTCGTCGGCCTGGGTCAGCGGCGAGGAGGTGACGAGAAATTCGCCGCGCAGCCGCGGGATGGACAGCTCCTTGGAATGGTAGCGGCCGTCGGTCATGGACAGGATTTCGTTGGAGCGCTCGCCCGGCTGGCCCGGCGTGTCGAAAATAAACGAGCATTCCTGGCCGGCGACCGCCTGGGGCGGCAGGCCCAGACGGTGGGCCATGGCCAGATTGAGGCGGCGCACCCGGCGGTTGCGGTCGATGACCACGACCATGTCCTGGACCGAGTCGAAGGTGCCTTCCCATTCCCGCTTGGCCGTGACGATCAGCCGGGTGACGCGTTCGCGCTCGTCCATCTCCCGGGTCAGCTTGCGGTTGGCGCTGGCCAGGGCGGCGGTGCGCTCGGAAACCAGGGTTTCCAGATGGCTTTTGAGCGCCCTGAAATCGCGTTCGGCCCGCCACTTGGCGCACAGCGAGGTGGCGAACTGCCGGATTTCCTGGGGATGAAAAGGCTTTTGGATGTAGAGCAGCTTGTCGGCCGGGGGCACGCGGGCGGCGATGGTGGCCGGATCGTTGTCTTAATAGTCGGTGACCACCTAGATCTTCACCCAGG
>JAFABC010000127.1 GCA_023426275.1 Pseudomonadota bacterium | reverse complement strand
CGCCGCCAAGGTGCGCCAGCGTCGCTTCGCGCCGCAAAGAAACGTTGAGGGGGACCGGGGGGACACCATGCCCCCGGCCGCCGGGGGCATCTTCGTCGTTGGCTATTAGCCGCCGGCCAGGAGGCCGAGCAGGCGTTTGACCAGATCGGCCGGGTAGCGCCGGGAGTCGTCCAGCAGCTTCTTGGCCGCGGCCAGCGGTTCCATGGCCGGGGCGTAAATGCGCTTGGTGCGCATGGCGCAATAGGAATCGACCACGCCGGCGAGCAGTCCCGTCTCCGAGATCGAGCCCATGCCGAGCTTTTGGGGATAGCCCGAGCCGTCCAGGCGTTCGTGGTGCTCGGACACGCACCGTTCCATTTCCGGAAACTTGATGTCGAGCCGGGCGAGCATTTCGTAGCCGGCCATGGTGTGGCCGCGAATCTTCTGCATCTCGTCGGGCAGAAGCGGCTTGGTCTTGTCGCGGATGAGGGCCGGCACCCGGGTCATGCCCAGGTCGTGCAGAAGCAGGCCGAGCACGAGGCGGTCCAGGCTGGTGCGGGCGTGTTTGGCGTCGCGGAAGGTCTCGGACTGGCTGTCCAGAAACAGGTGCAGGCCGAGCAGGGCGCAGTTGACCGCGTGGTTGGCCAGGGTGTGGTTGGGGTGCAGCCGCCGCCCCAGCGCCTTGGCCCGGTGAAAATCCTCCCACACGTATTCCGTCAGCACGAGGGCGTCCTCGTGCACCTTCTCGTAGACCAGCCGCACCGGCTGGTCGAAAAACGCCTCCATGCGCCGGGTCAGCCCGATCTGGAAGATGTCGGCGGTCTCGCTTTCGGTGAGATGCTTGTCGAGCAGCACCAGATCGAGCTGGTGGCTGATGTGCTTGACGTAGATGGAGTGGTCCTCGCGGGAAACGAAGATCACGCCCTGGGCGACAAGTTCCGCCAGTTCAAGGGTCTGTTCCTTGGAAAGCCGTTCCCCGACCTTATAATATGGAGTGATCCGGCTGACGGGTTCGAGAAAGCGATAGATATTGAGCGGTGGACGGAACTTGCTGAAGCTTTGGAGGATGTCGGGATTGATCTGGTAGTATTCTTCCTCCAGCCCCGCCGGGACGTCGAGAGTCGGCCTGTCGCGCATGCTGCCCCTTCCATGGGTGGAAAACCCTTGTCGGCGTTCGCCCGCGCGCCCCTGCACGAGCCGTGAAAGATGGTACGTCAGGACTGCCATTTCCTTAACGGATTTGAACACCTTCTGGCAAGGCTTGCCGCCGGCGGCGCGCCGGGGCTGCGTGGTTTCCCCGCCGTGCTGCGTCGCCCTGCGTGGGCGCTTGGGCGTGCTTGCAGCGCAATTCAGTATTTTCAGGCCCTTCTGAAGGGGGTTTGGGAACGAATCTGGCCTGAAAAGGCAAGTTTTTGCGGCTTGGTGGTTTCTTCTTGACACCCCTGGGTGATTGAGGGAGAGAATGTGGGAAAAGGTGGTAAGAAGTGGTGGCCGCCGCTGTGAGGCAACGTGTTCCGAGGGCACTCCTATCGCAGCCTGGACCCCAAGGGCCGCTTGATGCTCCCGCCCGATTTTCGGGAGGAGGTCTTGCGCCTCGACAAGGACGGCCGGATCATGCTCACCAACAACTTCGATGGCGCCATAACCGGCTATCCCCTGCCCGCCTGGGAGGAGGTGGAGGAGAGTTTCCGGGCCGGCAACAAGCTTGATCCCCGCATCAGGGACCTGGAGCGGTTTTATATTTCCGGGGCCATGGAAGTGGTTCCGGACAAGCAGGGACGCATTCTCGTGCCACCGTATCTGCGCACCTTTGCCGAACTGGACAAGGACTTGGTGCTGGCGGGCGTTGGCGAAAAAATTGAAATTTGGAATCAGGCCAAGTTCGAGGAGCGCCGGCGGCAGGTTGGCCTGCGTTTCGATGCCGATCTGGCGGCCCTGGCCCAATCCGGCGTAAAGCTCAAGCTCTAGGTTCCCGATCATGTTGACCAATCCCGTGCATGTCCCAGTGCTCCTTGGCGAAGTCATTGAGTACCTGGCCATCCGGCCGGGAATGAAAATTTTGGACGCCACGACAGGGCTTGGCGGGCATGCCCGGGGGATGCTCGAAGCGGCCGGAGGCGATGCCTGGTTGCTTGGCCTGGACAGGGACAGGGAGGCCCTTTCCGAGGCCGGGCGGCGTTTGCAGGCATACGGCGAACGGGTGCGGCTCGTGCGCACGCCGTTTGGCCGGTTTCCGGCGGCCCTGGCCGAGGTGGGGTGGGAGAAGGTCGATGCCGCACTGGTGGACGCGGGGGTGTCTTCCTTGCAGCTCGACGACCCGGAGCGCGGCTTCGGGTTTTTGCATGACGGGCCCCTGGACATGCGCATGGGGGCCGAAGACGGCGGAGAGAAGGCCGAGGCGCTGGTCAACCTGGCCTCGTTCGCCAGACTCCGGGACATCATCCGGACCTACGGCGAGGACCCGCAGGCGGGCCGCATCGCCAGGGCCATTGTCTCCGCCCGGGAAGACGCCGCCATCACCACCACCAGCCGGTTGGCCGAGGTGGTGGCGGCCGCCTACCCGGCCAAGTGGCGGGCCACGGCCAGGCAGCATCCGGCCACCAGGACGTTTCAGGCCCTGCGCATGGCGGTCAATGACGAGCTTGGGGAACTGGAGGCGTTTTTACAGGCCATCCCCGATTATCTCGCCACGGGAGGGCGGGTGGCCGTGATTTCCTTCCATTCCCTCGAAGACAGGCTGGTCAAGCGGGCTTTCCGGCTCGAAGCCACCGACTGTCTGTGTCCCCGCGAACAGGTGGTGTGCGTGTGCGGCCACCATGCGCGGTTGCGCATTCTGACCAAGAAGCCCGTCATGGCCGGCGAGGAGGAGGTTGCGGCCAATTCGCGGGCGCGTAGCGCCAAGTTGCGCGTGGCCGAGCGACTGCCGGAGGGCGGCGGTCAAACCGGAGTCTGAAGGAGGGGAGATGGGGACGCTGTCACGGGAATGGGCCATATCCATGGCCTTCAGCCTCGTCTTGCTTTTGGTCTTCGGCCTGGGTCTGGTGTGGCTCAACATCGAACGGGTCGATCTGGCCTATGAACTCAACAAGATGCAGCGGCAGATCGACAACGTGGAAGGGTTGACCGCCAAGCTCGAGGTGGAGCGCAACACGCTGATCACCCCGGCCCGGCTGCGTGCGGTGGCGCGTGATTACGGCCTGGGGCCGGCGCGACCCGGCCAGATTCGTCGCGTCAACGAGAAAGGGGACGTGGAGGCCGCGCCGCTGGTGGCCGCCTCCGAGACGTTGCGGGCCACGGCCACCACCAGGGCGGCAGCCCGGGGCCGGACCGCGACCACGGCGCGGACCAAGGCCCGGTCCGCGCAAAAGCCCTGAAGGATTCCGGCACGGCCATGCGCACAGCTGCACCCAGAGATCGGCGGCAGAAGACCGTCAGGGACTGGAGCCGGGTCAAACTGACCTGCGTCGGCGTCTTTTTCTGTCTGGCCTGGCTGGCCCTGTGGGGCCGTGCGGCCTATTTGCAGATCGTGGCCGGACCGGAACTGGCGGAAAAGGCCGTGCGGCAGCATCTGGCCTCCGAGGTGGACAAGGGCGCCCGGGGCGAGATCCATGACCGGGGCGGCCGGTTGCTGGCCAAGAGCGTGGAGTGCGAGGCCCTGTTCGTGCGGCCCAGGGAAGTGACCGACGTGGCCAGGACGGCCGCGTTTCTGTCCAAGGTGCTCCATGTCAAGGAGCAGCGCATCAAGCAAAAGCTCCAGAGCAAATCCTCCATGATCTACCTGTCCTGGCGGGTCGGTGACCGCACCGCGGCCCTGATCCGCGAGGCCAAGCTGCCGGGCGTGTATTTCAGCCAGGAATTCGGCCGGTTCTATCCCAACGGCCATCTGGCCAGCCAGCTCATGGGTTTTGTCGGCGTGGGCGACGTGGGCCTGGAAGGGCTCGAAAAGGCCTTCGACAAGCGCCTGACCGGCCATCAGGCCAAGTACGTGGTGCAGCGCGACGCCTCGGGGCGGCGCTTCTTTTTCGATTCCCAGGGCCGGGAGCTGGCCGACATCAACGGCCAGGACGTGCGCCTGACCATCGACGCGCAGATTCAGTTTTTCGCCGAGGACGAGCTGGAAAAGGCCGTGACCACCAACCACGCCAAGGGCGGCACGGCCATCGTGGTGCACGTGCCCACGGGCGAAATCCTGGCCATGGCCAACTATCCCTTTTTCAATCCCAACGTGGGGCGCGGCATCAGTCCCCGCGTGGCCCGCGACCATGCCGCCCAGGACGTGTTCGAGCCCGGCTCCACCATGAAGCCCCTGCTCGTGGCCGCCGCCCTGCAGGAGCGGGTGGTGAAGCCCTCCACCCCGTTTAACTGCGAAAACGGCCGGTTCCGGTTCGCCGGCCGGGTCATCCGCGACACCCACTCCTACGGCACGCTGCCGGTCCACATGATCGTGCGCGTGTCGAGCAACATCGGCGCGGCCAAGATCGGGCTCGAACTCGGGGCCACCCGGGTGCACGATTATTTCGAGAAGCTGGGCTTCGGCCGGCCCACGGGCCTGCCCATCCCCGGCGAGGCCAAGGGGCTCGTGCGGCCGGTCAAATCCTGGTCGCCCCTGGACGTGGCCACCCAGTCCTTTGGCCAGGGCATCGCCGTGACGCCCATCCAGCTGGCCCAGGCCTACCTCATCCTGGCCAACGACGGCGTGTACAAGCCGTTGCGGCTGGTGCTCACCCCGGATGAAAGCGAGTCCAGGATCAAGCCCTACCGCGTTTTCGACACCGATGTGGCCCGCGCCGTCCAGGGCATGATGCGCGAGGTGGTGCACGAGGACCACGGCACCGGCAAAACGGCCCGCATCCCGGGCCTGGACGTCGGCGGCAAGACCGGCACCGCCCAAAAGGCCGCCGCCCATGGCGGGTATGGCAACAAGTACCTGGGATCGTTTGTTTCCTTTGTGCCGGCCATTTCGCCGGAATACATTTTCCTCGTGATGATCGACGAGCCCGAACCGAGCCATTACGGCGGGGTCGTGGCCGCGCCGGCCGTCAAGGGGATGACCCTGCGCATGTTGTCCTACCTGGGCCGGCTGCCCGACACGGTGCAACTGGCGGCCAACGGCGGCCAGGCGGCCGATGAGGCCCCGACCAGGGCCGAGGCGGCCGCGCCCGCCCCCGCGCCGACCGCTCCCACGACGGCGGACAAGCAAATCATGGACATCGCCAATTCGGCGCCGGATTCGGTCGAACCCGTCTCCATCCACGCCGTGCCCGATTTCGCGGGCATGCCCCTGCGCAAGGCCGTGGAAATCCTCATGCACAAAGGCATCGTCCCCCGACTGGAAGGGCAGGGGCTGGTCGTGTCCAAGCAGCGGCCGGCGCCGGGCGCGCCCTGGCCGGGCGACAAGAAAAAAGAATTCGTGTTGTGGCTGACGCGGCCCTCCTAAGCGGCGAGGCAGACGGCAAATGACGACGGATAAACAACAGATGGCCCTGGCGGAGCTTTTGGACATCGTGCGCGCCGGCGGCGTGCCCGTGGCCGGGCATTCGGCCAAGGTCGTGCCCGGCGGGGCGTTCGTGGCCGTTGCCGGCACGGCCGCCGACGGCGCCCGGTTCGTGCCCGACGCCCTGGAACGGGGCGCGGCCTACGTGGTGGCCGCCGCCGGTACGGCGTTGCCGGCAGGCGCCACGGCCCGGCTGATCGAGGTGGCCGATCCCAAGGCCGCCCTGGGCGCGCTGGCCGGGGCGCGCTACGGCACCGACCGCATGGCCATGCCCGTGGTGGCCGTCACCGGCACCAACGGCAAGACCACGGTGAGCTACCTGCTCGAACGCCTGGGCGCGGCCGCCGGCCGCAAGGTCGGCGTGCTCGGCACCGTGGCCTATCGCTGGCCCGGCTTTTCCCGCGACGCCTCCCTCACCACGCCCGACTGCCTGACCATCCACGAGAATCTGGGAGCCATGGCCCGGGCCGGCTGCGATCTGGCCATCATGGAGGCCTCGTCCCACGCCCTGGACCAGGATCGGCTGGCCGGCCTGTCCTTTGCCGCCGCCGCCTTCACCAACCTGACCCAGGACCATCTGGACTACCATCGGGACATGGAGACGTATTTCGCGGCCAAGGCCAAGCTCTTTCGCAACTATCTAGCCGCGCCGCAAAACGCCGTGCTCAATTTCGACGACCCCTTCGGCCTGCGCCTGCTGCGGGAATTTCCGCAGGGCGTGGGTTACGGCCTGGGCCAGCCGCCGCGCGGCTTCGCCCGGCTGCTGGCCGGGTGCATGCGCGAACACGGCCGCGACGGGCTCGTGCTCGGGGTGGGCTTTGGCGACACGGCCTTCGAGGTGGCCTCGCCCATGCCCGGCCGGCACAACGCCGCCAACATCCTGGCCGCCATGGGGCTGGCGCTCGTGCTCGGCCTGCCCGCGGAGACCTTTGCCGCCCTGGCCGATTTTCACGGCGCGCCGGGCCGGCTGGAGCGCATCCCCAACCCGTCCGGGCTCACCGTGCTGGTCGATTACGCCCACACCCCGGACGCCCTGGAAAACGTGCTTTCCGCCGCCCGGGAGTTCACCCCGGGCCGGCTGTTCGCCGTGTTCGGCTGCGGCGGCGACCGCGACCGCACCAAGCGCCCGCGCATGGCCGCGGCCGTGGCCCGCTTCGCCGACGTGGCCGTGCTCACTTCGGACAATCCGCGCCACGAGGACCCGCTGGCCATCATGGACGACGCCAGACCCGGACTGGCCGGGGCGCGCCGGGCCATCCTCGAACCGGACCGCCACCGGGCCATCGAACTGGCGCTTGGCGAAATGGGCCCCGAGGACGTGCTGGTCATCGCCGGCAAAGGCCATGAAACCTATCAGCAGATCGGCGACGTGAAGTATCCCTTTTCCGACGCCGCCGTGGTCAGGGAGCTTACCGGATGCGCATGACGCTGTCTGACATCCTCGCGGCCACCGGGGCCGTGGGCGACGTGGGCGATCGGGGCAATCCCGTCATCGAGGCCGTGCGCATCGACAGCCGGGCCGTGGCTCCGGGGTGTCTTTTCGTCTGCATTCCGGGCGAGCGTCTGGACGGACACAATTTCGCGGCCGAGGCCGTGGCCAAGGGCGCGGCCGCCGTGCTGGCCGACCGTCCCATGACCGGGCTGCCCGAGGGCACGCCGGTGCTGCTCGTGCGCGACACCGTGGCCGCCCTGGGCCGGCTGGCCCGGGCCTGGCGCAACCGGGCCGCGGCCAGACTCGTGGCCGTGACCGGCTCGGCCGGCAAGACCACCGTCAAGGAACTCACCGCCGCCATTTTGGCCAAGGTGGGACCGACGGCGAAAAACTACAAGAATTTCAACAACCACATCGGCCTGCCCCTGTCCATGCTGGAGGCCGAGGAGACCGACGCCTTCTGGGTCATGGAACTCGGCATTTCCGCGCCCGGCGAAATGGACCCCCTGGCCGCCATTGCCGAGCCCGACGTGGCCGTCATCCACAACGTCGGCCCGGCCCACCTGGAGGCGCTTGGCGACGTGGCCGGGGTGGCGGCGGAGAAAACCCGTCTTTTCGCCGCGCTGCGTCCTGGCGGCGTGGCCCTGGCCTCCATGGACTATCCCGAGCTGTGGGACGCGGCCAGGGCCGTCTGCCCCCGGGTGCGCGGCATGTCCACCAAGGGCCAGCCCGCGCCCTACCGGGCCAAGTACCTCGGGGCCATTTCCGAGGGCCGGGGCCGCTTTTTCCTCAAGCTCGGCGACCTGGAGCTGGAGGCCGTCACCCCGCTGACCGGCGTCCATTTCGCCGAGAACATCCTGGCCGCCGCCGCCGCCGCCCACATCCTGGGCGCGCGGGAAAAGCACATCGTGGCCGGTCTGGAAACCGCCGTCATGCCCGAGCAGCGCTTTTTCTGCCGCCGCCAGGGCTGTTTCACCCTTATCGACGACACCTATAACGCCAACCCCCTGTCCATGCGCCGGGCCATCGCCGCTGCCGTCGAGGCCGCCCAGGGCAAGCCCCTCGTGCTCGTCCTCGGTGAAATGCGCGAGATGGGCGGGCAGGCCGTGGAAGAGCACGCCCGCCTGGGCGAGCAGGCCGGCCGCAGCGGGGCCTACGCCGTGTTCTACCATGGCGACTTCGCCGACGCCGTGGGCGAGGGCCTCACCCGGGCCGGTTACGCCGGCCGTTTTGCCGTGGTGGACACCCCGGCCGGCTTTGTCGACGCCCTGGCCGCCATGGGCCTGGACTGCGGCGTGCTGCTGTTTAAAGGATCGCGCTCCATGCGTATGGAAGAATATTTGGCCGCCTTCACCCAGAGCCTCCAGAAGGACCCCAAGGCATGATTTATTACCTGCTGGTGCCTCTGGCGACGCATTTAAGCGCCCTCAACGTCTTCCGGTACATCACGTTCCGGTCGATCGCCGCGCTGCTGACCGCCCTCATCCTGTCCATCATCTTCGGCCCCCGGGTCATCCGGGCGCTCACGCGCCTGAAGTACGGCCAGTACATCCACGAGGACGTGGCCGCCCACCAGCGCAAGGCCGGCACGCCCACCATGGGCGGCCTGCTCATCGCCGGCTGCATCCTCGTCAGCGTGCTGCTGTGGGGCGATCTGGCCAACCAGTACGTCTGGATGACGATCTTCGTGTACCTGGGCTTCGGCGGCCTGGGTTTTATCGACGACCACGCCAAGGTGGTCAAAAAGCAGAACAAGGGGCTTTCGGCCCGGGCCAAGTTCCTGGGACAGGTGGCTGTCTCGGGCGTGGCCGCCGCCGTGCTCCTGTCCGATCCCGAATATTCCACCCGGCTGGCCGTGCCTTTTTTCAAGCACATCAATCCCGATCTCGGCTGGGGCTATTTCCCTTTTGCCATGCTGGTGATGATCGCGGCCAGCAACGCCGTGAACCTGACCGACGGCCTGGACGGGCTGGCCATTGGCCCGATGATCGTCAACGCGGCCATGTTCTCGCTTTTCATCTACGTGGCCGGCCACGCCCAGATGGCCCGCTACCTGCAAGTCATGCCGGTTTCCGGCGTGGGCGAGGTCACGGTCTTTTGCGGGGCCATGGTCGGGGCGGGGCTCGGGTTTCTCTGGTTCAACGCCTATCCGGCCCAGATTTTCATGGGCGACGTGGGTTCGCTGTCCCTGGGCGGGGCGCTCGGGTTCCTGGCCCTTTTGTGCAAGCAGGAACTGCTGCTCATTGTCGTTGGCGGCCTGTACGTGGCCGAAACCGTCTCGGTCATCCTGCAGGTGGGATATTTCAAGATGACCGGCGGCAAGCGGATTTTCCGCATGGCCCCGCTGCATCATCATTTCGAGCTCATGGGCGTGCCGGAGTCGAAGATCATCATCCGGTTCTGGATTTTGTCCATTTTGTTGGCCCTGGTCGGGCTGTCAACGCTCAAACTGCGGTAGGCGCGGACGATGTCGGAAATGGTGCATAGCGAACAGTTGCGGGGGCATCAGTGCGTGGTTGTCGGAGCCGGCTCGTCGGGCCGGGCCGCCGCGCGGTTGCTGACCCGTCTGGGCGCGTCCGTGCGTTTTCTGGAGAAAAACGCCAAGGCGGTCTCCGAGGCCCTTCGCGAGGAGGCGGCCCAGGGCGGATACGATTTGCGCGTCGGGGCGCATGGGCCGGCGGATTTCGCCGGCGCGGACATGGTCGTGCTCTCGCCCGGCATCCGGGCGGCGGGGCTCGCCGAGTGTCTGTCCGCCTGCCCCGAAGCGCAGGTGCTCTCCGAGCTGGAGCTGGCTTCGTGGTTTACCACCGAGCCGATCGTCGCCGTCACCGGCTCCAACGGCAAAACCACCACGGTCATGCTCATCAGCCATCTGCTTGAGGCGGCAGGGCTGAAGGTCTTCACCGGCGGCAACATCGGCACGCCGCTTTCCGAGTATGTCCTTGCCGGCGACCCCGCCGACGTGGTGGTGCTGGAGACGTCGAGCTTTCAGCTCCAGCTCGTGCGCACCTTCCGTCCCCGGGTGGCGGTGTTGCTCAACTTCACGCCCAACCACCTCGACTGGCATGCCGACCTTGAGGAATACCTCCAGGCCAAGCTCAATCTTTTCGCCGCCCAGCGCCCGGACGATCTGGCCATCGTGCCCGAATCCCTGCGCGACACGCTGGCCGGCCGGAGTTTCACCAGGGCCCGGACCGTCTGGTTCGGCCCCACCGAGCGGTTCGCCTGCAAGCGCCTGATCGGCGAACACAACAAGCTCGACATGGAGGCCGCCTTCCTGGCCGCCGAACCGTTTGGCGTCACCGAGGCCACGGCCAGGGCCGCTTTCGAGACCTTCGTGCCGGCCCCGCACCGTCTGCAGGTCATCGGCGAGAAGGGGGGCGTGCTTTTCATCGACGATTCCAAGGCCACCACGGTGGCGGCCATGGAGGCGGCCATCCGCAGCATCGCCCGGCCGGTGCGGCTGCTGTGCGGCGGCGTGTTCAAGGGCGGCGATCTGGCGGCCTTGCTGCCGCTGGTGCGCGAGAAGGTCGCCTCGGTCGGCCTGTTCGGGGCCAGCCGCGAGATTTTCGAAGGCGCCTGGGCCGGCGCGGTGCCGCTTTTTTACGAAGCCGAACTGGCCGACGCCGTGGCCCGGCTTTTCGCCGAGTCCCGGCCCGGGGACGCCATGTTGCTGTCGCCGGCCACGGCCAGTTTCGATCGCTACGACAGCTACAAGGCCAGGGGGCTCGATTTCCAGCGGGCATTCGCCGGACTGCCCATGACCGGTAAGGACGATGCGGAGAAGCGGGCATGAGCAAGGTGCGCGTGACCACGGCCGAGAACAAGGCGGCCGGACATTTCGATCTGTGGCTGCTTGGGGCGGCGCTTTTGCTGGCCGGCCTCGGGCTGGTCATGGTCCTGTCGTCGAGCGGGGTGATGTCCGAGCGCTTAAATGGCAACCGCTACTACTTTTTCGAGCGCCAGGCCCTGTTCGCCCTGGTGAGCGTCAGCCTCATGACCATCTGCGCCTACATGCCGCGCAAGGTGCTGCACGGGCCGGTGTACCTGTGGCTGTTTGTCATCGTCGGCCTGCTCGTGCTCACCCTCGTGCCGCCGTTTTCGGTCAAGGCCGGCGGCGCGCGCCGCTGGATGCACCTGGGCCCGGCCACCTTGCAGCCCATGGAGCTGGCCAAGGTCGTCCTGGTCATGTACCTGTCCTATTTCTTCAGCCAGAAACAGCAGCTCGTGCGCTCCTTTTCCGTGGGTTTCATCCCGCCGGTCATGGTCACGGGCTTTCTCGGCCTCATCCTGCTGCTCCAGCCCGATTTCGGCGGCGCGGTCTTTCTCGGCATGCTCTTTTTCCTCATGAGCCTCGTCGGCGGCACGCGCCTGACCTATCTGGCCGTGTCCATGCTCTTCGGGCTCGGGGCCATGGGCCTGCTCATCGCCTCCTCGCCGTACCGCTTCAAACGCTGGTTCGCCTTTCTCGATCCGTTCAAGGACCCGCAAAACGTGGGCTACCAGCTCGTCCAGTCCTTTTACGCCTTCGGGTCCGGCGGCATTGTCGGGGCCGGTTTCGGCGCGGGCAAACAGAAGCTCTTTTACCTGCCCGAGGCCCACAACGACTTCATCATGGCCGTGCTCGGCGAGGAACTCGGCTTCATCGGCGTGTCCATCGTCTTTATCAGCATCGGCATCCTGCTGTGGCGCGCCTTCCGCATCGCCCTGGCCCAGGACGATCTGCGCGACCGCTTCACGGCCTACGGCATGACCCTGGTGCTCGGCCTGGGATTCATCCTCAATCTGGCCGTGGTGCTCGGCTGCGTGCCGCCCAAGGGCGTGGCCATGCCCTTTTTGAGCTACGGCGGCTCCAACCTGCTGGCCTGCTTCCTGTGCGTCGGCATCCTGCTCAACCTGTCCAGGAGCGTGCGGGCATGACGCGCATCGTGCTGACCACCGGCGGCACCGGGGGCCACATCTTTCCGGCCCTGGCCGTGGCCGAGGCCCTGCGCGCCCTGGAGCCGGAGGCCGAGCTGCTGTTCGTCGGCGGCAACGGCCCCGAGGGCGCTCTGGCGGCCAAGGCCGGCCTGTCCTTTGTCGGGCTGCCGGCCAGCGGCGTGTTCGGCCGGGGGCTTAAGGCCCTGGCCGCGCCGTTTTGGATCGCCCGGGCCTTCGGGCTGGCTGTGGGGCTTTTTCGCCGTCAGCGCCCGGACGTGGTGGTCGGGTTCGGCGGCTACGCCGGCTTCGTGCCGGTGCTCGCCGCCAGGACGCTCGGCATCGCCACGGCCATTCACGAGCAAAACAGCGTCCCCGGCGTGACCAACAAGATCCTCGGCCGGGTGGTGGACCGGGTGTTTACGACCTATCCCGACGAGGGGCGGGCCTTTCCGGCCGCCAGGACCACCCGGCTGGGCAACCCCATCCGGGGCGGCATTGCCGCGCGGGCCGCGCGGGGCGACGCCACGTCGGGCAAACGTCTGCTGGTCCTTGGCGGCAGCCAGGGGGCCCGGGCCATAAACGAGGCCGTGGCGGAGGTTCTGCCGCGTCTGCTCGACGCCGGCGTGTCCGTGCGCCTGCAGGCCGGCCGGGCCGATTTCGACCGGATGCGCGACCGCACGGCCGCGGTCATGGCCGCGCGTCCCCATGTGCCGGGCGCGCCCACGGTCGTGCTGGAAAATTTCATCGAGGACATGGCCGAAGCCTACGCCGAGGCCGATCTGATCCTGGCCCGGGCCGGGGCCACCACCCTGGCCGAGGCCACGGCGGCGGGGAAGCCCTGCCTGCTCATTCCCTTCCCCTTCGCCACCCACGACCATCAGGCCGTCAACGCCGCCTATCTGGCCAGGGCCGGCGCGGCCGTGGTGGTGGACCAGAAGGCGCTGCCCGGGGTCGATCTGGCGGCCCTGTGCCTTGAACTTTTAAGCGATTCCGAGCGGCTTGAGGCCATGTCCCGCGCTTCCGCCCAGGCGGCCCTGCCCGATGCGGCCGAGAACGTGGCCGCGGCCCTGCTCGATCTTGCCGCCTCCAAGGGGGGGAAGCGATGACCATGACACAGTCCATCCCGCAAAATTCCGGGGCCATGCACACCAAGGTGCGCAAAATCCATATGATCGGCATCGGCGGCTCGGGCATGAGCGGCATTGCCGAGGTGCTGCTCAACCTGGGTTACGAAGTCTCGGGCTCGGATCTGGCCATGAGCGCCACGGTCAAGCGCCTGGGCGGGCTTGGCGCGGCCATCGCCATCGGCCATGGCCGGGAAAACCTCGGCGAGGCCGACGTGGTGGTCAAGTCCACGGCCGTGACCGCCGACAACCCCGAAGTGGTGGCCGCCCGGGAACGCGGCATTCCGGTCATCCCGCGCGCCGAGATGCTGGCCGAGCTCATGCGCCTGCGCACCGGCATCGCCGTGGCCGGCACCCACGGCAAGACCACCACCACCTCGCTGCTCGCCACCATTTTCACCGAGGCCGGCTTCGACCCCACGGTCATCATCGGCGGCCGGCTCAACGCCTACGGCGCCGGCGCGCGCCTGGGCCAGGGCGAATACCTCATTGCCGAGGCCGACGAATCCGACGGTTCGTTCCTGTGCCTGTCGCCCATCGCCTCGGTGGTCACCAACGTCGACGCCGACCACCTGGACCATTACGCCGATCTGGCCGCCATCGACGACGCCTTTGTCGAATTTTTAAACCGCATTCCCTTCTACGGCGTGGACGTGGTCTGCCTGGACGATCCGGGCGTGGCCCGGCTGCTGCCCCGGGTCAACCGGCCGGTGGTGACCTACGGCTTTGGCGAGAAGGCGCGCCTGCGCGGGCATCTCATCGAGACCGGGGCCAAAAGCCGCTTCACCGTGAGCCTCGACGGCCGCGACCTGGGCGAGATGCGCCTGAACCACCCCGGCCGGCACAACGTGCTCAACGCCCTGGGGGCCATTGGCGTGGCCCTCGAAGCCGGCATCGCCGTGCCGGTCATCGCCGGGGCCCTGGCCCGGTTCGGCGGCGTGGGCCGGCGCTTCGAGCACAAGGGCGAGCGAAACGGCGTCATGGTCATCGACGACTACGGGCACCATCCGGCCGAAATCCGGGCCACCCTGGCCACGGTCAAGTCGGTCCATCCCGACCGTCGGCTGGTGATCGCCTTCCAGCCCCACCGGTTCTCGCGCACCAAGGCCCTGTTCGGGGAATTTTGCACCTGCTTCGGCGCGGCCGACGTGCTGCTTTTAACCGAAATCTACCCGGCCTCCGAAGCGCCCATCCCCGGTGTCAGCGGTGAAAGCCTGGCCCAGGGCATCCGGCAGGTGAGCAAGACCGATGTGTCCTATTACCGCGACTTCGCGGCCATGGAGGAGGCCCTGCCGGGCATCCTGCGTCCGGGCGACGTGTTCGTGACCCTGGGCGCCGGCAGCATCTGGCAGGTCGGGACCCATTACCTGGAGGCGGGTGGTGACGCTTGAGCTTGGTCCCGGGCCGCTTTTGGCCTCCCGCACCACCTTGCGCCTGGGCGGCCGCGCCCTGGCCGAGGCGCGCCTTGACCGGGCCGAGGACGCCGAGGGGCTGGCCGATGCCCTGGCCGGCCTTGGCGGCGCGCCATTCGTGCTCGGTGGCGGAAGCAACGTCCTGGCCCGGGACGGCGAGCTGCCGCTGGTGGTGATCGCCCCGCGTCTGCGCGGGGAGCCGGTCATCCTGCACGAACGGGCCGGGGACAAAATCCGGGTGCGGGTGGGGGCCGGCGTCAAGTTGCAGCGTCTGGTGGCCTGGCTGGCCACCCAGGGGCTGTCCGGGCTCGGCGGGCTGGTCGGCGTGCCCGGCACCGTGGGCGGGGCCGTGGCCGGCAATGCCGGCTCCTATGGCGACTGCCTGGGCGACGTGCTGGCCCGGGTGCGGGTATGGACCCCGCGGGCGGGATTGCGCTGGGTCGGGCGCGAAGGATTTTCCACCGCCTACCGGCGGTTTTCCCTGACCGGGGAGGACGGATTTTTTCTGGTCCTGGAGGCGGAGATCGACTGCGAGGTGCGCGAACCCATCGACATCCGCAAGGACATGGTGGCGCACCTGGGCCAAAAAAAGGCCAGTCAGCCCATCACCGCGGCCACGGCCGGGTGCGTGTTCAAGAATCCGCCGGGCGAAGCGGCTTGGCGGCTGCTCGAAGCGGCCGGTTTTCGGGGGAAACGGCTGGGCGGCGTCGGGTTTTCGGAAAAACATGCCAACTTTTTGGTCAATTATGGCGGAGGGACGGCCGGGGAGGCGTTTTCGCTGCTCGCGGCGGCAAGGCAATCCGTGCGGGAGCGGAGCGGATATGAACTGGAACTGGAAGTGAGGGTGGCGCCATGAATGTCAGAGTCGGGACGCTTTCCGGCCTCGGGGTGCGCGGGGCGAGCAGGAAACGCCGCAACGCCTATGGACGGAGCACCCCCCGGGTGGTGGTCAAGAGCAGAAAGGTCAAGACCAGGAGCAACCGCAACCGCACCAGTCGCGGCTCCGGTTCGATCTGCCTCCCCCGGGTGAGTCTTGGCGGCATGGGCCGCCTGTTCACGCGGGCCGTGTCCATGGCCTTCATGGGGGCCATCGTCCTGGCGGTGAGCATCGCGCTGCTGGCCGGCTACCGCTGGCTGACCACGATCAATTATTTCGCGCTGCAACAGGCTTCCATCACGGGCTGTTCGCGCCTGTCCCAGGATCACATCCGGGAAGTGGCCGGACTGGCCCCCGGGGTCAACGTGCTGTCCCTGTCCATGGACCGCATCCGGACCGATCTGGCCCGGGAGCCCTGGATCGATTCCGTCTCCGTCAAACGGATTCTGCCGGGGACGGTCGAGGTCCATGTGCAGGAAAAAACGCCGTCCTATCTTGTGCAGTATCAGGGAACCCTCTATTACGCCGACGAGGTTGGGCGCATCATCGACAAGGTCGAGCCGGGGCAGTTCGTCTCCCTGCCCCAGATCGAGGTCGAGGCCGGCATGGAAAAGCATTTGCAGTTGCTGGCCGATTTGCGCCGGGCCGTGGCCGAGCATCAGGTGCCGTTCGATTTCGGGCAGATTGCCTGGTTGCGCCTGAGTTGGAGCCGGGGGCTGGAAATCCGGCTCATGGACCCGGGCATCCTGCTGTGCCTGGGCTCCAAGGACTGGCAACGCAATCTTTCCCGCATGAATCTTGTGTGGACGGACTTGCGTCGGCGCGGAGAACTGGACACAGTTGGGTTGATCACCGCCGAAGGCGACAAAGTCTGGGTGGAAAAACGCGCGGCTTCGGGGGAGGCGGCGCGCGGCTAGGGCGAAAGCGCGGGCAACGCCGGCGTCGAGGAATCGTCCGGGGGGGCGATTTTGGACATGAAATCGACGCATGTTTGACGTAAAACATGCGCGGGCGACACCGACGCCACGAGAGGAAACGTTCAGGGAGCGGTTTTTATGGCCAGGTCGGAACTTATTGTCGGACTCGATATCGGCACCACCAAGATTTGCGTGGTCGTCGGCGAACTTTCGCCCGAGGGCGTCGACGTGGTGGGCATCGGCACGAGCCCGTCCACGGGACTGCGCAAGGGCGTGGTGGTCAATATCGAGCAGACCGTGCAGTCCGTCAAAAAGGCGTTGGAAGAGGCCGAGCTTATGGCCGGATGCGAAATCCGCTCGGTCTATGCCGGCATCGCCGGCAGTCACATCAAAGGCTTCAACAGCCACGGGGTCATCGCCGTCAAGGGCGGCGAGGTCGGCCCCCGGGACATCGAGCGGGTCATCGACGCGGCCAAGGCCGTGGCCATCCCGCTGGACCGGGAGGTCATCCACATCCTGCCCCAGGAATTCATCGTCGATGACCAGCGGGGCATCGCCGATCCGCTCGGCATGGCCGGGGTGCGCCTGGAAGTGCGCGTGCACATTGTCACCGGGGCCGTCACCAGCGCCCAGAACATCATCCGGTCCTGCCACCGCGCCGGGCTGGATGTGTCGGACATCGTGCTCGAATCCCTGGCCTCGTCCAAGGCCGTGCTCACGGGCGAGGAGCGCGAAATCGGCGTGGCCCTGGTGGACCTCGGCGGCGGCACCACGGATCTGGCGATCTTCGCCAACGATTCGATCAAGCACACCGCCGTGCTGGCCCTGGGCGGCACCAACCTGACCAACGACATCGCCTTCGGCCTGCGCACGCCCATGGCTTCGGCCGAAAAGATCAAGATCAAGTATGGTTGCGCCCTGGCGGAGATGGTGCCAAAAGACGAGGTCATCGAAGTCATGAGTGTCGGGGGGAGGGAGCCCCGCCGGCTTTCACGGCAGGTGCTGGCCGAAATCTGCGAGCCGCGCGTGGAGGAGATGCTGGCCCTGGTGGACCAGGAGCTCATCCGGTCGGGCATGAAAAACCAGATCGGGGCCGGCGTGGTCCTGACCGGCGGCACGGCGCTGATCGAGGGCATCCAGGAACTGGGTGAGCAAATCTTCAACCTGCCCACGCGCATCGGCTATCCCGACAAGGTCGGGGGACTTAAGGACGTGGTCAACAGCCCCATGTACGCCACGGCCGTGGGCCTTTTGATGTATGGCGCGGAAAAGGAAGGCGTGGAACAACGTTTCCGCATCCGTGACGAAAATGTTTTCAACCGCATTCTGGGGAGGATGCGGAAGTGGTTCGTGGACGTCAAATAGTCCGCGACAGGCAAGCCTTTTCGGGGGACCATCAGGGAGTTCCGCTAGGGGGAGACACGTATGGAATACTTGGAGCTTGAACAGGGTTCGAACGCCCGCATCAAGGTCGTCGGCTGTGGCGGCGGCGGCGGAAACGCCGTGGAAAACATGATCTGCTCGGCCATGTCCGGGGTGACCTTCATCACCGCCAATACGGACATCCAGGCTTTGCAGAAGTCCCAGGCCGAATATCGCATCCAGCTCGGCGAAAAGCTGACCAAGGGCCTTGGCGCCGGCGCCAACCCCGACGTCGGCCGTGACGCCGCCCTGGAGAGCATTGACGCCATTCGCGAGGCCATCGGCGATTGCGACATGGTTTTCGTCACCGCCGGCATGGGCGGCGGCACCGGCACCGGCGCGGCCCCCGTGGTGGCGCAGGTGGCCAAGGAGGCCGGGGCCCTTACCGTGGCGGTCGTGACCAAGCCGTTTTATTTCGAGGGCAAGAAACGTCTGCTCTCGGCCGAGAAGGGCGTGCAGGCCCTGCGGGACGTGGTGGATTCCATTATCACCATCCCCAACGACCGTCTGCTGTCCCTGGCCTCCAAAAAGGCCACCTTCATCGAGATGCTCAAAAAGGCCGACGAAATCCTCTATTTCGCCGTCAAGGGCATTTCCGACCTCATCATGGTGCCGGGGCTCATCAACCTCGACTTCGCCGACGTCAAGGCGGTCATGAGCGAAATGGGACTGGCCATGATGGGCTTCGGCACGGCGCGCGGCGAATCCCGCGCCCGCGAGGCGGCGCTCAAGGCCATCACCAGCCCGCTGCTGGAAGACGTCACCATCGACGGCGCCCGCGGCGTGCTCATGAACATCACCTGCGGTCCGGACCTGACCATCGAGGAGGTCGACGAGGCCGCCTCCACCATCACCGAGGCCGTCCACGAGGACGCCAAGGTCTTTTTCGGCACGGTCTTCGATCCCGACGCCACCGACGAGATGCGCATCACCGTCATCGCCACGGGCATCGAGTCGGCCATGCAGCGCGACGCGGTCCCGGCCCAGAAGCGCGAGGAGCAAAAGCCCGCCGAGATCATCACCTCGCTGTCCCGCCAGAAGACCGGCGGCGCGCCCCTCGGTCAGGGTGGCGGCGGCGGCGGTGGCGGCGGCAACGCCAATCCCCAGAGCCCCCGCAGCGTGCGCGTGCTGTCCAGCCAGCAGGCCAACGACTACAACATCCCGGCCTACCTGCGCAAAGGCGGCAAAAAGGGCAATCCCGAGGCGGCCCTGTCCCAGGCCCCCATCAAGACCCAGCCCATTGGCGAGGAGGAATTCCTCTTTGATGAAGAGGAATTCGAAATCCCCTCGTTCATCCGTATGCAGGCGGACTAGCGGGAGGGGGCGCCTTTCCCCCTCCCGCCCCCACCCCCTCGGGGGGCCAAGCGCCCCCCGACCCCCCTGCCGGGGGAAGGGTTGGAAGGCGTATTGAACGAGACGACGCGGCCGCAGGTGTATTTCGGGCTGGACAGGCCGGCTGTTCGCGATTTCGGCGGACGGCTGCCCGTGGCCCTGGCCGTTCCCGGCGACGCCGCCGTGGCTCTGTCGGCCCTGGGCTGGCAGGCCGTTTGGCGACTGCTCAACGAGGACGGCGCCCTGGCCGTGGAGCGGGTGTTTTGCCGCCCCGGGAGCGTCCCCCAGGCCGAGGATTCCGGTCGGCCCCTGACCGATTTCCCGGTCATCGCCTTTTCGCTGTGCTACGAAGAAGACTATCTGCCCGTCGCGGCGGCCCTGGCCGCGGCGGAAATCCCCCAGGAAGCCAAGGCGCGGCCCGACTTTCCCATTGTCATGGGCGGCGGGCCGCTGTCCTTTATCAATCCCGCGCCCATCCTGCCGGCCCTTGACCTGCTCTTTGTCGGCGAGGCCGAGGCCGGTCTCGCCGCCGTGCTGGCCCGGCTGCGCGAGACGGCCCTGGCCGGCGCGGACAAGGCCGCCTGTCTGACCGCCGTGGCCGACATGCCGGGCGTGCTCGTGCCCGGCCGCTCGAAGCTCCCCGTGGCCCGCGCCGTGGCCGCGACGTCCGCCCCGTCCGTGACCCTGGCCGATCCGGCCCATTCCTGCTTCGTGTCCGGCCACGCCGCCTTCCGCGACATGTTTCTGGTCGAGGTCAATCGCGGTTGCCCCTATGGCTGCCGTTTCTGCGCCGCCGGCTACGTCTACCGGCCGCCCCGGCAGGCCCGCATGGACGGCTTGCAGGCCCTGATCGAGGACGTCTCCCCGCGCAAGGTCGGCCTCGTGGGCACGGCGCTTACCGACTGGCCGGACCTGCTGCCGTTTCTGTCCTGGCTGCGCGAGCGGGGCACGAAGTTCTCCCTGTCCTCGGTGCGCGCCGACGGCATCACCCCGGACCTGCTCGCCACCCTGCGCGCGGCCGGGCTGCGCACCCTGACGCTCGCCCTGGAAGCGCCCAGCGAGCGCCTGCGCCGGGCCGCCAACAAGCATCTGGCCGTGGACGACCTGCTGCGCGCCGTGACCCTGGCCGGCAAGCACGGCATCAATCATTTGAAATTCTACGTGATCGTCGGTTGGCCCGGGGAGACGCCCGAGGACTTCGACGAGCTGGCCCCGCTGCTCGGGCAGGTGGCCGCCGCCGCCAGCATCGGCGTGGGCAAGCGCGGCGTGGCCCATGCCACCCTCTCGGTCAATCCCCTCGTGCCCAAGCCGCAAACCCCCATGCAGTGGGCGCCGATGGCCTCCGAGGCGGCCATCGAGGCGGCCTACGCCCGGGTGCGCGAAGCGGTCAAACCGCTCAAGGGCTTCCGCGTCGAGGTGGAAAACGCCTCGGCCGCCCGGATGCAGGGCCTGCTCGCCCGGGGCGACGCCGCCCTGTTTCCGCTCGTCCAGGCGGCGGTGCGGGTCGGCAGCTTTCGCCGGGCGCTCAAGACCTGGGACGGCGATGTGGCCGCCTATCTCGATCGGGAGCGGGACAAGGACGAGGTCTTTCCCTGGGATATCATCGAGATTGGCGTTTCCCGGGAGTTTCTCTGGCGCGAGTGGGAGCGCTACCGGCAGGGGCTGGCCACGGCCAAATGTCCGCCCGCCGGCTGCGCGGCCTGCCGGCGCTGCGGGATTTACGCCGCCACGGGGAAGTCATAAACCGGGGCAAAGGAGTCCGCCATGTCCCTTTCCCTCTATCTCGCCTTTATCGCCGCCGCCTCGCTGCTGCTCATCACGCCCGGACCGACCGTGCTGCTTGTGGTCGGCTACGGTCTGGCCGAAGGCCGCAAATCCATCTGGTCCCTTGTCGCCGGCGTGGCTCTGGGCGACCTCGTGGCCTGCGGCGGATCGCTTCTCGGCCTTGGCGCGCTGCTGGCCGCCTCGGCCGCCGCCTTTACCGTGGTCAAGGTCGTGGGTGCGGCCTACCTCATCTGGCTTGGCCTCGGCATGATCCGTTCCGGCGGCGCCGCCGTGTCCCTGCCTCCCGCCAGCCCCGCTGGCCGGAAATTCGTCCACGCCTTCGCCGTCACCGTGCTCAATCCCAAATCCATCCTCTTTTTCGTCGCCTTCCTCCCCCAGTTCGTCAGCCACACGGCCCCGGCCGGGCCGCAGCTTTTCCTGCTGGGCCTGACCTTCATGCTGCTGGCCATCGCCAACACCACGGCCTACGCCTTCCTGGCCGGCTCGGCCGGCGGCCGCATCCGGGACCCGCGCTTCGTGGGAAGGCTGCGCCGCTGCGGCGGTGGGGCGCTCATCGGCGCGGGCGTGCTGACGGC
>JAFABC010000358.1 GCA_023426275.1 Pseudomonadota bacterium | reverse complement strand
CAGGGCAAAAATGCACCGACAAGGCGCGCCAGCGTCGCTTCGCGCCGCGCAAAGAACTATCGAGGGGGACCGGGGGGCATCATGCCCCCCGGCCGCCGGAGGCGCCTTCCTCCCCGCTTCGCAGCAGCAAGGCGCCGGCCACGGCGGTCAACGGCGCGGCCGTGACCAGACCGAAACTCCCGACCAGGGTGTTGGCGATCTCGGCGGCCACATGGGGCATGGTGGCCACGTTGACCAGCGGCACGCCCTGGGCCATGAACACCATGAGCAGGGCCAGACTGCCGCCGCAGTAGGCCAGCAACAGGGTGGTGGCCATGGTGCCGATGACCACCCGCCCCACGCGAAATCCCGACAAACACAGTTTCCAGCCGCCGATGTCCGGGTGGTGTCCGACCACCTCGGCCTGGCTCGCGGCCACGTCCATGGCCACGTCCATGATGGCGCCGCTGGCCCCGAGGCAGATGGTGGCCAGAAACATTTTGCCGAGGTTCAGGTGGGCGTAGCCGGTGTAGAGCAGGGTTTCGGCAAAGGGTTTGACCGCGCCGGGCAGGGCGAATCCCGGCGCCGTGGCCACGGCCAGGGCGCAGGTCACGGCCACGCCGGCCAGGGAGCCGAGATAGGCGGCCAGGGAGCGGCGGTTGACCCCGCCGACCAGGAAGACGATGCCGGCCATGAGCCCGGCCAGCACGCCAAGGGTCACGAGCAGCGGGTCGTAGCCCTTGAGGAAAAGCGGCACCACCACCTTCCACAGAAGCAGGGCGGCGAAGACGAAGGACAGCATGGCCTTGATGCCGGTCAGGCCGGCGTAGGCGATCAGGGCCAGGGCAAAGAGCCCGAGCAGCAGTCCCTGAAGCGACAACCGCCAATGGTCCTTGGCCACGGCCGAGACGATCGTGCCGTCCCGCAGGGACAGCACGAGCAGGGCCGTGTCGCCCGGGGCGAAGATCTTGTCCAGTTCGAGCTTGCCGAGCAGGATGTTGTCGGCGGTGATGCGTCGGCCGGCGAACGGGCCGGAAAGGGGCTCGGCCGTGACGCGCTGCTCGCCCTCGCGCACGATGCCGTATTGGTGCACGTGGGCGTTGTCCACGTCCAGGATGCGGGCCTTGACCTGCACGGCGTCGGTGGGCAGCCGGTTTTCAAAGCCCGTGGGCAGCCGCCACAGGCCGATGATGACGAGAAGGACGAAGAGCACGAACACGGCGTCGCGCCGTTTTTGCCCGGTGGGTCGGAGCCGGGCGGCCAGGCGGGAGGCGGGGACAGCTTTGGACATGGGGACTCCGCAACGAAGCCGTGGGTCCGGTCCGTTGGCGGCGAGGCCCGGGAGCCATCGTCGCCAGGGGACCGGGCCCACGGCGGGAAAAATGGGGACGCCTGTCCGGGGAAGGCTTCGGGAGGAGGGCGTTTCCCTCCTCCCGAAGCGCCGGAGGCGTTGTCCGATTCGCGTCTTGCCGGTTACTTGCTGGCCACGACCTTCTGGCCCATGGCGGCCATGATCTTCTTGGCCACGTCGGTGTTGTCGTAGTAGCCGGAGAAGCCCTGGGAACCGGGGCCCATGGCCGAGGTCACGACCGGCACGCCGGTGTGGGAGTAGCTGGTCCAGCCGATGCCGGCCTTGTTGTCCAGGATGTGGGTCAGGGTCACGGCCAGGGGCTCGTAGCCGCCGTAGGCCCGGTAGTCCATCTCGTCGTCGGCGCGCTCCTTCTCGTCGTTCATGCTGCGGGTGAAGGCGGCCTTGACGGCGTCGAGTTCGTAGTCGCGCAGGTACATGCCGTGCGGGTCCACGGGCGAGGTGTGGCTGGAGGAAAACTTGATGGGGTTTTGCTTCATGGCGTCGAGGTCGGCGGCGGTGGGCACGATCAGGCCGAAGCTCTCCTTGATCATGGGGGCCACGTCCTCGAACCTGGCGTTCTGGGCGGTGTGGGTCTTTTTGTAGTCCTTGAGGGCGGCGGTGAAGGCTTCGAAGGAGGCCTTCTGGTTTTTGAGGTACTGGTAGTAGTTGCCGTAGCGGGTGCCGGCGAAGCCCAGGGTCAGGCCGCCGCATTCGTGGTCGCCGGTGACCACGATGAGGGTCTCGTTGGGATGCTTGGCGGCGAACTGCACGGCCTCGGCCACGGCGGCGTCGAAGGCCAGGGTGTCCTCGATGGAGGCGGTGGCGTCATTGGCGTGGCAGGCCCAGTCGATCTTGCCGCCCTCGACCATGAGGAAAAAGCCCTTGGGGTTGTTGAGCAGCTCGATGCCCTTGGCCGTGAAGTCGGCCAGGGACAGGCCCTTTTTGTCGTTGTCCATGGAGTAGGGCATGGCCTTGGAGTGGTCGAGATCGGCGTTTATGGCCACGAGCCTGGTGCCGGGCTTGGCCGCCTCGATGGCCTTGGCGTCGTCGGTCACGGTGTAGCCGGCCTTTTTCATGGCCTCCAGGGCGTTTTCCTTTTCGCCCGGCTGCTTGGACTTCTTGCCGGCCGGGTCCTTGAAGCCGCCGCCGCCGAAATAGTCGAAACCGCTTTTGGCCACGTCCTTGGCGATCTCATAATAATTGTTGCGGCTGGGCTGGTGGGAATAGAAGCAGGCCGGCGTGGCGTGGTCCAGGGACACGCTGGAGACGATGCCGACCTTCATGCCCTTGTCCCGGGCCTTTTCGGCCAGGGTGGCCACGGGCTTTTTGGCGGCGTCGACGCTGATGGCCCCGTTGTAGGTTTTGACCCCGGTGGCCAGGGCCGTGCCGGCCGCGCCGGAATCGGTGATGATGGAATTGAGCGAATAGGTGGTGGTCAGCCCCTGGACAGGCAGCTTGTTCATGGCCAACTTGACGATGCCGGGTTTGCCCTCGCCGGCCTTGGCGGCCAGGAAGTATTCGGCGGCGCTGCGCTGGGGCATGGCCATGCCGTCGCCGATGAAATAAAAGATGTATTTCGGAGCGGGGCCGGACTCGGCGTGGACCGAGGTCGCGGCCAGAAAGAGCACGGCCAGGACGATCCAGGCCACGCGGTTGATGGATGCCGCGGCAAAAGGCGGCAGGACATGTCGGCGCATCGGACGAACCTCCGTTATGGTTATCGGACGGGACATTGGCCGGCCAGTGTGACAGCCCGGTTGCGGGGCCGTTGCTTTTGCCCGTCGGGAAACGCGCGCCGAGGGCCGGAACTTTGACGGCCGGACGGAACATGGGTAAAGAGCGAGAATTACGCTCCAAAGCCGATCACTGCCTTCCCGGGAGGGGATATGAGACGACTGCTTTCCCTGGTTGCGGCGCTGCCGCTTGTCCTGTTGACCGCCGGCGTGGCCCTGGCCGTCGATGCTTCCGAGGCGCCGTCCTCGCATCCGCTGGCTGTCGGCAGCGTGTTTCCGGACGTGCCGCTGTTCGGCCCGATCACCCCGCAGGCGGCCAAGGAGCTCGGCATTGCCGCCAGCAAGGCGCAAACACCCATCAACACGCTCAAAGCCGAAGTGCTCGTGGTCGAGATCTTCAGCATGTACTGCCCGCACTGCCAGCGGGACGCGCCGGTGGTGAACACCCTGCACGAGCTCATCGAGAAGCGTGGGCTGTCCAACCGGATCAAGGTCATCGGCATCGGGGCCGGCAATTCGGAAGCGGAGGTGGATGTCTTCCGCAAGCAGTACGGGATTCCGTTCGCGCTTTTTTCCGATGCCGCCTTTGCCGTGCATTCCCGGGTGGGGCAGGTGGGAACGCCGTTTTTCTACGTGCTCAAAAAGCGGGCCCAGGGCGATTACGCCGTGGTCATGGGCAGCCTGGGCGAGATCCACTCGGCCGGGGAGTTCCTGTCCAAGGTCACCCGGGCGGCCGGCCTTTAGGGCCTGCTCGCCGGAGCGGGGGATGGTAAAGACGCCTCCGGCGGCCGGGAGGGGGGCTCCCCCTCCCGGACCCTCCCCAAAGGGATGGGCGACCGTCCGGCAGGTCAGTCGTTCGCCCCTTTCGAGGGGGACCGGGGGGGCATCATGCCCCCGGCCGCCGGAGGCATCCTCATGATGTTGTCGTGTGTGCCATTGCGGCACGGTAAAGGAGATCGTATGCGCGTATTTCGCCTGGGCGTGGCCATCGCCCTGCTGACATTGGCTTTCGCCATTCCCGCCCGGGCCGACTCCGCGCCGTCGGGCGGGATGGCCAGTGAAATTTATCCGGTGGGCAAACTGCCGCCCACGGACAGTCACCTGACCGTGGCCATTGGCGACAAGATGCCCGATTTCGATCTGCCCACCGTGTCCGGGGGCCGGGTGCGGCTGTCGGATTACCTGGGCCGGAAGATCCTGGTGCTGTCGTTCGTGCCGGCGGCCTGGACGCCGGTGTGCTCGGGCCAGTGGCCGGGCTACAACATCGCCCAGTCGATGTTCGCGGCCAACGACGCCGCCCTGGTCGGCATTTCGGCCGACAACATCCCCACACTCTACGCCTGGACGCGGGCCATGGGCGGGCTGTGGTTCCCCGTGGCCTCGGACTTCTGGCCCCATGGCGGTCTGGCCGCCAAGCTCGGGATTCTGCGGAGCAACGGCACCACCGAACGGGCGCTTTTTGTTGTGGACAAAAAAGGGGTGATCCGATTCATTGACGTGCACGACATCAATTCGCGCCCGGACCTCGGCGTGTTGATCAAGGCCCTGGAGCGCGTGCACGCCGGTCAGTAGACCGGCCGGTGCCGTAAGGGAACGCGTCATGAAGGATACATTTATTCCGCGTCATTATGAGCGGCTGTCTCACGACCATCCCAAGTTTATGGCCGCGCTCGATTCCGTGGCCCTGGCCGCGCGTGATATTGGTCCCCTTGAAGAAAAAACCATCCAGCTGGTGCAGCTCGGCGCGGCCGCGGCGCTTGGCTCTGAAACCTCGGTGGCCAGCCACGCCCGGCGCGCCGCCAGGGCCGGGGCCACGCCGGCCGAGGTCAGTCAGGCCATCCTGGCCCTGACCACCACCATCGGCTTTCCCGCCGTGGCCGCCGCGCTCAAATGGGCGGAAAAGTATTGGGATGAATATTAGATAGAGCCTCCGGCGGCCGGGGGACCCCCTTGTCGCCCGGAGGCAAAGGGGACTGAAAAGCTGAGCAAAAGCCCCCGTGAGGGGGCTTGGGGGCATGAGGCCCCAACCGACGAGGTCCGGGAGCGGCTGCGTCCCTCCCGGGCAGCGGAGGCTTTTTCCCCTGCCTCTTTTTGAGAACAGGTCAAGCCACTCCACAGGAGGAAAGAAGGCATGAAATCGTTGAAGGGTTCCCAGACCGAAAAGAACATCCTGACCGCCTTTGCCGGCGAGTCCCAGGCCAGAAACCGCTACACCTATTTCGCTTCCAAGGCGAAAAAGGAAGGCTACGAGCAAATCGCCGCCATCTTCACCGAAACCGCCGATCAGGAAAAAGAGCACGCCAAACGGCTGTTCAAGTACCTTGAGGGCGGCGAGGTGGAAATCGTCGCCGCGTTCCCGGCCGGCGTCATCGGCGACACCGTGGCCAATCTGCGCGAGGCGCAGGGCGGGGAGTCCTACGAGGAAAACGACATGTATCCCTCGTTTGCCGCCGTGGCCGAGAAAGAGGGCTATCCCGAGGTCGCGGCGACGTTCCACAACATCGCCAAGGCCGAAGGCTTCCACAAGCTCCGCTACGCCAAGCTGGCCGACAACATCGAGGCCGGCAAGGTCTTCAAGCGCGAGACCAAGGTCGTGTGGCGCTGCCGCAACTGCGGCTTCCCCATCGAAAGCGAGGAAGCCCCCCACAAGTGCCCGGCCTGCGAGCATCCGCAAGCCTATTTCGAGATCATTCCCGAGAACTGGTAGAAACCGTCTCTTCGGCCGCGCCGCCTCTCCGGCGGCGCGGCCGGTTTTTTTATGCGGCGGGGACTGCCTCGCCGTGCGCCGGTGTTCCGAAAGCCGCCGCCGCGTCCAGCCCGTGTTTGGCCAGCATCCTGCGGGCCAGTTCCTCGTTGGGAATGTGGCTTTTGATGTTGGCCGGCTTCTGCTTGCACAGCACGCAGTTGCGACACATCTCCAGTTCGTTGTCCGTATTGACCGTTTCCCGGACCCTGACCCAGAGCGGATCGTTCCAGCAGGCGGCAAAGCCGTCGCGGAACAGATTGCCCTTGCGGATGGGCGTGCCGCAGCACACGCCGACCGCGCCGTTGAGGTCCACGGACAGGAACTTGAAGGGAAAATCGCAGGAGCTGGCGCTCAGCCAGCTGTCCGGGGACACGGTCCTGCCGGAAAAAAGTTTGGGCGCGGCCACATTGACGCCCTGGCGTTCGCCGATTTCCCGGGCCAGACTGATTTTTTCGTCGCTGAGTTCCTGATGAAAAAACAGCGACCGTTCGGCCAGATATTCCGTTTCGCACAGACAGTAGATGACGTTGATCTGGCTGATGCCGAGATCGGCGGCAATGGCCGTGAGCTTGGGCAGGGATTCGATGTTGTCGCGCAGGGCCACGAAATTGATCTGCGTGTCGATATCGAAGCGTCTGGTCTGGACGCGCAGCTTCATGAACTCGGCGATGTTTTGGAGCACCTTGAAGAAATTGCCCTTGGGCCGGATGCTGGCGTAGGCTTGGGCCGTGCCGCCGTCGATGCTGAACTTGATGACCTGCAAGGCGCCGGAGATGAGCTTTTGCCGCCAGGCATCATTTAAAAGCGAGCCGTTGGTGACCAGCCAGAACCGGGTGTCCTTGGCGGTGATGGCGCTGATGAGCTTGTCGAGATGCCGGTACAGGAGCGGTTCGCCGCCGTTGATGTTGACGAACTTGGCAAAGGGAAGGATGTCCGAAAGCCCGTCGATGAAGGACTCGGGATACTCCATGGCGCAGGAGTGGTCCTGGGTGCAGGTCACGCAGTTGTAGTTGCAGCGCAGGGTCGGCAGCAGGGTGATTTCCTCGGGGAACGACTCGATTTCCCCGATGTGGTTGGCCTGGTAGACCTGCCGGGCGATGCTGTTGAGGGTTTTCATGTTGGAATAGTAGGGCATGGTCGGCTCCTGGGCTGGAATCGGTTCGGCCGGGAGGCGCGGTGTGTCGGATCGCCGACGCCAAAGCGCTGTCGCCTGCGGCCAAGCAGATTTTGTGCCAGCAGGTCCCGTTGCGGGAAGCACGGCTTTCCCCGATTCTTTGAACCCGCGTCCGCAAGCGCAATGAGGGCAACCGCCATGGACAAGGTTTCGGTCGTGGTCGCGACCTACAATCAGGCCCGCTATCTGCCCGTGTGCCTGGATTCCATCTGGTTCCAGGACTACCCCGACATCGAGATCGTGGTGGTGGACGACGCCTCGCCCGATGACACGGCGGCCGTGCTCGACGCCTACCGGACGGCCGTGGCCGGCGAGCAGACGTCTTTCGCCGCCGCCTACGACGAGGCCGCGGATGTCGTGCGCCGCACCTGGCATCCGCGCTATCCGGCCGCCGGCCGGGAACTGGTCGTGCTGCGCCACGAGCGCAACCAGGGCCTGAGCCATGCCCTGAACACGGGCCTGCGGGCGGCCACGGGGCGGCTTTGCACCTTTATCGCCTCGGACGACATGCTGCTGCCGGCCATGGTCGGGGAGCTGGCCGGGGCGCTGGCCGCGGGCGACGCGGATTTCGCCTACGCGGACATGCACATCGTCGACGATGCCGGCCGCATCCTGCGCCGCTTCGCCCTGCCCGAGTACAGCTTCGAAAACGCTTTTTGCGACTGGTATTTCTGCGGCGTGTGCAAGCTCTATAAAAAGGCGCTGCACGACGCCTTCGGCTATTATTCCCCGGAACACGTGTCCCAGGACCACGAGATGTATCTGCGCTTCGCCATGGGCGGGGCGCGCTTCGTCCACGTGCCCAGGGTGCTGGCCAACGTGCGCATCCACGGCAGCGACCGGCGCGTCGACAACCACTCCCGGGAGGGCGAGTCGCGCCAGTTCGCCGACTCCATCGCCCTGGTCCGCAAGGCCCGCCAGTTTGCGGCGACAAAGGCGGGTTGCCTCCGGCGGCCGGGCGAGGCGCCGCCTCTCCCGGACCCTCACCGTTGGGGGGCATGATGCCCCCCAAGCCCCCTCACCGGGAAAGGCAAGCTGTTGCCCCCCGGCCGCCGGAGGCCTCTTCCTCCTGTTCCCCTCATGCGCCCCGGCGCTTGCCCGGGCGCATGAACCAGGCCGGCAGGATGGCTCCGGCGAAGACGGCGGCGGTCAGCAGGAAGCTCTCGCGAAAGCCCATCATCCGTCCTTGCGCCGCGATCATCTGCGACAGGAAATGGTAGGCCGCCGGCGGGCGCAGGGCCTGGGAGACGTCGTCGAGGATGCCGGCCCGGGACAGGAGCAGCGAGATGACGTTGAGCGTGTCCGAAGCGGCGTGGGTGCCGGTTTGCAGGGCGTTGAAGGACTGGCAGTACAGGGCGGTCTGGCGGTCCAGGTAGACCGACAGCAGGCTGACGCCGATGGCCCCGCCGAGTTGGCGCATGAAGTTGATGTTGCCCGCGCCTTGCCCCATCTCCTCGGGCGCGAGCACCCGCACCGACCCGCTGTTGAGGGCCGGGGTGATGCAGCCGAGGCCCACCCGGCCGAGCATCACCCAGAAGGTGAACTGCCAGAAGTCCGTGGACGTGCCGGCGTCGGTCATCAGCAGGCAGGACCAGCCGAACAGGAACAGGCCCAGGATGATGAGCTGGTAGGGCGGCACCCGGTCGGACAGGCGGCCGGACAGGGGCGCGATCACGCCGATCATGAGTCCGGCCGGCATGAGCATGAGCCCGGCCTCGGTCGGGGTGTAGCCCTGCACGGTCTGGACGAACAGCGGGGCGAGGTAGGTGGAGCCGAAAAGGCCCATGCCCAGGATGAAGGACACAATGGCCGCGGCCAGGAATTTGGGGTTCCTGTAGACGCCGAGGGCGAGCAGGGGGGCCTTGCAGCTCTGTTCGCGGCGCAGGAAGGCCGCCGTGGCCAGGGCGCTGACGCAAAAGCCGCCGACCACGAAGCCCGAGTCCCAGCCCTGGCGCTGGCCGTTGGACAGGGCGGCCAGAAAGGCGGCCACGGCCAGGCACAACAACACGAACCCCGGCAGGTCGAAGGGATCGCTGCGCTGGCGGACGTGGCCGGGCAGGAAGGCGAGGCTTAAGCCCGCGCCGACAAGGCACAGCGGCACGCCGAGATAGAAGATGTAGCGCCAGGAATAATTGTCGATGAGCACCCCGGCCACGGTGGGGCCGAGGGCCGGGGCCACCACGATGCCCAGGGTGTAGATGCCCATGGCCGTGCCGCGCTTTCGCGGGTCGAAGACCGTGAGGATCACCACCATGGCCACGGGCTGCACCAGTCCGGCGGCCGCGCCCTGGATGACACGCGACAGGATGAGCACTTCCTGGCCGGTGCTGAGTCCGCCGAGGATTGAGCCGAAGGTGAAGGCGGCCAGGGCGGCCAGATAGGCGTTTTTGGGACCCAGGTTGGCCAGCGCCCAGGCCGTCAGCAACATGCTGGCGGTCATGGCGGCCAGGAAGGCCGTGGACAGCCACTGGACCTGATCCTGGCCCATGCCGAATTCGCCCATGATGTCGGGCATGGCCACGTTGACCATGGTGGAGGACAGCACCGTGGCGATGCAGCCCATCATCACCGAGGCCGTGGCATACCACTTGTAGGCCGGGCCGAAGCGGTCGACCAGGGACTCAGCCGTTTGACGCGTCAATGTCCACCTCCACCATCATGCCGGGGCGAAGCGGATTGTCCGGCGGCTGGGCCACCTTGATGCGGATCGGCACCCGCTGGGTGATCTTGGTGAAGTTGCCCGAGGGGTTGGGGCTCGGCAGCAGGGCGAACTGGTTGGTGGCGGCATGGCCGATGCGTTCCACCTCGCCGGCGAAGCGCCGGTCCGGGTAGGCGTCCACGCTGATGGCCACGGGCTGGCCCGGGCGCAGGCCGGCCAGCTTGGTTTCCTTGAGCCGGGCCTCGACCCACACGGCCTGGGGATCGTGCAGGAGCACGAGGCGCTGGCCGGGGATGACGTACTCGCCGGGTTCGACGAATTTCCGATCCACCACCCCGCGTATGGGGCTGCGCACCACCCGGTCGTCGAGCTCCACCTGCCGCTGGCCGATCTGGGTGCGCACCTGCTCCATTTCCGCGGCCAGCTCCTGGATGTTTTTCTCCAGCACGGCCACGTCGCCGCGCTTGGCCTCGGCGTCGGACATGCCGGCCGCGGCCTCGGCGATCTGCGCCTTGGCCTGCCGCAGTTTTTCGGCCACCTGTTTGGTGTTGGTCCGGGTGGCGTCCCAGTCCTGCCGGGAGATCACGTTCTTATCGGCCAGTTGGCGGTTGCGGCTGAAACTCAGTTCGTTGCGTTCCAGTTCGGCCTCGATGGCGTGCAGGTTGGCTTCGGCCGCCTCGTGGCGGGCCCGGGAGGCGTTGACGTCGCTTGCCGTGGTTCCCCGGGTGACGGCCAGCCGGGCCGTGAGTCGTTCGGACTCCAGGCCCAGGGAGGCCAGCTTGGCCCGCAGTTCCTTTACCTGCAAGGCGGCCTCGCGCCGATCCAGCCGCACGAGTTCCTGCCCCGGTTTCACGAAATCGCCGTCGGTGACCGGGCGCTGGTCCACCCAGCCGTCCACGCGGCTGCTGATGGTGACCATGTCGGCCATGACCTTGGCGTCGTTTTCCGTGACGTGGTTCCACCGGGCATAGGTCCAAAAGCCCAGGCCGAGCAGGAGCAGGCCGCCGCCCGTGGCGAACAGGCCCAGCCGGAAACGCGGGGAATTGGCGAACCGGCGTCGCAAGGACCCCGGCCCGAAGGGCGCAGCGTGAGACATGGTCGTGAAAACTCCTTGAAACAAAAGGCGTTGGATCGGCGGTGCGGGGCGGCGCGGGGATTATTCCCGGGGCGATGCCCCCAGGTTGGCCAGCAGCGTGTCCAGGACGCGGGCGAAGGCCGCCAGATCCGCGTCGGACACGCCGGCCCAGACTTCCTCGCGCCAGGCGGCGGTGATGCTCGTGATCTCTCCCAGAATGCCGGTCGCCTGTCCGGTGAGCAGCACGTCCTTGGTGCGCCGGTCGGCGGGCTGGTCGCGGCGCTCGATAAGGCCCAGCCGTTCCAGGCCGTCCAGCACGCGCACCACGGTCGGGCCTTCGACGCCGATGGTCTCGGCCAGTTCCTTTTGCGGCATCCGGCCGCCGTTTCTGGAAAGATAGAGCAGGATCAGCCACTTGGACTGGGTCAGCCCCAGGGGGGACAGGCGTTCGTCGAGCCGGGTGCGCATCAGCCGGGCCGTGCGGGCCAGGACGATGCCGAGTTGTTCGCGGGGAAGGGACGTCATGGGATCACCTCGTTTGATAGCGAGGTATTTAATAGCGTCCTATTATTTGTCAAGCGAAGAGTCGTGGCCGGGTATGACCGGCCGGGCAACAGGCGGGAAGGCGCGCGGCGGAAGGGGCCAGCCGGGGAGGGGCCCCGGCTGGCGGCGGGAGGGGAGAGGTCAGGCCCGGGGGGATCGCGGGCGGGACGGGGAAATCGGGGCCGGCGCGGTGGCGGCCTTGCGGCCCCAGCCGATGGCGAAAACGAGCAGGCCCATGGTCAGGCCCAGGTGGCTCCAGTCGAGATAGCGCACGGTGCCGGGCCCGAAAAGCGGCAGCGTGCCGTTTTGCAGCACCCGCAACAGCCCCGTGCCCGCGATGGCGGCGTAGAGGACCACACGCCACAGCCCCGGCCGGGTCAGGCGCGGCCGGGCTCGGCCCGCGCCAAGCCAGGTGGTGGCGAAGGAGGCCAGGAGAAACAGCAGGAGCACGGCCAGGGCCAGATGGGTGGCGGCGGTGATGCGGAAGTTGCCGAGCCAGCCCAGGCCCGGAATGTCGGCGATGTAGTAGCGCGAAAAAATCGGCATCTGCCCCATGCCGGTCAGGGCCAGGCCCAGGGCGGCCAGCAGGAGCAGGCGTTTTTGCCAGCGCGGAAACAGCGGATTACGCGCCATGGTTGTTCTCCTTGCCGGTGGCGGATTGGCCCTTGCGCCACAGGCGCAGGGCGCCGGCGGCCACGCCGGCGATGGGGGCCAGCAGCACGGACGTGGCCAGATTGGCCTGATCGCCCATGACGTCCGCCGTCTTGCCGAGGCCCGGCCGGCCCGGACCTTTCTCGATGGCCGCGTTGAGCGTGGGAAAGGGCACGGGCGAGACGTAGAGGGTGTTGGTGCCGCCATTTTCGGTTTCGCCGTAGATGAAGCCGCCCGTTTTCCGGGCCAGTTCATGGGCGGCGGCCACGATCCGCGAGCGCGGGCCGATGGTCTGCACCCCGTAGGGGCAGGCCTCGACACAGGCCGGCTGCTTGCCGGCGGCCATGCGGTCCTGGCAGCGGTCGCACTTGTACATGACGCCATTGCCGGCGAAACGCGGCATCAGGTCGAGGTAGAGCCCCACGCCGGTCTGGCGCTGGGGAATGTGCCAGGGGCAGACCTTGCGGCACTTGGCCCCGCCCAGGCAGATGGAATCGTCGATGCGCACCGCGCCGTCGGGATATTTGGCCGCCGCGCCCCAGGGGCACAGCTCGGCGCAGGGCGGATGGTCGCAGTGCATGCAGCGCCGGGGGATGTTGACGGTCAGCTCGCGGCCGTCCTTTGTGACGGTGGCTGTCTGGATGAAGAGCCAGTTGTACGGGGTGAGCCGGTCGTCCACGTCCCGGGCCTCGGAAAAGTCCTCGGCCTTGACCCGGGCCGGCGACATCTTGGGAAAGGGCTTTTTGGGCTCGGGATACTTGCCGGCGTGGGCGTCGCGGCAGGCCTCGACGCAGGCCCCGCAGCCCTCGCAGCGCGACAGGTCGTACAGGGTGGCCAGCGGCTCGTTTTCGGGGGCCGCGTCCCGGGCCAGCACCGTTTTGGCGGTTGTGGGCGCGGCCAGGGCGGCTCCGGCCGTGCCGAGGGACATGAGAAATGCGCGCCTGTTCATGGGCGGTGCCTCCTTTGGTCCGGCATTTCGCCGGTCCGGGGAAGCTAGCCCATGGGACGGCCCCGGGCATTGATCCGGATCAATGCGGCGTCATTTTTTTGCGGCCTTGCGCCGACAGGCGGCTTCCTGGCGCAGGCGTTCGAGGATCTCGTCGTAGCCCTCCGGGCGGTGGGGCCGCAGGCAGGGCGTGCAATCCTTGACGCCGTCGCGCATGACGTGGTCCCCGCCGCAGTCCTCCAGGAAATAGAGCGGGCAAAAGCAAAACAGGCAGTTGAAGGCCTCGGGATCGGCCCCGGCGTGGCAGGGAAAATAGCGGCAGGCCTTGTTGGCGAAAAAGCGGTGGCTGGGGTTCACGTGGGCTCCTTTGAGGCGTGCCGGGCACGGGGTTTGCAACATCGGCTGGCGTCACCGCCAAGCACGAAACCACCGGGAAAGCTTCATGGCCATACAGACGACCGACTCCACCGCCGCGCTCTTCCAGAAAGCGGCCTCCCTGACGCCCGGTACGGCCAAGCCCGGCAAGGATTCCCGCCTTTTCGCGACCATGCTGGAAAGCGGCTACGGAATCAACGGCGAACTGGGCAAACGCGGCCAACCGCCCATCCCCCGCGAAAACATGATCACCGGACTGGAAATGCTGTCGGATTCCGGAACATCGGAGCAGGACGCGGCCATGGCCATGCTCGGCTACGACGCCGGTGCCAAGGGTTTGACAGGCGGCAACGGCGGGCTCGACCAGTTTCAGGGCAGCGCCCTGGCCACCCTGTCCCGGCTGGCCATGGAGCAGGCCGCCGCCGACAGCGGAGCCGAGGTCGCCCTGCCCAAGGCCGTCTCGCGCGCGGCGCAACGGGGCGCGTCCGGCGGCTACAGCCTGCGCCGGGCCGTGGACAAATCCTCGGTGCGCATGGCCGTCAGCCCCACGGCGCGCCACCCCGACGACCTGGGGCACCTGGGCCGCGTGGCCCAGGGCTCGGCCAACAGCGGCTTCACCAAGCGCGAGGAGGAGTTGCTGCTGGCCGCCGCCGGCGCGGAAAACATCCTGGCCGAAAGCAGTCGGGTCGAATGCGCCAAAGAGGAAGTGGCGGCCAACCACAAGGTGCTGCCGTCGAGCCTGGAGCACCGGGCCGGCCGGCTGAGCGCCCGCTACGAATCCAACGCCGCCATCGACTGCATCGGCTACGACCGCCAGGGCGGCACCTCCTACGGCCAGTACCAGATCGCCTCCCGGACCGGCACCATGGATTATTTCATCCGGTTCCTGCAGGACAAGGCCCCGGATCTGGCCACGCGGCTGCGGCGGGCCGGTCCGGCCAACACCGGCTGCCGTTCCGGGCGCATGCCGCAGGTCTGGAAAAGCATCGCCGCCGCCGATCCCAAGCGGTTTGAGGCCCTGCAACACGAATTCATCCGGTCCAACAACTATTCCCCGGCCGCCAAGAGCATCGTGCTGACCACGGGCGTGGACGTGAGCAAGCATTCCTACGCCCTGCGCGAGGTGCTCTGGAGCACGGCCGTGCAACACGGCCCCTACGGCGCGGAGCGCATCTTTTCCCAGGCCATCGAAAAAGCCGAGGACACGGCCAGCCGTCAGGACTTTGACAAGACCGTCATCGAGGAAGTCTACCGCATCCGGGGCCGCAAGTTCTTCCGCCACAACAAACGGGTGCGCGAGGCGGTCCAGGCCCGGTTCCGGGACGAAAGGACCACGGCCATCGCCATGCTCGAAGGCATCTGAGGCCGGGGACCTGCCGGCGACCGTCCGGGCGGGGCTTCCGTCCGCCGCCCTTTGCCGCGCGGTCGCGCCGGAGGGAGCGGCGTAAGCCGTCCGATCTTCTTGCCCGCGCGGACTTTTTCACCTTTTTGCCTTTCCCGGCTTTGCCCCGCATCCGCTTTTCATGTAGGGGGTGGGGCATGAACCTGGGGAGATCGGCATGACCGACGCCTCTTGCCCCGACGGAGGGCGTTCCCGCCCGGAAGACCGGCTGGCCGCGTTGACGCGGTGCTTCGCCTTGTCGCGCCTGGTGACCGAGTCGCTGGAGCTGCCCGAGGTGCTGGACCGGATCATGACCACCTCCCGGCAGGCGCTCGCGGCCGAGGCGGCCAGCCTGCTGCTGGTCGACGAACGGCCGGGAGACGGCCAGGGCGAACTCATCTTCACCGTGGCCCAGGGACCGGCCAGCGGCGAACTGCGCTCGGGCTTCCGGCTGGCCCCGGGCGAGGGCGTGGCCGGCTGGGTGGCGGCCCGGGCCGAACCGGCGCTTCTGGCCGACGCCTACGCCGATCCCCGCTTCAATCCCGACGTCGACCGCCTGACGGGCTACCGCACCCGCACCATGGCCTGCGTGCCGCTGGTGTACCGGGGCCGGGTCATCGGCGTGGCCCAGTGCATCAACAAGGTGGACGGCGGCGTCTTTTCTTCCGACGACATGGAGATGTTTTCCCTGCTCGGGGCCCAGGCCGCCGTGGCCATCGTCAATGCCCGGCTGCACCGCGACGCCCTGGTCAAGCAGCGGCTGGAATTCGACATGGAGCTGGCGGCCAATGTCCAAAAAAGCCTGCAACCGCGCGGTATCCCGCCGTTTTGCGGCTTCGACGTGGCCGGGCTGAGCCTGTCCTGCGACGCCACCAGCGGGGATTACTACGATTTCGTGCGCCGCGACGGGGCCACGCCGGACCACGACGCCCTGCTGGCGGTGGTCGGCGATGTCACCGGGCACGGCATCCAGGCCGCCCTGCTCATGACCACGGTGCGGGCCTTTTTGCGGGCGCGGCTGCTTTCCCCGGGCGATCCGGCCGCCGTCATGGACGACGTCAACCGGCTGCTGGCCGACGACACCGGCGACAGCGGACGGTTCATGACCCTGTTTCTGCTGGAAATCGGCCGGCCCGGCGCCGGACTGCGGTACGTCCGGGCCGGACACGATCCGGCCCTGCTGTACGATCCGGGGACCGGCGCGTTCGTGGAGCTTGGCGGCCGGGGCATTCCGCTGGGGATCGATCCCGGCTGGCGGTATGAAGCCAACACGATCCCGGCCCTGCCGGCCGGAAGCATCGTGGCCATCGGCACCGACGGCATCTGGGAAGCCCGCGGCGCCAATGGGGAAATGTACGGCAAGGAGCGGCTGCGCCGGGCGATTCGCCGGGCAGCGGCCGGGGATGCCCGGTCGGTGGCCGCGACGGCGCTGGCCGATCTCGAGGCGTTTCTGGCCGGCCGCCCGCGTCATGACGATGTCACCCTCGTCGTGGTCAAAGCCGCGACGGGCGCAGCCTAAAAGGAGGATGTATGCGATACGGACGAACACTCGGCCTGGCCCTGGCGTTGGGCCTGGTCCTGGGCGGCTGTAGCAAGGACGACCCCCAGGCCTTTTCCAAGGTCGATCACAACAAGGACGGCAAGATCCTGTTCGAGGAACTCATCGTGGTCTTTCCGGACCTGACGGTGGAGGAGTTCCTGGCCGCCGACAGCGACCACAACGAAAGCCTCGACCAGAAGGAATACGCGCGCTTCCGCGAGGCCAGGGCCTCCGGCCACAAGCTCGACGCTTCGAGCCCGGCTCCGGCCCCTGCGGCTGCCCCGGCCAAAGCGCCCGAACCCGCCAAGACGCCGGAACCGGCCAAACCGGCCGAACCGGCGCCCGCGCCCCAGCCGGCCGAACCGGCCAAGGCCCCCGAGCCAGCCAAGCCCGCCAGCGAGGCCGCGCCGCAGCAACAACCCGCGCCTGAAGCGTCGAGCCAGCCGGCCGCCGCCTCCCAGCCGGCCCAGGCGGCGACGCCCGCGCCCGGGGAAGCCGTGGAAACAGTGGTCGCGGAACCGCCCGCGCCGACCCCGGCTCCCGCGCCGCAGGAGAAGACCTACACCGTGGTCCGGGGCGACAACCTGACGCGCATCGCCCGCAAGTTCGGCGTCAGCGTCAAGGCCATCATGGCCGCCAACAACATGAAAAACGCCGACGATCTCCAGGCCGGGGCCACCATCACCATCCCCTCGGCTGAAAAGACGTCGGATGCGTCCGCGCCCAAGGCCCCCGAGGTCGCGAGCGAAAGCGTCGCGGCCGCGCCGGCCGGAGTGACCGATTTCATTGCCGGCTATTTCAACAAGAGCACCTCGGGCGACATCAACGGCCTGCTCGACCTCTACGGCAGCCGCGTGGACTACTACAAGAAGGGCAGCACCCGCCGCGACATCGTGCGCCAGGACAAGGCCGGCTATTTCCAGCGCTGGCCCAAGCGGTCCTACACCCCGGGCGACGCCACGGTGAAGTCCCTGCCGGACGGCAACCTGCGGGTGACGGTGCCGACGACCTTCGCCGTCAAAAAAGATGAGAAGACCGTGGCCGGACAGGCCACCTTCACCTTCGTCCTGCATCCGGTCGGCGATGATTTCCGTATCGTGGCCGAAAAAAGCGTGGTGACGCAGCGCCTTTAGCAGAAAGAGGAGACGCCTCCGGCGGCCGGGGGGCATGATGCCCCCCGGACCCCCTCGACGGGTCTTTGGTGGCGCGTTTTTGCCCAG